>PLBS01000066.1 GCA_003134595.1 Gallionella sp. | reverse complement strand
ATTTTTATGGTATTGGCGTAGGCGGTTTGGGTCGGTAGCTGACTACCGCGACGGGCAGCAATGTGTCTGATTAAGTGTGTCACCTGTATCCGCTACCGGGCGATCTGAATAACTGACCTGAACGCAAGACTCCAGTGGCAGCTTTCAGGTGAGCTATTACAAGGCTCGATGGGCAGCTCGGTGCCAATAGCGGACTTCAACTTGATACTCCATTTGATTCACGGCAGGATGCAGTTATGAAGATAGTTTTTCTACGTTTTCGTTATACAGCACCATTCACGTAGCAAGAAACCAAGAGGAGGTTGCCATGGCTAACCAATTTGATGAGACTCATCTTTCCTGTACGACACCACCCTACGTTATGCCGCCATTCACCTATGAAAACAATCGGACGCTGGCGATAACTTTTAAGACCTCTGCCGATGTGCTACGGGCATTGGTGCCTGAACCGTTGGTCGTAAACGCAGACAGCCTGATGACCATCTATGTTGGCGAGCTTAACGCCGTTCATCCCAAGCAGATCAACTATTACGAAGCTGGGGTCATGATACCCGCGTCATACGGGAGCGATAAGGGGTGTTACATGCCGGTCCTTTACTTGGACAAGATTCTGCCAATAACGATAGGCCGGGAAGTATTTGGGTACCCTAAGTTTCAAGCTGATCTTAGTATGGAAGTAAAAGATGGAGTGGTCCACGCAAGTGTAATGAGCGAGGGAACCTCGCTGATAGATGCCACCTTGCATGTGGGAGCGCCAATTCCGCCTAGGGCCTTTTCTCCACGTTCTACTTTCTTGATGAAAGCAGTTCCATCTGTCACGGGGGGCTCAATGTATGACGTGAAGCAATTAACCACAGCGGTGCTTAGGGATGAACAGAATACTGATGTTCGTCCTGGAAAAGCGACAATACGTTTAGGTTCAACAGAATTTGATCCTTTAGGGAGGATTCCAGTTCTTGAGATTGTAAGTGGTGTTTATTATATTGGCGGTTTCGCCTTAGATTACGGCCGAGTTGTATACGACTACCTTGCGAAAGAATAAATCTGTGTCAGTTTGTAATCCGACACTCCAGTCAGACGCGATTCTTTCTCAGTGAAATATGGAACCGAATCTCGGGGGACACAATGAGGCTACGCCTTAGACTTCTACTATTGCTACTTTCTTCACTCTGGAAGAAACCCATCAACATCCTGGATGAATCTGTACTAAGCCTGATCGTTTTGCCGAACGATACAGATATCAGCAAAATTTCGAATGATCGCTATATTGCGTTGATGGACTTGGGCAGAATGGATATAGTCTTTCGCTCGGGGCTACTGAAATTGATGCTAAAAAATAAATGGGGGCCAGTGGTAACCTTTGACACGATTCGCTTTCGCTACCCATTGAAGGTATTTCAGCGATACCAATTAAAAACCAGAATCGTGTGGTGGGATGACACAACCTTTTACTTCAAACAATCATTCGAACGCAAAGGTCGGGTAGTGGCTACGGGATATGTATGTGGAGGCCCATTTCGCTCGAATGGCCAGGTGCCTCCACAAGAGATACTGGATCAAATCGGAGGGTCCGTAACAAAACCAAGACAACCAGAAATTGCAGCCAAGCTGAGGGAATTGGAAGACCTTGTCCACGAAACCCAGAAAGAATAGTCCGAATCACATAGGTTTAAGTGCTTTCTGAAAGTCTGCTTTTCGGAACGCTGACGGTCTCTTAAGTGTCGTTTGCGGCCCATCACACTGCATCAATCTCAACGTCTACTATCTGCTTAAAACCCGACACTCAAAACTAGGCTTGCAAGCTGCGCAATAACACCATTTTTAGGCGACTGTTATATCAGGGTGGTGCGGAACGTTGCTTTACTGAGGTGGTCGAATTCCAGTCGGGATTGAATAGCAAGATGTGGCGGGTGTTATAGTTGACAGGATAATAGAGGCAGCCTCATCCATGGGCGTTCTTGCAAAAGTTACAATTTCATTGGGAGTGATGCCATGAAAAAAATATTATTTATTGCATTTCTTGCGATTTTATCAACCACTACGGCTTACGCTGAAGGTGGTCGTGGCGGTGGTCATGGCGGTGACCGTGGCGGTGACTGGGGAAGAGGCGGTGGCTGGAGAGGCGGCGGTGGCTGGGGGGGAGCTTGGATTGGTCCAGCTCTGATAGGTGGTGCTATCGGATATGACTTGGCTTATCCCTATTATCCATACTATCCTTATCCGGTATACGAACAGCCGTATCCAGTTTATACACAGCCTGCTCCGGCCTATGCACCTAGCGTTGCACCCCCACCTGTCCAGTACTGGTATTTCTGTACTGCCGCCAATGCTTATTACCCGTATGTGCAATCATGCCCAAGTGGATGGCAAGCTGTACTGGCTACTCCACCCCCACCTCCACCCGCTCCTGTACCGAGTGCACCAAACGGTGCTCCACCACAATAAATAAAGTTGACACTTATCTTGGTGTTAGCGGCTAAACGTTATTCGATGCCATAAGCTAGTTGTTGTTATAACCATTTTGGAACGGAATACACACACTAGACTTTAATCTGCATGATTCGCAACATTCCAACCCAGGAGAAAAACCAATAATGTTCACGCTGCCCTCCATGTGGAACCTGATCATTTCCACCATCATATTCTTCATCGCCGCTTGGTATGCTCACCGCTATCTGGATAAGCAGGGAATCCCAAAGGGCATGACACGTGGGCTCCTGGTGTTCGTACTCGCCTCATTAGTGTCATGGGGTGGAGGTGAGATGGTGGACTGGACACAAGAAAAGATAGAGGGACCGCAGGCGCTGGCACAAGGCTCTGGTGATCTTTCTCAACTGCTTAAGGTCATCGGTCAACCGCAACAGTAACCAATCCAACCAGCGGGAGTGTGGCAGTGCCAACAGCGGACGCTCACGAAGGTTAGTTACCGACACAAAACCGTAATTTGCTCTTCTGTAAGCAACAGAATTTTTCGATGCCATAAAGCGGAACTTCGCCAAGTACCGCGTTCGACACATACCGGAAGGCATGTTGCCATATATGCCGCCGCATAGCAGCCATTCGTAATGCGCAGCCCAAGATTCATAACAGATAAACGAAATTCTTAATTGCAAATACTCAAGATCTGGAAGACGTGCATTTTAATTTGCTAACACCCCTTAAATTTATTTGTGGTGCATTTCTTTGTAAGTTCCTGAGCTTCAGCAATTTGCTGCTCATTCATTAGCCTTGCAGTTTTGTCACGGTTTTCGGCAGCTTGCTGCTTTCTATTGCTATCCTTTTCAGTTGCGGAAGCAATATTCAGCCACATATATGCCAGCACTAAATTTTGAGGGACACCTTGTCCATTGATATACATCCACCCAAGATAGGATTGCGCGACAGAATTACCCTGTGCTGCCGCCAGTCGATACCATTTCTCTGCCTCTTGGTCATCTTGAGGAACACCCTGACCATTGATATACATCTCCCCAAGACTTACTTGAGCGATAGCATTGCCTTTTTTTGCCAAGGGCTTGAATAACTTTGTAGCTTTTGCATAGTCACCCGCATCGAATGCATGTTTTGCATCCAACAAGGTATCGGCTATAGCATGTCCGATCAACGCAAACAAGCATAAACAAATTAAAGACATCTGTTTAAAAAAATGTTTCATTTCCTTTTTTCTTTTCAACAATAACAAATGTTCAGGCAAGTATACAAAACAATTAGTTTGGTGCAATAGAAAGAAAATAATAATGCGGCGAACCCTGCAATCCAGCCAAACGCAAATCCAGCGGCTATTGATCCAACCGCAAGAAATATCAATCTCAGGTAGTGTTCCAGTTTGAAATCTCTTCGGCCAATTTATCTTAATCGGTCAAGGCTTCAATTTCTTCTAAGTTCTAAACATGGCCTGAAATCCCTGCCTCCTACCAGAATCCTCCTCCGCCGCTCGACTTTGCCCAGTACACAAACGAAACCACGAAAATTATAATTAACAAAACAATGATGATTACTTCTTTAGGGGACATTTTCTACCTCACAATCTCAACGGCGTCTTCAGCCGATTCAGCCCTAACTGCGGGAGTAGTATAAAAAAACAATGAACGAATTACCACCATCAAGGTTTTGGATTTGAATGTCTGTGCCATTTAGGGAGACTCGGTAGAAGGCCATGCCACGCAGTCCTGAGCGTCTAACAGGTATGCATATTACAGATCCGTCCGGACATGTTTTGATAATGCGGACAGGGCTAATTGTAATATCAAGTTGAAGTTCCGATTTTGGCACACAGCGGCAGGACATGATGCCATATTTGTCGTTGCAAAGCTGCCATTCGTAGTACGCAGGCCGCGACACATTGCAGTACATCAAGATTCCGTAAGCGGTCGTTCTCGCACAATTGCCAAAAGCATCCGGTTGAAGTAGCCTGCTGGGAGCAGAAAACTGTGGGGAACTTATAAGCATGAAATCCAGAATAATATTTATTTCATTATGGGCAGTAATTCTCTTGACTTCATGCGCTCACACTGAGGTAATCGCAACAGCAACATATGTTGAGCCACCCCAAACGCAGCTTGCCACCGTATTCGTATTTCGAACTAACTCAATGCCTACAAAGGCGAATATCAAGATTCTAATTGACGACAAAATTGTGGCATGGCTTCCCGATGAAAGATTCACTTGGTTTCAAATTCCGGCTGGCAAGCACTCGATTAGCGCAGGTTATCCTAACCCTTTTAATTCCAATGCAAATTTGAACTTGAGTTTTAACCCTGGAGAAATTTACTTATTACAATACAGTGGGACAGCGAAACATGATTTCTCTCTTTTTGGTCAACACGACGAGATCGAAGGGCTGACCAGACAAGGAGGTGGTTGGATTCGTTTACAAGTTCTTCCCAAGAATGGGGTTTCAAATGTCTTGAATTCACTGTCCTATGTCGTAGCTAAGCCAGAAATTTAACTTGATGGTTTTTGCCAAGTTTGGTGTATGTCAGCTATTGGCACACAACGGCTATAGCATCTTGTTATTACGTTGCTCACAACCAGACGCTCGAAAACTTCCTTTTCTGGCCGATTTCTACAGTTCGTAAAATTAATTTCTGCCAGGCGTGTAGTCAAATACATATCAACAAACGGTCTACTAATGGTCTACTAACTTAAAAACAAAAGGCTCACATTTCTGCAAGCCTTTGATTTATTGGTGGGTCGTGGTGGACTTGAACCACCGACCAAAGGATTATGAGTCCTCTGCTCTAACCAACTGAGCTAACGACCCGTAAAAGTTTAGTTATTGCCAGCTTAGTTTTCGCTGTCCAGGAAGCTCTTCAGCTTTTCGGAACGCGAAGGATGGCGAAGCTTGCGCAGTGCCTTGGCTTCGATCTGACGGATACGTTCGCGCGTGACATCGAATTGCTTGCCCACTTCTTCCAGCGTGTGGTCGGTGTTCATTTCGATGCCGAAGCGCATCCGCAATACCTTGGCTTCCCGTTGTGTCAGGCTGTCCAGAATATCCGAGGTCGCACCGCGCAGGCTCTCGTAAATTGCCGCATCGATAGGCACTGCGGTATGCGAGTCTTCGATGAAATCGCCCAAGTGCGAATCGTCGTCATCGCCCACCGGCGTTTCCATTGAGATCGGCTCTTTGGCGATTTTAAAAATCTTGCGGATCTTGTCTTCCGGCATTTCCATCTTGATCACCAATGTCGCAACATCCGGCTCCTGACCGGTCTCTTGCATGATTTGCCGTGAGATGCGGTTCATTTTGTTGATGGTTTCTATCATGTGCACCGGGATACGGATGGTGCGTGCCTGGTCGGCAATGGAGCGGGTGATCGCCTGGCGTATCCACCAGGTGGCGTAGGTCGAAAATTTATAGCCGCGGCGGTATTCAAACTTGTCCACCGCTTTCATCAGACCGATGTTGCCTTCCTGAATCAGGTCGAGGAATTGCAGGCCACGATTGGTGTATTTTTTGGCGATTGAAATCACCAGACGCAGGTTGGCCTCGATCATGTCGCGCTTGGCACGGCGTGCCTTGGCTTCGCCGTTGGTCATTTGCCGGTTGATTTCCTTCAAGTCGCGAATCGGGATACCGACGCGCTGTTGCAAATCCAGCAGCCGTTTTTGCTGCTCTACGATGGCATGCTGGTAACGCTCCAGCGTTTCACTATAGGGTTTTTTCGTCTTCAGTTCCTGCGATAACCATTGCAAATTGACTTCATTGCCCGGAAAGGTTTTGATGAAATGCGGGCGCAGCATCTTGCCTTTGGTCACGCACATTTCCTGAATGCTGCGCTCGCTGCGACGCACTTCTTCGACCAAGCCGCGCATGGTGTCGCACAGCGCATCCACCTGCTTCGCGGAGAAGCGGAACTTCATCAGTTCGTCAGAGATACCAGTCTGTAGCTTGTCGTACTGCTTGCTGCGATAGCCGTGCTTATCATAAGCCTTGCCCAGTTTGGTGAACAAATCAGCAACCACGGCGAAACGCGCCAATGCATCCGCCCTCAACTGCGCCAGATTGGCCGCAGCCGCAGCCGCTGCCGCTTCTTCGTCCTCTTCTTCGTCGCTGTCATTGGCGCTGATTTCTTCTACCTCGTCATCGCCGTTCGCGGCGATGACGGCTTCATCTGCGACATCCACAAAACCATCAATCAGTTCGTCGATGCGCATCTGATTGCTTTCGATCTTTGCGGATAACGCCAGGATTTCGGCTATCGTCGCCGGACACGCGGAAATCGCCTGAATCATGTGTTTCAGGCCTTCTTCGATACGTTTGGCGATCTCAATTTCTTTTTCGCGAGTGAGCAACCCGACCGTGCCCATTTCGCGCATATACATACGCACCGGATCGGTGGTGCGGCCGAATTCCGAGTCCACCGTAGAAAGCGCGGCTTCGGCTTCTTCCACCGCATCTTCATCCGCCACCGCAGGCGCGACATCCGTCATGATGAGAGTTTCGGCGTCAGGGGCCACGTCGCACACCGAGACGCCCATCTCATTGATCATGCTGACCACGCCTTCGATCTGCTCGACTTCGAGCATATCCGGCAAATGGTCGTTGATTTCCGCGTACGTCAGATAGCCGCGTTCTTTGCCCAGCACGATCAAAGCTTTCAGGCGCGTGCGCCTCGCCTCGATATCCTTCAACTGATCAATGACCGGCTGCTCGATAACGACAGCTTGTTTCTTGATCGGCTTTTTCTTGTCTTTAAGCTTTGCCATGTTCATATTCCTAATTGCGTAAGGCCCAAATATTGCGTTAAGGCCGAATAAAAGCGGCGGATTATACCCGATTCTGCCGGGATTTTCCTAACCTCATTAGATGCTTAGCTTTGCATAGCCAATCGACTGATAAAACCACTAGCCATCCCACTAAGCAACCAAAAGACGGTTGCCAAGTGGTTGGTTATAAGCCGGCAACAAACGCCGACTAAGTACACCCGCAAGGGGTACGCCGTGGTTGTAAGGGGCTAAAGCCCCAACAACACACGCAGGCTGGTTAGCCTCGTTGCAGCAAAAGCCTGTACTGCTCGCGTTCCAGGTCGGTCAGGTTGGACAAACCGCCTTGCGCCAATTTCACCTGCAGGGCTTGAAACAGCTGGCGGCGTTGACCTTCGTTGAACTTGCTGATCAGCCCGGCAAACTCGGCACTTACATCAAAACTCTCACCCCAATTCAGCATATCTGCCTGTGCGGCGGCCAACGTTTTTTCATGGCTAGTGCCTTGAAACAACTGCGCAAGGGTAGGACTGCTCAGCGTGAAATCAGTTTCACGCAACACCATCAGCACGGCTAAAACCGCATCGGCATCCGCGCCCTGGTCATGCCACTCGCCAGGTACCTGCTGCCCTAACTCGGGTTGTGCAATCAGGCATTGCAACAGCAAGCGATGCGCCGAAGGCGGAGCGCGCCCGGTTTTTTGGAAAGCGATACGCGGCGCACGCGCCACCGGTTTGATCTCATACAACGCCTCCAACTCCGCTTGGCTCACACCGGAAAGTGCGGCAACTTCCTTGCGCAGCAACAAGGCAGTGGTTGGCGCAATGATCGCGGTCAGTAACGGTTTGGCGCGTTGCAATAATTGATTACGCCCTTCCTGGCTGCGCAAATCCAGTTCCGCACTGATTTCACGCAACAGGTAAGCTGAAAGCGGCATGGCTTCCCGCATACGCTGCTCGAAAGCAGCTTTGCCGAATTCGCGGATGAAGCTGTCCGGGTCATGTTCGACTGGCAAAAATAAAAAATTGATGCGCTTGCCGTCTTGCAGGTATGGCAATGCGTTTTCCAGAGCACGCCAGGCCGCACGCTGCCCGGCCTTGTCGCCGTCAAAACAAAATACGATGTGTTCTGTGAGGCGCAATAATTTTTGCACATGGTACGGAGTGGTCGCCGTGCCTAAAGTTGCGACGGCATATTCCACGCCGTGTTGCGCCAGTGCCACCACGTCCATGTAACCTTCCACCACCAGCACTCGTTGCTCGGCGCGGATGGCTTTTTGCGCCTGAAACAGACCATACAGTTCATGGCCTTTTTCAAACAGCGGCGTTTCCGGCGAGTTCAGGTATTTGGGCTCGCCCTTGTCCAGTACGCGTCCGCCAAAGCCGATGACCTGACCGCGCACATTGATGATGGGGAACATGATGCGGTCGCGAAACCGGTCATAGCGTTTACCTGCGCCAAGACCGCGCGCAGCGCGAGCGTCTGGTGGCGTCCCCCTTGCGGGGGCCTCATCTTCCTTTTCAATCACCAAGCCGGTCTCGCTCAGCGTCTCGTCCTGATAGCTGGGAAACGCGGCAGCTAGATTTTGCCAACCGTCCGGCGCGTAGCCGATGCCAAATTTTGCCGCGATTTCGCCACTCAACCCGCGCTGCTTGAGATAATCAATCGCACGCTGCGAAAGCTTGAGTTGCTCGCGGTAATAGCGCGTGGCGGTTTGCATCACCTCATACAAATCCGGCGCAACTTTTTGGTATGCCTCTCCTGCTGCCTGACGCTCATGCGGAACCTCTAAACCCACGCTGCGCGCCAGTTCCTCAATCGCATCAACATAGCCAAACCCGGCATGTTCCATAACAAAACCAATCGCCGTGCCATGCGCACCGCAACCGAAACAATGATAAAACTGCTTGGCCTGGCTTACCGTAAATGAAGGGGATTTTTCGTTGTGGAACGGACAGCAAGCGACGAAATTCGCACCGGCTTTTTTGAGCGGCACATAGCGCTCGACCACGTCCACGATATCGAGACGATTAAGCAGATCCTGAATGAAATTTTTTGGAATCACGCCAGCACCGCCTTTTCATTACGCTCGGCAATAAACCAAGGAATGGTTATCTGGGTACTACCCGGGATGGTTACTACAGATTATTTAGTCAGTTGCGCTTTAATCAACGCAGAAACCTTGCCCATATCGGCGCGTCCGGCCAACTTGGGTTTGAGCATACCCATCACTTTGCCCATGTCTTGCTGACCAGTCGCACCGGTCGCTGCAATCGCCTCAGCTATTGCGACACTGATTTCGGCTTCGCTGAGTTGTTGCGGCATGTAGGCTGCCAAAACAGTCATTTCAAATTTTTCGACATCCGCCAAATCCTGACGGCCTGCCGCTTCATATTGACTGATGGAATCGCGCCGCTGCTTGTTCATCTTTTCGATGATCGCGACCACGTCCGCATCCGACAACTCGATGCGCTCGTCCACCTCGCGCTGCTTGATGGCGGCGAGCAATAGACGAATCGCCCCGAGGCGCGCCACATCCTTGGCGCGCATCGCGGTTTTCATATCGTCAGTGATTTGTTGCTTGAGACTCATGGGCACTTCTATAAATCCAGATTTCATTCCAACTGCTGCGTTGCTCAAAAATTTCCTTGCTTGCATATAAACCATATGCGGCGCGGCGTAAATTTTTTCGCGTCTTGCATTTGGACGAACTCTGAATTTCTAGAAGCGCCCAAATGCGAAACCATGCTACACCCAGGGCAGGCGCGGCAGGTTAATTAATAGAGCTTGGGAGGGAGAACTTGGCTCATCAGGCGCTTGTAGTGGCGCTTCACGGCGGCAGCCAGTTTGCGCTTGCGTTCTGCGGTAGGCTTCTCGTAAAATTCGCGGGCGCGCAAATCGGTCAGCAGACCGGTCTTTTCCACGGAACGCTTGAAACGACGCATCGCTACTTCAAACGGCTCATTCTCTTTAACACGTACTGTTGTCATGAACAAACTACCTTCTACAAAAAATTTGAGGGCGCGATTCTAGCAAAACAGCCCGGAGCCCACAACTACAATTTACTGAACCGTAATTCGGGCGAATTTTCGCTTGCCGACCTGCGCCACAACCACCGTGCCTGCCTTGACCACGACTGACTTGTCATTGATACGTTCACCGTCCAGCTTGACCGCGCCTTGCTGGATCATGCGCATCGCTTCGGAGGTCCCCTCCACCAGCCCAGCCTGTTTGAGCAGTTGCGGCACAACAATGCTGCCGCCAGGCGCGGAAACATTGACTTCCGGCATGTCATCCGGCAACACGCCCTGGCGAAAGCGCGCTTCGAATTCCGCCAAAGCGGCTTCTGCGGCCTGCCGGGTGTGGAAGCGCGCCACGATTTCCTGCGCCAGCAACACCTTGATGTCGCGCGGATTGCGTCCGGCAGCCACTTCTGCGCGCCAACCGGCGATCTCGTTCAGATTGCGGAACGACAGCAATTCCAGATACCGCCACATCAAAGTATCGGAAATAGACATCAGCTTGCCGAACATATCCTGCGGCGTGTCGGTGACGCCGATGTAATTACCCAACGACTTGGACATTTTGTTCACGCCGTCCAAGCCTTCCAGCAACGGCATGGTGAGTATGCACTGCGCCGGCTGCCCGTAATGCTTCTGCAACTCGCGTCCCATCAGCAGGTTGAATTTTTGATCCGTGCCGCCCAGCTCGATGTCCGCCTTGAGTGCCACGGAGTCATAGCCCTGCACCAGCGGATAGATGAATTCGTGGATGGCGATCGGCTGGTTGCTCTTGTAGCGTTTGAAAAAATCGTCGCGCTCCAGCATTTGCGCCACTGTGTGCGTGGCCGCCAATTTAATCAGATCAACCGCGCTGAATTTATCCATCCAGGTCGAGTTAAACACGATCTCGGTTTTTTCTGGATCCAGCACTTTGAACACCTGCTCGCGGTAGGACTGGGCATTCCCCATCACCTGCTCACGCGACAAGGGTGGGCGGGTGGTATTTTTACCACTGGGGTCGCCGATCATTCCGGTGAAGTCGCCGATCAGAAACAGCGCGTGATGGCCGAGGTCTTGCAACTGGCGCATCTTGTTGAGCAGCACGGTATGGCCGAGGTGCAAGTCCGGCGCGGTCGGATCGAAGCCCGCCTTAACGCGCAGCGGGCGGCCCAAGTCCAGCTTGTGTTTCAACTCGCCTTCAAGCAGCAGTTCGTGAGCGCCGCGCTTGATTTGCGCCAGCGCGTCGGGAGGTGTCATTTCTGCGTGCATCATTTCTGGCTGCGTCATTTCCGTCATATTCATCATCAATTCAAATACGAAAAGGCAACAAACTGCTCATTCCCGCTCTTTTAACCATTCATCGGTCGGGTTTTGCCACCCATCAGTTCAGTTTTGAGGGGATGCCTGTTTCTGGTAAAGTGCGCACCGGTCATCAACACAACACGTTGCCAGAACAAAGCAAAGCAACTCAAGGAGGCACGAATGTTAACCCAAAATCTGCTCAGCCAAGAACGCAAAATGATACTAGCAAGCAAAAAAAAGCTGCGCTGGTTCGTGGCCATGTCCACCCTGCCGTTGCTGGGCGTAGTCACCGCTTTCGGCCTGGTGCCGCAAAGTGATCTTGATTTGACCTCGACCAAGGTTGCCATCGAGGAAATCGCATTACCCAAAATCGCTGATCCCGAAACCACTGCCGCCAGCTACTGGCGCAACGAACGCGTGCAACGCGGCGATACCGTGGATGAACTGTTACGCCGCCTGAGTATTGAAGATGCTGCCGCCAGTGACTATTTGCGCAAATCCGCCGAAGCCGTGTCTTTTCGCAAATTGCCGGTCGGCACAGAAATGCAAGCCGAAACCACTGCCACTGGCGGCTTGATCGCGTTGCGCTATCTCGGTGACAACAGCGCGCAGATCCTGATTGACAAACTAGACGGTGTTTTCCATACCAAAACACTCCCCTCGCAACTGGAGAATCGCTTGTTCGTGCGCACTGGCGAAATCAAGACCAACTTGTATGCCGCCACTGACGATGCGGGCATGCCGGAAGCTGCCGCCAATCAATTGAACGAACTTTTCAGCGGCGACATCGACTTCCACCATGATTTGCGCAAAGGCGACAAGTTCACCGTGGTGTATGAAATGACCTACAGCAACGGCGCATTGCTGCATACGGGCCGCATCCAGGCTGCTGAATTCATCAATCAAGGCCATACTTACCGTGCCGTGTATTTCCAGAAAGATGCGCAACACGGGGATTATTACACCCCTGAAGGCAAGAGCGTACACAAAGCCTTTCTGCGTTCTCCCATCGAGTTTTCACGGGTGAGTTCCAGCTTTTCCCTGTCTCGTTTTCACCCGATACTCAACAAATGGCGCTCACACAAGGGTACGGATTTCGCCGCGCCCATGGGTGCCAAAGTCAAAGTGACCGCTGACGGAATAGTTTCCGTGGTCGGCAAACAAGGCGGCTACGGCAACGTCATCATGGTAAATCATCAAGGTCGCTACACCACGGTATATGGCCATTTGTCGCGCTTTGCCTTGAGTCTGCATAAGGGTCAACATGTCGCGCAAGGCGAAGTCATCGGTTACGTCGGCATGACCGGATTGGCCACCGGCCCGCATCTACACTACGAATTCAGGGTGAACGGCCAGCAACGCGACCCATTGCGCGTTGCCTTGCCCGATGCAAAACCCATCGACAGCTCATACCTCACCGCGTTTCAACCCGTCGCAGACGATTTCGTTGCACGCCTGAACCTGCTGCGCAACACCAACCTCGCGAAACTCGACTAATTAGTCCGTGCAACAGCCTGAGCTCTATATCGGGTTAATGTCGGGAACCAGTCTGGACGGCATTGATGCCGTCCTTGTCGATTTAAGCCAACCCAAACCGCTGCAACTCGCCGAATACTATCTGCCCTTTGACGACGAACTGAAAAATGCCTTGCTGGCGTTGCACCTGCCCAGTCACAACGAGCTGCATCAGGCGCAGGTCATTGGCAATCAGCTGGCAAGAATGTATGCCGCAGCAGTTGCGCCATTGCTCGCTCAAGCCAAATCAACAAACCAGGTAGTTAAAGCCGTCGGCTGTCACGGCCAAACCATCCGCCACTGTCCCGAGCACGGCTACTCCCTGCAAATCGGCAACGCCGCACTGCTCGCTGAATTGACCGGCATAACCGTGGTCAGCGACTTTCGCAGCCGCGACATCGCCGCAGGTGGACAGGGCGCGCCATTGGTTCCCGCGTTTCACGATCATGTGCTGCGTCATCCTGACATCCACCGCGTCATCGTCAACATCGGCGGCATCAGCAACCTGACCAGCCTGCCACCGCGCGCCGCCACCTCCGACAGATTATCTCAGAACATCAGCTTGCCGGAGGAGGTGGCCGCGGCCATTCCCGCACCAGACGCTCACGCGCACCGTGTCATGACCGCTACCTCCGGCTTCGACTGCGGCCCCGGCAACCTGCTGATGGACGCCTGGTGTATGCAACACTTGGGCAAACCCTATGACGACAACGGCGCATGGGCAGCATCCGGCAAAGTGCTGCCCGCATTACTGGAACAAATGCTCACTGAACCATTCTTCGCCCTGCCGCCACCCAAAAGCAGCGGGCGTGATCTGTTTAACCTGGCCTGGCTGCAAAATAAATTAAAAGGGAATGAGCGCGCGGAGGATGTGCAAGCCACCCTGCTGGAATTGACTTGCCGAACCATCGCGCTAGCCATCCAAAATCATTGTCCCGGCGCAAAAGAAATTTATTTATGCGGCGGCGGCGCACACAACCAGACCCTGCACAACCGTCTAGCTGCTTTGCTGCCTGACAGCAGTGTGAAAACAACTGACACCCTCGGCGTGGACGGCGATTATCTTGAAGCCATCGCCTTCGCCTGGCTGGCGCAACAAGCCCTGCACGGCAAGCCCGCCAACCTGCCGCTAGTCACCGGCGCAAAACATCCCTGCATACTGGGCGCGGTTTATCGCAATCGGTGACGCACTAATTTCCAACCTTTCGTTGCTAGTCACTTTTATTCAAGGGCGCCTCTATAAATTCAAAAT
>PLBS01000023.1 GCA_003134595.1 Gallionella sp. | reverse complement strand
TGACAAAGCTATACTTCAATTATTGCTCCCCAGGTTAAAGGTGCACATCGGCTATTGCACCACTTCGAGCATGCCCTCCATGCCCTTCTCGCGGTGGCTTTTAAAAAACAGTAGTTTGTTCTTGCAATAAAAATGATACTTGCCGACGGCGGTGGGCGTGAAGCGGATATTTTTGGCATCGCTGGAAAGTTTTTCATCCACCGACATGCCCGCCTCGGGCGATTTAATAACCAGGGTGTGGGGAATCAACCCCCATTCCACACTGGCCGTAAACTCCACCGGCACATTCACCTTGACGATCACATGATTCGGCTTGTAAAAATCAGTGCCGCCTTCAATCCGCACGTGCTGCACGCCATCTGCGGCGATGGTTGCCTGATAAACAATCTCCTCATGCACATAGGTGTCGGCCCGACACACCGCATATCCGGCAATCCCAAGGCAGAACAGAAAAAATATCGCGAAATTTTTCATAGGGTAATCCATGTTAAATTTTCACTAACTCAAACAGATAACTGATTTACTTTACACAATAATCTTGCGGATCAGTCTAGCATGAAAATAGTGGATCAATTTCAGGTGAACTCGGACAGCGAGCTCGCTCTTATCACAAGAGCCACCTCATTGTTCGTATCACTTTTCCGGATGGTTGCCAAAGAACTGAGGCCGACGAAACTCACGTCAGTTTCGTGGCACCGGCAGCACAAATATCACGATGAGATTTTGTTGTGTGCGCAGTTAAAGTTTGTTTTTACTCTGCATTTAACCAATTCATGAAGCCGAAGGCGTCAAACCTCCCCGCTATGCTAAAATTCCACAAAATGAAAACAGGTAAAAATTCGATGGCATCCTACGAAATTCCTGGTCAACGGGAAGCCGGTCAACAGGAAGCTGGCAATTCCCCGGATATATTGGTGGTTGGTGGTGGTCCCGCAGGGTCCACCATTTCGGCGTTGCTGGCAGAACGCGGTTACGACGTCGTGCTTCTGGAAAAATCACATCACCCCCGATTTCATATTGGCGAATCGCTGCTGCCATTAAACCTGCCGCTGTTCGAGCGGCTGGGCGTTGAAAAGCAGATTGCCTCTATCGGCATCCTTAAATACGGGGCGGAGTTCGTTTCGCCCGATCATGAGGAGTCTAGCCATTTTGATTTCGGGCAGGCCCTGGATAAATCTTTTCCCCATGCCTATGAAGTGCGTCGTTCAGAGTTTGATGAGATACTTTTCAAAAATGCGATTGCCAAAGGGGCGCGGGCGAGTGAGGGATGCAGAGTCACAGGGACCGAGTTCCCTCGCGGCGCGCGAGCCGTTGTCACATCGCAGAGTGAAGATGGCCAGATTACCAAGTGGCAGCCCCGTTTCGTGGTTGATGCGTCGGGGCGGGACACGCTGCTGGCAAATCAGTTTGGCATCAAACAGCGCAACAAGAAGCACGCCAGTGCGGCTATTTTTGGACACTTCGAGGGAGCCGAGAGACGCATGGGCAAGGAAGCGGGGAATATCACCCTGTTCTGGTTCGAGCACGGTTGGTTCTGGTATATCCCGCTGTCAGACGGTTCAGTCAGCGTAGGTGCTGTTTGCTGGCCCTATTATATGAAGTCGCGCAAGGTCGACAAAGAACAATTTTTTTTCGACACTATCGCGCTTTGCCCGCCGTTGGCAGAACGCTTGCAAGCAGCGAAGCTGGTATCTCACGTCACTGCCACAGGTAATTTTTCATACACTTCGAGCCGCAGTTCCGGGTCGAACTATCTCATGGTGGGTGATGCCTTCTCCTTTATTGATCCGGTGTTCTCCACAGGTGTTTTGTTGGCCATGAACAGTGCTTTTGCAGGTGCCGAGGCTATCGATGAATGTTTGCGTAATCCCGCCATGGCATCACGCGCTTTAAAAAAATTCGATCAGGCTTCCCGGCATGGATTGAAAATTTTTTCCTGGATTATTTATCGCATGACCACGCCGGTTATGCGTAATTTGTTTATGCGGCCGAGCAATAACTTTCGCCTGCAGGAAACACTGCTGTCGGTGTTGGCGGGGGATCTGTTTGGTGATACTCCGGTACGGTTCCGGCTGATGCTCTTCAAGATTATTTATTACCTGCAAAGCATTGTTATGTTCAAAGAGAGTTACCGGGCTTGGCTTCGTCGTAAACGTTCGATCAAGGAAGTCGTTGGCGAGTTAACTGCACCATGACGGGATATGAAGTTCATCAGAACAGGGCTGTAACGCTCAAGTATCTCGTGCCGGGAGCAGTCGACGCGTATCTGGCGCAGTGCGGCGATCGGGTCGCGTGCGTGGTTGGCTTTGGCAGCAACCCTGTTGCGACCACGAAATCCGGTTGTCCGGTACTTTGGGTCGATACTCCGGTATCGGGAAGCGATGCTGCCTATGAAATATGGACAGCCAATAAGCCGGTGAGTCAATATCAGGATGAGTTGATTACAGGTGCCGGCAATGAAGATATTTTTTTTGGCCGCATGTCGTTTCAAATTAATGCGGCAGAAGATTTGAGCGAAGTGGCTTTCCGCGCATTTTCCGGCATATTCGAATTTCTTCAGCGCAGCAACTATTCAAACCTGATCAGAGTCTGGAATTATTTCCCGGAAATCAATGCGATCAAAAATGGCATGGAGCGCTACAGCAGTTTCAGTATTGGGCGCCATGAGGCTTTTGTCCGCTATCAGAAAAAAGTTGAGGACTCACCGGCTGCCTGCGCATTGGGAAGTCACGGCGGGCCGCTGGTTATTTACTTTCTTGCCGCACGCACGCCCGGGCTGCAAATAGAAAATCCCCGCCAGATCAGCGCTTATAGTTACCCAAAACAATATGGGCCGCGCAGCCCAACCTTTTCAAGAGCCACGCTGGCTTTCCAAGATGCGGCACAGACTTTATTTATTTCCGGCACCGCCAGCATTTTGGGTCACGAGACCGTGCACCCGGCGTCGGTGAATTTGCAAACACGTGAAACATTGGCGAATATTCGTGCTGTAATCGAGCAGGCTGTTCTGAAGGGATTTGCTCCCGTGGATTTCGCAAGCGACCTGGCTCTTAAGGTTTACGTGCGTCATGCAGAGGATTTTGCCGAAGTTGTGGGAATTATTCAGGAAGAATTCGGCACGCCGTCGGAGTTGCTTGTTCTGCAGGTTGATATTTGCCGTACTGACTTGCTGGTGGAGATTGAGGCGGTATGTTGGAGCCGGGCAAGATGATGCAGCGGGGTTATCAGGTTTTCAGATGGGGCTCTTAAAAAGTATTTTCATCACCGCAGCGGCGAGCATACTTATGGCATCTTCGGCAATCGCGGAGCAGGTGCCTCAATGGGAAATAGGGGCGGGTGCCGCTTATATCGACTTCCCGCATTATCGCGGCTCAAATGAACGGCGAGCCTATTTGCTGCCGATACCTTATGTGATTTATCACGGCGACATCCTGAAGGTTGATCGTCAGCGGGTGCGCGGCCGGCTTTTTTACACTGAAAGGGCAGAGCTGGATGTGAGCGTGAATGGTTCTGTGCCGGTCAGGAATAACGTGGCGCGGCAAGGCATGCCCGACCTTGATCCCACTTTTGAAATCGGACCCGCGTTAAATATATCGCTATACAAAGCAGAATCAAATCATGCTCAGCTGGAGTTGCGTTTGCCTGTGCGTTCGGTGATCGCCACTGATTTCACCTACTTGCATGATATTGGCCTGATGTTTCAGCCGAACCTGAATTTAGACGTGCATAATGTGTTTGATCAAACCGGATGGAATTTGGGGATGGGTGCAGGCCCGATCCTTACCGACAGGCGCTATAACCAGTATTTTTATGGTGTTGATGCCGGCTACGCGCGTCCGGATCGTCCGGCTTATACTGCCAGCGGCGGCTACGCGGGCAGCCAGTTTGTCGTTGCATTGAGCAAGCGTTTTCCGCGCTACTGGGTAAGCGGATTCGTGAAATGGGACAGGCTTCAGGGAGCGGCATTTGAGGGAAGTCCGCTGGTGAAAAGCAAGGATTCAGCCACCTTCGGTTTTGCTGTTTCCTGGGTGTTTGCAGAATCTTCGATCAAAGTAGATGAAGACAACTAAAGTCGTGCCTCGCATGAAAATAAATTGGGGGCTGGTCATGATTAACGCGGTTGTGCGCGGCTTAAAAGTGATTGCTGCGTGGTTTCGAACCTTATACGAATATATTGCGCTGTATGTTTCGCTCGCAATTTTTGGTGCGGGAGGCATTTTATTTTCCCTCTTCGGGGCGCTGTTGTATCCTCTCTTGCCACAGCGTTTTGGCGCGCGCCTGGGGCGGTTCCTCATAACCTGCATTTTTTGGCCATACCTTGTCTTTATCCAAAGTACAGGCCTTTTCAAGTGTGATATCTCAGCACTCGATGCGCTCTCCAATGACGAATCTATCGTCATCGTACCTAACCATCCGGGGTTGATCGACGTGGTGCTGGTCGGTTCGCGCCTGACCAATATCGTCTGTATCATGAAGAAGGATATACAGGACAACATTCTTTTCGGCGGTGGTGCACGTCTGGCAGGTTATATTCGCAATGATTCAACCGGCAACATGGTTCGTGCCGCCGTTGCTGAATTGAAACAGGGCAGTCAGCTGCTGATTTTTCCGGAGGGTACCCGTACGGCTGCGCAGCCCGTTAACGAATTCACCGGAGCCTTTGCCCTCATTGCGCGCAGGGCGGGTGTGCCGGTGCAAACGGTATTCATCGAATACAGCTCGGCGTTTCTCGGCAAAGGATGGCCGCTGTGGAAAAAACCGCAATTCCCGCTGACCTTTCGCGTGACGCTGGGCAAGCGATTCGAGGTAGGTGGCGACACAAAAGTATTTGTCGACGATCTGGAAAATTACTTCAGGGAACGGCTTGCCGTGAAGAAAAATGATTAAGGAAGCGCTGAATAAGTTCGTTCGTGGTGAGTGTTTTCCGTTCGCTCCTTCGATACACCGCGCTGTGCGCGGCACTCAGGACGAACGGAAAATGTATCGAACCATAGTTGGGACTTGTTCAGCGCTTCCTTAAGTTGATCCAGTGCCCGTGCTCCAGTGATTGAATAGGAAAATCGTGCCAGCCATATCTCATTCCCACCTCGTGCTCATTCCGTCCTATAACACCGGCACGAAAGTCATTGAAACCGTGCATCACGCGCTGGCTGTCTGGCAGCCGGTGTGGGTGGTGGTCGATGGCAGCACGGACGGCACGGCGGAGACACTGCAAGCCATTGCAGCGCAGACCCCGGAGTTGAAGGTCTTCATCCTGCCGCGCAATCAGGGCAAGGGTGCGGCAGTGCTGCAAGGCTTGCAGCAAGCAGACGCAGCGGGATACACGCATGTGCTCACGATGGATGCCGACGGGCAGCACCCGGCTGACAAAATTCCAGAATTCATGGCGATGTCGATAGCCCATCCTGACGCTGTCGTGCTGGGCAAGCCGGTGTTCGATGCCAGCGCGCCCGCGCTGCGCGTGGGCGGACGCAAGATTTCAAATTGGTGGGCTAATCTGGAAACGTTGGGGGCAGGGATAGGCGATTCGTTGTTTGGTTTTCGCGTCTATCCGGTCAAGCCGTTGCGCCAGATCATGGAACGCAGCCCATGGATGCGGCGCTTCGATTTCGATCCCGAAGTCGCGGTGCGTTTGTGCTGGCACGGTGTTCGTCCGATTAATCTGGCCGCGCCGGTGCGCTACTTCAGCGCGGATGAAGGCGGCGTGTCGCACTTCAACTATTTGCGCGACAACACCCTGTTGACCTGGATGCACGTTCGCCTGATGTGCGGTTTTTTGCTGCGCTTGCCGCTGTTGCTATGGCGAAGATTGACGACAGTCCGATAGAAACGTAGGGTGGGCTTCGCCCACCATGTCGGGCGAAGCCCGACCTACACTACTGATCCATCACCAACGCAATTCATTCCAGCATTTTGGCGGTTCGTCGCAAATGACTAGCAATCGCGCGTACTATTTTCTATAGTTCAGGGCGCGGTGAATCGCGCCCCTGCATAATTCAAAATGGTGAAACCATATGCATACAACAATGAGCACCACGGAAATATTCCTGATCGCGATGATCCTCATCTTTACCATTCCTTATCTGATCTGGAGAGTAGGCAAGACGGATTACTACGCTCCTCTGGTGGTGGTGCAGATTATTACCGGCATCCTGCTGGGTCCCGGCATTCTGGGCGCGGCCTTCCCGGACTATTACACCTTTGTTTTTAATCCATCGGTGATCCAGTCTCTAAGTGGTATTGCCTGGTGGGCGGTGATGGTTTTCGTTTGTATTGCCGGTATCGAACTGGACCTGCGCCAGGCATGGAAACATCGCAGTGAAAGCGTGGTCACCGCCGGGCTGGCACTGGGGACTCCGCTGCTATTTGGCTGTATGGCCGCTGCGGGATTGTTGATGTACGACGGCTGGATGGGGCCCAAGGCGATGACCTGGCAATTTGTCTTGGGGGTCGGCATGGCCTGCGCCGTTACCGCACTGCCCATTCTGATCCTGCTCATGGAAAAGCTGGAAATCTTGCGGCAACCCATCGGACAGCGCATCCTGCGTTACGCCAGTTTGGATGACATCGCGATTTGGGGTGTCCTCGCGCTGATCCTGGTGGATTGGGAGCGTGTGGGTAAACAGGCCGGGTTTTTGCTTGCCTTTGCAATTGTAGGTTACTTGTTTCGCAAACTCATGGTGTGGTTACCGGAAAAGGATCGCTGGTATGTGGGCTTGATCTGGCTGGCCGTGTGCGGCTTCGGTGCCGACTGGTCGGGTCTGCACTTCATGGTTGGCGCGTTCCTCGCCGGCGCAATCATGGATGGCGACTGGTTCGACCAGAAGCAGATGGATATGCTGCGCCACCACGTGCTGCTGGTCGTCATGCCGGTGTTCTTTCTGAGCACGGGTCTGCGAACCAATTGGGCCTTGGGTGGAGCGGCGGTATTCATTGCCGCAGGTGTGCTGTTGGTTGCCTCGGTCTCAGGGAAACTGCTGGGCACTCATATCGCGGGGAAAATCCTTAAGTGGGAACCGGGTGAAGGGTCGATCATTGGCTGGCTGCTGCAAACCAAGGCGCTGATCATGATCATCTTTGTCAATGTGCTGCTGGACAAGGGAATTATTACCAACGAAACCTTCACCGCACTGCTGCTGATGGCCGTCGCCAGCACCATGCTGACGGTGCCTGTGGTGTCGCCAAAACTGGTGCGCATGAAAGAGATCATCTTCAGGTCGAAGTGATACAGGCTGAGCGATCCGATTTTGTAAAACGCCTGCCATGCAGCATCGTTGTATCGGTGAAGCAGCTCAGACTTGATCTGACAGGTAGTGGCTGATCCAACTAATGCTTTCGACACATTGCAGTCCTTCAAAATTCCAGAAAGCGGACGGTCAACCGTGTTTTTATGTACGCCACCGCACAGAAAGGCTTTTGACGATTACCTACCATCGAACCATAAGTCATCCCTTGGTTCAAGAGTGTAGGGATACGGTCAGTTTTTCTTGAGGAGAAATAAAATGGAATTAGCATCAATGGCAGACCATGAAGCACTCATAAGCAAACTCCGCAGCAACATCGTACGAAAGCGGCTGAACACCATGATCTGGCATGCAGGCATCACAAGGAGGCCGGCAAGTGTTGCGAGTCAAACGACCTCAAAACTGCAGCACACCACGCCCGGATAGCTCATGGCCATACTGCCCTGGTCACAGAACATGGAGTGGGAATCAGCAAGGATTATGCGATTAAACATTATCCAAAAATAGGAATCGGAGGCGGGACGGGATTTGCATGGCTTCAAACATACTGGCGCATTGGCGTGGGTGTTTGGTGCGGAAGGCGAAGGCTTGCGCCGATTAACTTGCGAAAACTGCGACGAGTTGGTGCGCATCCCTATGTTGGGCAGCGTGGAAAGTTTGAATGTTTCGGTGAGTGCCGGTATTTGTTTGTTTGAGGCGAGACGGCAGCGGAAGGGTGGCGGCGAAGCCGCCGGGTACACACCGGCGTCCTGGCGGGGGCAACACTCTTAGGTTTGAGTGTTGTATTTTTTCAATAACTGAACTATCATTTTCTTATTGTGTACAATTTCCCCGCAACATATCTGGATCAGATTGGTGCGATGGTACTTAAACTGGTTTCTATAAAGGAGATAACATTGAAGAAAAGCACAATGGCAATTGCCGTGGCAGCCGCGTTACTGAGCATTACCGCCGCACAAGCTAGCGAATTCAACGGCGCCTATCTAAGTGGCAAAATCGGCTACAACACAAGTAGCCCGGCTACCAATCACACTGTCGATCAATTATATCCAGGTCTTGAAGCAGGTTACGGATGGGATATTGGTAACGTGTTGTTAGGCGTAGACGGTTTTGCGGATTGGCATACTAACTCCATAACTGGCGATGATTATGGTGTCGATGTGAAGCTGGGCTTCCCAATGGATAAATTTATGCCCTACGCTAAACTGGGTGAGACTACTGGAGGGCCTGGAATACATATGATAGGGCCTGGAACACGTTTGAATGGTGCCTTGGGAATTGAATATAAGCTTGACTATCTATGGAGTGCTGTGGGTGAATTGTTTACTGATAGCATTAAGATTCATGGTCTAAGAGAAAAGAATACCAACATTTCTGTCGGTCTGAGGCGATCACTTCCCTGAACATTAATGTTGCTCCAGCGGTGGTTGCCGCTGCGGCACCGGTTCGTGGTGATGAAGGAAGAGGCTAAGGCGGCTCCGGCCCTGCGCGCAAGGAGTCTTTCAAGACGATTTTCACTGATAAGCCCGTGACCATTGAAGCTGCGAATTTCGATGCCAATTCTGCCAAGCTGAATCCATCTGCTGACAAGAAGCTGAACGAAGTGGTGGATTTCGCTGCCAAGTACAAAGAGTAGCCTTTCACGCGCATCTTTACTTAAGTTTAGGTTAGCATCAATATTAAATGGCCGCTGTTGGCAGCACATCTCAGACGATCAGTCTGATGATCTGACAAGTAGTGTCGGATTAAATATCAAAAGCAGTGGGTGTAGCGCACCCTATAATATTTCGCTTTTTATTGCGAAATGTAATCAGGCCATCGCCCCGTTGATCGAGATGATCTGTCCCGAGATATAAGCGGCGCGATCTACCCGCCCCGGTCCGCGACTACAAACCGGAAGAGTGCGGCGTATCAATCAACCTACGACAACCATACTAGCAGCTTGTCTGCTAGCCTACAGAGGGGCTGCTTTTTCATCGTTCAGCGACTCACGGATATTCCGGCGGCGGCGCACCCACATCTTGAAAGCGGCAGGCAGTATCGTCAGGCAGGATGCGTAATAAATGAATTTGAATCCTATCAATCTTGGGCCGACCGGCGTATTGCGGAACAGATCGCCGGCCAGGATCGAAAGCATCGCTTCCTGCATCCGCCATACATTGCTCGGCTGCATGAATATCTTGCGGATGGCCGGTGAGGTGATGCGATAGATGAACCAGGAGAACATTTTCGGGCCGCGCACCATCGTGTGTTCAAAACGGCGGAAAGCTTTTTCAGCCATCACTTTTTCACCGCGCAGCCAGTGATCAACCGCAGTAGCACCTTCAAAAGCGCTGTTCATCGCGAGGAATACGCCGGAAGAGAACATCGGATCAACGAAGGCGAAAGCATCGCCTATCATCATGAAGCGGTCGCCCCTGCAACATGCGGAGTTGTAGGCGTAGTTGCCGGTGGCTGTCGCCGGTTCAATCATCTTTGCGTCCTTCAATCGTTCTGCCAGCTTGGGCGCGAGTGCGATGGTCTCCATCAGGAAGGTGGATGGATCGGTCTTGCGCTGTTTGAAATAGGTGGGCGAGGCCACTGCGCCCACGCTTGTCGTGCCATCCAGCAAGGGGATGAACCAGAACCAGCCGTGGTCAAACCAGAACAGCGAGATGTTGCCTTCATTGCGGCCCGGTTGCCGCACCGCATTGGTGAAGTGTCCGAACAGCGCGGCGCTGGCGTGTTCTTTGCTGCGGCGCTTGACGCCAAATTGATTGGACAGCACCGTGTCGCGCCCACTGGCATCTATCACGAAACGCGGACGCCACTCGATTTCAATGCCAGCGCCGGTTTGCACTTTTACCAGGGCGCGCTCGTCGCCGCCTTTGCCCGCTTCCATATCCACCTGTGTGACGCGATGTCCCTCAAAGGTGCGCGCACCACGGTTGGCGGCATGGTGGAACAGCACCTCGTCAAATTCCGAACGACGCACATGCACTGCATAAGGGAACGACTTGTCCATCGCCTCGGCAAAGTAAAAGTGGCTCGTGTGGTCGTGCCAAGGCGACACAAACTCGGCGCCATATTTAGTGATGCCAATGGCTTCGATTTCCTTGCGCACACCCAGCCGGTCAAACAGGGGCATATTCATCGGCAATAGCGATTCGCCGATATGAAAACGCGGATGTTGTGCCTTTTCCAGTATAACCACATCGTGCCCACGATCTGCGAGCAAAGCTGAAACTGTGGATCCCGCCGGACCTCCGCCTATCACCAAAACATCCGGCGACATGGTCGTGAATGGGGGTTTCACCAGGCCTTGCTCCATTGCCATCTTGCTCTGTTCCATCGCCCGTCCAATCTTTTATTCTTTCCGATTATCGTGATGATTATACGCTTGGAAGATTTTCAGTATTCCTTAAGGGGACATCTAAAAATTCGTCACACCGGCCTTCGCCGGAATGACGAAATCTGAATTTTTAGAGGTTCTCTTAAGCCATCGCGCCGTTGATTGAGATAATCTGCCCTGATATATAAGCGGCACGATCGGAGGCGAGGAAGGCGATCAGGTCGGCTACTTCTTCGGGCCGTCCGGCGCGTTTCATCGGCACCATGCTGTTGATGGCTTCCTTGGGGAAGGCCGACTCGGTCATCGGTGAAACAATGATCCCCGGTGCCACCGCATTGACGGTGATGCCCCGGCTGGCGAGTTCCAGTGCCAGTGATTTGGTTGCTCCATGCAGTCCCGCTTTGGCTGCGGCATAATTGACCTGGCCGCGATTGCCCATCACTGCCGCCAATGAAGACAGATTGATGATGCGTCCCCAGCGTTTGCTTATCATCGGCATGAGCAGCGGCTGTGTGACATTGAAAAATCCATTCAGCGTAACGTCTATCACGCGTGTCCATTGTTCGGGACGCATGGCGGGCATCACCGCGTCGTCGTGAATACCGGCGTTGTTCACGATGATCTGGATGGCTCCATCTGTGAGCAAATTGTCCAGTGCCGCCTTGGTCGCATGGGCATCGGTGATGTCAAAGGCGACTGCAGCGGCGGCACCTCCGTTGGCAATGATTTCTATGGCGAGTTGCTGCGCATGCTCAAGATTTTTATTCGCATGCACGATCACCTGGCAACCATCCCGGGCAAGTTGACGACACACCGCCGCACCGATAGCACCGCTGCCCCCTGTCACCAATGCGCGTTTCATGACATGGCCCCGATTGCATCCCCGGTTGCATCAAGGGCTACATCGAGTACCACCATGGCCCGCCCCGCCAGCAGTTCCTGATCGCCTATGTGAATGCTGAAAGAATAAGTCACTCCGTTATCTCCGGCCATTAATTGTTCCGCCTCGATCTGTAAATCCTGTGCAAAATCGCTGAGGTATTTTACCCGCGCAACCACATCGCGCACGCTCACCAGCACACCAGCGCGTGGATGCTGACCAACCAGGCCGGTGAGACCGCCATGCACGGCCATCGCCTGTGCGGCAAATTCGATCCCGCTCAGCGCATGTACTTTACCGTGGTGCGCCAGGGGATTGTCAGGGTTGCGATGGCTGAGTGCTATGCAGGCAATGTGTGTCGCATCCCAGTAAGTCACGCCGGCAAGCAGGCACATGTCGCCCGTGTGAGGGATCAGTGCCTGTATTTCGGCCGGGCCGATCAGCATGGATGAACCACAACATCAAGCTGGTTGCCGGCAATGTAATCAAAACAAATTTTGTCAGGGGCAATTTTGTCTTGGGTAATTTTGTCCGGGGCAATTTTCTCCGGAGTCCGGGTTTTTTCCGAAGTCAGGGTGGCCAAGGCGGCCAGTAGTGGCAGGCTGCGCGCGGCGGGTGTGCCGACTCGTAGGGCTTCCAGTTCAGCGTTAGCGATGGGTGTGCTGGCATTGCTCTTGCGGCTGAGGCCAATCTCCAGCTCGGCCAGACTGCGATTGGTCTTGTTGCCAGTCAGTACCAGAGCGACACCAAAAGTTGCGCTGATCGGTCGCGCCGCATGCAGCGGTTGCGGGTAGGGGGCATCATAGGCAATGAGCACCACGGCATTCCCGCTTGCCAGTGTTTGTGTGGCGGCTTCAATCAGCCCGGCGGCAAAGCTTGCATCGAAGCAAGCCAGGCTGGTGGAGGGTGCCATCGATTTGGTCGCAATCGACCAGTAGCCGGATGGCGCGTTGTGTACCGAGTTGTGGAAGCGCGTCGGTGATACCTCGCGGCCATTTTTGGACAGCATATCGAAAATGTAATGCATGTTGTCACCATCTCCGGCGGATGAAGCGAACACGGATGGTAACTCGGATGCATTGCGTTGTGATTGGGCAATGGCTTCGCAGCCGATAGCCAGGGCGAGCTTGACCGGAACGCCGGTGCGGCGACGCTCGGCAGACGGCAGCAAATCGCCGGGCGGAATAACCAGCGCTGCTTGCAGGTAAGGAGCGGTTCCCGCCAGCATGGTCTGGCTGGCCTGCCAGCAACTCAGGCCGGGTCCCAGAACGCCCACGCCTTCGATAAAGATTTTCATCGGCTGTTCCTTTTCAACACTTGACCCAACACCAGGCTGCAGTTGTTGCCGCCAAACCCGAATGAGTTGGAAAGCACAGAGTTCACTTTTTGCTGTTTATTTTTTAGCAGGTACGCGCTCTTCAATGCCGGATCGATGTGCTCGGTGTTCAAACCGCCGGGCATGAAACCGTGTTGTATACACAGCGCGGAAATGATCGCCTCGGTGACTCCAGCCGCACCCAGCAAGTGGCCTGTCGCACCTTTGGTGGAGCTGCACGGTGTATTGCCGCCGAACACATTGAAAACTGCCTGATCTTCGGCTGCATCGTTTGATTTCGTTCCGGTGCCATGCAGATTGATATAGTCGATGTCGTCAGACGTCAGTCCTGCAGCGTGCAGTGCCGCCTGAATCGCCAGCCGTGCACCTGCACCTTCAGGATGCGGGGTGGACATGTGATAGGCATCGCTGCTTTCGCCGACGCCCAGCAGCATGACGCTGTCCGGATCGATTTTGGACGCGGCCTTTTCCAACAGCACGAAGCCAGCGGCCTCGCCGATGGAAATACCATCGCGATTTGCGTCATAGGGGCGGCAAGGGCGGCTGGATACCAGCCCCAGCGAGTTGAAACCGTACAGTGTGGTCAGACACAATGAATCGACACCACCGACGATGGCGGCATCGCACAGCCCGGCTTGAATCATGCGCGCAGCACTGCCGAATACTTTGGCGGACGATGAGCATGCGGTCGATACGACCATGGCCGGTCCGGCAAGGTCAAGCACACGTTGCACATAATCAGCCACCGAGTAGCAACTGTGTGAACCCTCATAGTTGAAACTTCCGGGTAAGGCGCCTGTTTCCGGGTCGCGCTGCCGATAGGCCAGTTCGGTGTCCAGAATGCCGGAGGTGCTGGTACCCAAAAACACGCCGATGCGCTCGCGGCCATAACGCTGTCGTGCAACTGCAACTGCTTCGGTAAAATTGTCCTGTTCCAAACCTAGTTGCGCGAGGCGATTGTTGCGGCAATCATAAGCGGCGAGGTCGGCTCGCACCGGACGATCCTCTAGTCCAATGATGCGCCCGATATAAGTATCCAGATCGACATCGAGGAAATCGCAGTGAGCCAGCCCTGAACGTCCGGCACGCAAGGCGTCGAGCGTCGCAGAAACTCCCGCTCCCAGCGGTGAGGTAAGGGTGTATGCACTTAATCGAAGGGGCTGCAAATGAATTTCTTTCTAAGAACTGCCTGGGCTTATCAGCGCGAATTTTAACAGAAAGACGCTTGATATTGGCTCTAATGCCGCATGCACCAAGCATTACACGACAGAATTATTGTCGTTTCTAACGCAAATTGGAATAAGGCAGTGTTCAGGAAACTCGCGTAGCGCGGAACAACACATTGGAAAACGGCGTGCCTTGACTCATCGGTAGAGAGTCGACGGAAAATCCCAATTCCTCCAGCAGTGCGATCCACTCTGTGGCGCTTCGATAATGCAGGGCATGCCAGCCTTGCCCACGCCACAGGCAACAAATATGCTCGGACAGGCTCGTAACGTAATAGCGCAGGCCGCCTGCAGCATCTCCTTCACGCAACAGCAAGATGCCTCCCGGCTGAAGTGTGCGAGCAATACGTTGCAGGACTTGCCGCTGTTCGGCAGCATTCAAATACATCAATACATCCAGGAGAATCGCGGCTGAACAGTCCGGTAATTCAAAGCTGCGGATATCGCCCTGACAGATGGTCGCCCTGTCACCAAGAGCTTGCCTGGCTGTTTCAACTTTCCAGTTCAGCAGTTCGATACCGTGAAGTTCGAGGTTCTGTGGAGGTGTTGACCAATCGGGATTCCAGTTTCCGGCCTGATGCTGGTTGCGTGCCTCAGACAGCAATGCCGACAGTATGCCCAAGCCGCAGCCGAGATCTAACAGCCGGCCTGCGTTGGGCAGCAGCCCGTTTTTCAGTATGGCACGATACACTGGATCGTAACGCAATTTACCGCGGACAAAATGGTAGGTGTACCGGCCTGCCCGAGCATAGGGCAAGGTGGCGGCCTCAATGATGGAACTAAAGCTTGCTGACATGGTTGCAGGCAGTCTGCAGCGAAACGGATTTCAGATTGAGCGTCTGGAGATGCTTAAGGAGGCGCGGCAACACTTCCAGAATGACCGGCGATTCGCCATGTGGTTGGATCGAACGTCCGTCATGCAACAGCAATATGTCGCCAGCAGCAAGGCCGCGTTGCAGCCGTTGCAAAACCGGTTCTGCAGATTTTGCAAAGGTATCGTAACCACGCCGTGTCCAGTTGGTGTAGCGCAGGCCCGCGCGCTCAACTACCGGGGCGAGGAAGGGGTTGCGGAAGCCCATCGGCGCGCGAAAGAATACCGGGGCAACGCCAGTGGTCGCGTAGATTGCGGTTTGGGCTGAGTCGATTTCGTGTTGCAAGGCACTCGGCCCGAAAAAGGCAAATGCATGAGGGTGGCTGTTCGTGTGGTTTTCCACGCTATGCCCGCGCTTGATGATTTCACGGGTCAGTTCCGGGTGTGCGATGACTTTGTTGCCTATGCAGAAGAAGCTGGCCTTGGCTCCGTATTGATCGAGCAGATCAAGTACTCGGGGTGTGACGATGGGATCGGGTCCGTCATCAAAGGTGAGCGCCACTTCTCCGCGTAGTGCAGCCGCTACGGGAAGACGTATCATGTTCGGCCCGAGCAGGCGGCTGCCAGGCCACATGACTACCGTCGCCAGGATCAGGAGATGATTCACTATTACCGCACCAAGCGTCCACTGCCAGATGGCGGGACTCAGGACGGTCAACGCTGCGCAAAATACATGCAACCCCGTGCTCCATTGCAGTACCGGAGTGGCACGCCACATCGGTAACTGAATAGACTTTGCAGTGGTTTGGTGGCCTTCGCCGGGCGCAATAGGGGGTGGTGTGTTGGAATGCATTCAGGTTTTGATCCGGCTTAAGTTGGGCTACCCATTATTATGACGAAAATATGCTATAAAGTGACATATGTTTGCCACCTTATGAATCGTTGTTCATAGCATGAAAATATCTTTCCCTCAGACTATTCCTTGGTACCTTCAACTTTTAACAAGAATGAAGAGCCACTTTTTCCTTAAAACATTCGGCATTACGCTTTTTATGTGGGCCTTTTTTACGGGCTATTTTTACCTTTTGAAAAATCCGGTTTTCCCGGTGACGATGATGCCGCTGACAGCGCTGGATATCGCCGTTGGGTTTAAGCCTGACACACTCTTTTTGTATGCGTCGCTGTGGCTGTATGTATCTTTGCCTCCGGCGCTACAAGCGACCCGCCGCGAATTAATCTATTACGGTTTGGCTGTGGGAAGTTTATGTGTGACGGGTTTGGTTTTTTTTCTTGTTTGGCCTACAGCAGTTCCTTCCGCAAACATTATTTGGGAACAGAGCTACGGGTTTTCCATTCTCAAAGGGGTGGATGCCGCCGGCAATGCCTGCCCTTCGCTACATGTGGCTACAGCGGTCTTTTCCGCAGTGTGGCTTAATCGCCTGTTGTTGGAGGTAGGGGCTCCGCGTATCGTTCGCGTATTCAACTGGGCATGGTGCGTGGGCATTGCATACTCGGCACTGGCGACTAAACAGCATGTCGCAGTCGATATGGTTGCAGGAGCTATATTGGGTATGTTTGCAGCGCGCCTGTCGCTGACTCAGTCATCTTTGTCGAACCGTCAAAACCGGGTTCCTGTAGAAATAGAGCGGCGCCAGGAGTCATAATGGACGGCCACTGCCGATGTAGTATTACGCTGTTCGACTGCACAAATGTTTCCTGATTACACTAAAATTTAGTAAAATGAAATATAGGCGCTTTAGTCTATGCCACACGATAATGATATGAATGATCTCGCCCTAATACAAAATTTTCTAAAAGACCGGGTCGAATCCCCCTCATTGGACAAGATTGTTCCTGATGCTACCTTAACCGAGTTGGGCATTGACTCTCTGATGCTGGTCGAATTGATATTCGAGTTCGAGGATAAGACTGGATTAACGGTTCCTACAGATATTCCGCCACCCAAGACAGTTGGCGAATTGCTCCAGCAATTAAAAGATATCAGAAGCCAGCAAGCAACAAAATAAATTACTATTTGTGAAAAAACGTCGTGTAGCGATTACCGGTTTAGGCCTGATCAATCCATATGGGGAAGGCGATGTGGATGATTTTTTCACCCGCGTCATGCGTGGCGAATCCGCAGTTCGTTATCACACCCTGAGTAACAGTCCCCGTCCATTGGCATTGCCGCTGGTTGCATGCACTCACTTTAATCCGATTGCGGCACTTGGCCCGCCATTGGCAAATGCGATGGATCGGTTCAGCCATTTTGCGGTGGCCTCTGCATTATCTGCCTGGCAGGACAGCGGACTCGCTAAACACTGCAATAGGGATGATTACGGTGTAAGTTGGGGAACCGGTTCAGGCGGTTCGCTGACGTTTGAACGCGGCTATCAAACGCTTTATTTCGAGAATAAAGAGCGGGTTTCTCCCTTGTCGGTCATCCTGGCCATGAACAATTCAGCCGCGTCTCATATTGCCATGCAGTTGGGATTGGGGGGGCCATGTATCACCAGTACGGTGGCGTGTGCTTCTTCATCTATAGCCATCGGCGAGGCTTTTCGGCGAATTCGCGAAGGTGCGGTCAACCTCATGTTGGTGGGAGGCTCCGAAGCGCCCTTGTCCTACGGTGTCATCCGGGCTTGGCAAGCAATGCGGGTAATATCGGAAGGAGATGAGACAACGGCTTATCGTGCCAGCCGGCCATTTTCCAAAGACCGCGCCGGGCTCACCCTTGCAGAAGGTGCCGCCGCTTTGGTGATTGAGGATTGGGAACATGCTGAAGCCCGTGGCGCACGAATTTATGCAGAGATTGTCGGTTATGGCAATACCTGTGACCGGACCCATATAGCCCGGCCTGACAGCGGCGGACAGGTTCGTGCCATGGCTGCGGCGTTGGCAGACGGTGGATTGCATCCGCACGAGATAGACTACGTTAACGCCCACGGCACAGCGACAGTCGAGGGAGATGCCATCGAGATTGAGTCGATAAAGAATGTTTTTGGCGAACATGCCGGCAAACTGGCCGTGAGTTCCACGAAATCCATGCATGGTCATTCATTGGGTGCAGCAAGTGCGATGGAGGCATTGATTACCACGCTCGCGCTCTACCGTCAGGCTATCCCACCCACGGCCAACGTTACTGAAATCGGTACTGATTGCGCAGGAGTGGATCATGTCTTGATGACGGGGAGAAGCAATGTGCCGGTACGGACGGCATTGTCCAACTCTTTCGCTTTTGGCGGCAGCAATGCCGTGCTTGCGTTCCGCTCGGTTACATCGTCGTAAGGGCAACTCTATAAATCCCAACCCCGTTGCGATACGGCGTTGCCCAATATTGCATTATTGACGGCAAATTGGAATGAGGTTTCACTTGGCGACTCTTTGTCCCATCAGGACTGCGGAGAACAGCAAGCTTAGAAAAGCACCGATGGCCACGGTCCCGCCGATCGCAGTCAGCAACGGGACACCGGAAAATGCCAGCATGCCGAATGCGATGGTGGTTGAGATGTTCGCAACCAGCAGCGAAAGCATGGTGCGCCCGCTGTTTTCGTCATGTTGGTCAGAATAGCTTTCGCGGTCGAAAAACAGTGAGTAGTTTGACCCTACCGCCACCGCTAACAGCAAACCGATCAGGTGGAAGATCAGCAGCTTTTGACCGCTCGCCAGCACGATGGCAGTGGTAATGATTACTGCGGCGGCCAACGGCAACAGCACCATTGCCACGCGGCGCAATGAGCGCAGGCTGACGAACAGCAGCAGGACAATCGCAAGCGCGCCGAAAGCAGACAATTTAATCGCCTCATGCACATAGGTCTGGTATAGCGAATCACTTTCCCGTTGCAGATCCAGTAATATGATACGTCCATCCTGTTCAGCAAGCGCCTGCTGGATGGGTATGACATCGGTCACGCCACGCAGCGGCAGGATGGCTATCCAGCCATCGTTGCGCTGAGCCAATAAACTCTCGGTTTGAAGCCCGAGGTTTGTACCGCGCAGTTCGTCTGGTGTGAGCGGTGGGCGGTTGCGCGCTGTAGCGACATCGTTGAGGAATGGCCCAAACAGATTCGCGCGGAACGGCAGTCCGGTGAGTGCCTGAAGCAGATTGGCTTGCAGCTTTTCCGGTTCGGGGAGTGCTGCCAGGCGGGCGCGCTGGGTCTTTTTGCTGGGCAAGTAGCGGGCGGGTGAATCGTAACCCGCCAGGGTCTGGCTGTTCATCAGTGCATCCAATTGTGAGCCCAGCACCTCACTGCGCTCAAGCGCATCCTCCCTATCCTTGCCGCTGACGATCAACATGTAGCGTACATCCGGTGCACCGATATCGCGTCGTAACGATTCGTCGATGCGTTTATCGTCTTCCATCAACGGGCTAAGGCTGGAGAGGTTGTCGCTCCAGACGGGCCCGCGGTGCAAAGTGATGAAAAGAGCTGCAGCCAGTACCGCGACCAATACCACCGGACGCAGTCGCGGAGCTTGCCGTATCAGCCTCATCACCCAGGCTGACAGGTGTGTTGGCGTATGGGTTGCAAAATTGCCGGGTACCAGGCTGGGCAGCACCCAACGGGTGACCGACACAGCCACGATCAGCCCGACTACCGAGAACAGCCCCAGTTGCGCGAATCCCGGAAAATCTGCAAGAAACATCGGACTGAAACCACACACACTGGTCATTACGCCCAGACGAAGCGTGGGCCAGATTTTGTCGAGTGCCGTGCCCGGCGGTTTTCCGGGTGCGAGGCGCGTGAAGAAAAAGATGGCGTAGTCCACGGCTTCGCCTATGAGCGTAATACCGAATCCCAGTGTTATGCCATAAACCACGCCGTAACCCACGCTCACCGCCGCAATGCCGGCCAAAGCGCCGCTGACCACAGGAAGCAGTGACAAAGCGAGCACCCGCCACGAGCGATAGACCAGCAACAGCAAGATGCTCACGAGAATGGCAGTGATGATGGAAAAATTGAATGCGACGCCCTTGATGTGGTCGCGCGCATGCACAGAAAAAACGCCCGGGCCGCTTAGCACCAGATGCAAGCCGGAAAATTCTGTGCTGCGGGTTGCTTCCGCAAAGCTGCTATGGATCAGCTCAATTAACTGTTGCTGAGCATCGATATCGAAGCCGGGTGCTTTGGTTTGTGCAAGCAGCAGTGCGCGTTTGCCGTCATGCGACACCCACACTCCTTCGTGTGCCGAAGGCTGGCTTTGCCCGGCAAATCCCTCGAGCAGATGCAACATCTCTCCGCTGGGGTCGCGTGGTATGACGCGCTTGATCATTATCCCGGCCGGAGAGCCCAGCAATTGCAGCGAATTTTCGAGTGCCGCATGCAGACCATCGGGGGTGAAATGTTCGGGTGTAACCGCGGAACTCAGGAGGTAGCGGTTATCAAGCAGGAAAGCCTGATCCCTGGCAAGGCTGCTTTCATCGCCGTTATTGACCAGGGAAAATCCGGGTTCATTGCGCAGGCGTTGTGCGAGTTGTTTGCTGGCTTGAGACAGGATATCCGGCGTACCCCCTTCGATACCGATCAGGATCAGCCGGGAAAAAACCCCATCACGCAATTGTTCGCTAAGTAACTGCTGTGCCGGGGTGGGTGTACGCGGCAAAAAAGCGCTGAGGTCGGCACCGATTTGTACCCGACTTACAATGAGGATGCACAGGGCGAGGAATATCAGCCAAACCGCAATAGCCCAGTGCTGGATGATTCGTTTCACGAATCGCCTTGGGAACTTTGGATGCTCATCACCGAGTAATCTCCGCCCGCTTCCCGAGTCTCGATGGTACTGAGTTGCTCCTGGCTGCCGCTGATACGAATTTCGCTGATCAGACTTTTCATCTTGGGGTCAAGCGGACGCAAAATGAGCAGCCACTGTTTGGGATGACCCTCCAGGGTTACGGAATAAAAACGGCTGAGCGTTGCTATGTCTCCGGCCAGAGTAGCGCGAAAACTTTCAACGAAGGCCCATATCACCGGGTAATCCTGCAAGGATAAGGTGCGCTTCCGGTTTTCAGCACCGCTTTGCACGATTAATATATCCTGATCCAACACCATGCTTTCCGGTTTGGGCAGGAGGGTATGTTTTTCCAGGTGGCTTGGGGCGTTGTAGGCAAGTGTCCCGGAATACTCCAGTGGTGTTTTTAATATGCTGAGATACTTGCGTTCGACGAATGTTACTTTGGACTCTTTTACCTGCGCCAAGCTATGCATGAGTTCATTGACGGTCCATGCTGAGGTACTCTTTTCCGGTTCTTCAGCGAAAGAGGGGGTAGCCGTCAAACCGACACAACATAAACTGGTGAAGAAAATGAATTTGCGCATGCGTGACAAATTAACTGGGCCTGACAAATTGACTGGGCGTGATAAAGAAGGATTACTTCCAGAAATCATAGAAATTGAACCAGTTGTAAGGGGACTCACGGCAGTAATGCTCGAGCCGCTTGGCAAATTGTTGTACAGATTGTTCAATGGCGACATCGCGTTCCGAATGCGGCACATGCTGCAGATCGACCAAACGCTCCAGGTAAATATTATACCGATTCCCGCCTTGATATAAGCCAAACATCAGGATAATCGGGCGTTCAAGTATGGCGGCAAGGCGAAATGGGCCGGCGGGAAATTCTACTGATCCACCCAGGAATTCGCAGGAGATCATTTTTTCTCCGGATATGGCACGATCAGCCAGCATGCCGATATATTCGCCGTGTTCCAGCGCCTCCCGAACTTTGAGCATGGAGTCGATTTTTCCAAGCGAGATCACGGGCGGGTTGCGCCGCGGATTAATGTTCTTGAGCACGGTGCTCAGTTTGCGGGCATTTTCCTCATACATCACCATGCTGGTTTGCGCGTGTCCTTGTTCGCGGCTGAGCGCATGCAGCACCTCGAAGCTGCCCATGTGAGCACCAATGAGGATGCAGCCGCGTCCGCTGGATGTGACCTCTTTGAATATCTCTTCGCCTTGCACATGAAATTCAAATAATCCGTTTTGTTCATTAAGCAGGAAAATCCGATCCAGAATAGTCGAAGCAAAGAAAAAACAATGCCGGAAACCATCGCGCAGATTTGCGCGGCGCCCCAGTGCCCGATTCAAATAATCACGGGAGGCAGCACGTGCTTTTGCAGAAAAGATGATGAAATAAAAACAAATCGGGTAAAGCAGGGCGCGTGATGCGCGGCGACCAAAGGTAAGCGCGACCCAGACGATGAAACGAATCGCCCATACGTTGCTGCGCTCCGGGCGTGTTACCCACTCTTGCTTCACGACGAAAAACTTTCGGTGGTTACCGGGTGGCTGCTCGCAATTCCCGACATTACCTTGCTATTTGCCACGGTGCATTCGAAGCGGATTTCGCCGTTGGCTGCGCGGGTGTAGTTGATGTGTACTGTGTCGCCGGGCCGAACCGACTGTGGAAACTTGGCTGACTTTACCCGCCATGCCGATCCATCGATATCCAGATCGGTTGCGATGCAGGTCAGCACTTCATCCAGCAATAGCGCACCCGGGATGATCGGATTGCCCGGGAAATGCCCTGCGCCACTTGGATGATTTACGGCAAATTGCAACATCAGTTCGGTCACTTCATTAATCTCTTTTGTATTGTTGTAAAAGTTTATCCAGGCTGGTGCGCGGCAATTTCCCGGTTGGGTTGCGCGGCAAAGCATCCACTTTGTGTATGGGCCTGGGCAAAAATACCGGGTCGATGCGTAGTCGCAAAGCCTTCAATATTTCGCGGGCATCGAGTTCGGGAGCAACGACAAATGCTGCCAATCGAGCGGTATTGCCTTCCTGCTCATCGGGCATGAAAAATACACCATCCTGTACTCCGTCAATTGCATTGAGGTGATGATTCAAGCTGGCGAGAGAAGTGCGTTTTCCTGCGATGTTGATAAGATCGGAAGTCCTGCCGTGAAGCAGGAAGGTGGTGTCGCTGTGCAGCTCGGTGATGTCACTGAACGGAAGCTCGCCAACGACATGACCACCCGATACATAAGTGGTTTCACCTTTTTGATGCAACGATAAGCCGTCAAAAGTGCGCCATTCATCGGTCGATGCAGTGTCCCGGCTGGCGATCTGACCAGCTTCGGTGAAGCCATATATCTCCTGTAACGGCGCACCAAAGCGCTCTACGGCTTGCAGCGCCAGTTCGCGTGACAAAGGTGCGGTGGCGCATACGATCAGTTCAAGTTCTGGTAAGTCGGTGTTGCTGGTGAGCAGGGCGCGCAGATGCACCGGCGTGGTGATGAGCGCACGCGGACCCGGAATCTCATTCAGTAGTGCACGGATGTCCGCCGGAAAAAAAGGTTTGGCGGCGTGAAGTATTACGCCGCCTTGCATCGCAATCAGGGCGGTAGATTCAAAACCATACATGTGTTGCGGCGGAACCGTGCCCAGCAGCGTCAGGTCGCCTCGATCGAGTATGCCCAGCCGGCTGGCCTCGGCGGTAACGCTGAGTGAGAGGGCACCCCAGGTCTTTTCATTGGGCATCGGGTTGCCTGTAGATCCGGAGGTAAACACGATGGCGGCCACCTGCGTGGCCGGTATTTCGGGCATCGAAGTTTGCAGCAGGCTCACATCGGACAGATCCGGATAGGATATGGTTTGCAGCGATCCATGGCCATGCGCACCATCGGTAAGGCAATACAAGTCTGCATAATGCTGCGCGAGTCGTTTGACCAGGTCTGATGTGTGGCTGGGTGGCAGCAAGCTGATTTGGCCGCGCAGCATTGCCGCGGCAAACCCGACCATGAAGCGATAACGATCGTTACACAAGTTGAGCACATATGAACGTGCAGGCAATCGCTCCGCAAGCGATATGACATCAGTCAAAAAACGTTGTGCAGAAATAGCATTTCCATTTTGCCACGCAAAAACAGATTCCGGATGGTGGAACTTCAGCAGCGGGATGGATGGCATGGGTTGATATTGGTAAGCCTTGGATCGTTGATATTAGGGAGTCTTGGTGGACTTCGATGCCGGCTTGTCACGCGAGAAAAACTGCAAACCGGAAAGGATTGAGCTTTGGTGGTCGCGGTAACGCAGTATGCGGTAGGAATATTCACAAACAAACATCAGGATGATCAGCGGGGCGTTAAGGATATTGATGAACATGGACCAGGCTTGCAATGAGGCAAAAATATACAGCCCGAGCGATACCACTACTTGCAGCAAAAAAAACAGGCTCCACGCGTAAGTGACACGGCGGGTGTAGATTTCGATATCGGGTTTCAGTGATCCGTGAACACGCCGCGCTATTGATGTGATCAACGGTTCTCGCCCGTCCTTCAGCGTGCGCGCAAAAAACCACATCAGGAATAAATTGGTCACCAAGTGCGGCAGGCCGAAGATGATGGCTGGAGGCAGGCCAAACCTGTTTACCCAGACCAGGCCCAGTATCGTCATGGTTGTGATTATCAGTAGTGCCAGGAGCAAACCCAGTTCGAGTGCGATGATCCATCCTGCTGCGACCACAAATGGAATGAAAACAAGGGCTGCGGTGATTGGCGTGAACTGGCCGGAAAGAGTTACTTTATGAATGAGGAATTGGTAACCAAGGAAAGCACAGGCGAGTGCAATCGCGCCGGTTTTATTGCCATGAGGCAGCATTTATTTCGTCCGGTTTTGCAGGATATGGTTGGCGAGGTTGCGCAGCGAGGCAAATATTTTGGCGTTATTCTCGTCATCTGAACGCAGTTGAACACCATATTGCTTGGTCAGTACCAGGGAGATTTCAAGCACATCAATAGAGTCTATGCCGAGACCGTCATCTCCGTAGAGCGGTGCGAGTGGATCAATTTCCGCAAGACTTATATCCAGATTTAGCGCGGTTATGATGTGCTGGGCGAGCTCTTGTTCAAACCCGGTTTTATCGATGTCAGTTTTGGTGTTCATATAAAAAGGCTCGCGAATTTTATTCCGAAGTGAAACGTCAATGCTGGCTTGGCAATGCTGGCTTGGCGTAGTGTCGTAGTGCCAGCGCACCATAGAAGGATACTTAATTTTCAGTATGGTGTCCATGCATTGCTTGATGGATATATCCTGGCATCCATTACTATCACTTAGCTCCGCCATATATTAAATCCGTTAAACTTTCCGGGTGTGAAGATACCGTTGTTTATTGAGCGCGCATGGCTTTTGCTATATAATTAAAAAACTTGTCATCGCTCTACTCGCGCGACTCGCGCGCGTTTCTCCAAGCTTCCATCGTCCGGTCTTGGCGGGGTCATAATCAGAATAATTTTATTGCACCACTGGATTTTTGTGACTACTTCTGTTCGACCTAAGCGTGTTCTGGCAATCTGTTACTCGCAAACCGGGCAGCTTGCCCGGATTGCCGAGCGGATTCTTGCTCCATTGCAGGGAGATCCCGGTGTGGATATGCATTTGGAGGTGCTCCGCCCTTTGCCTGCCTATCCTTTTCCGTGGCCATTTTTTCGGTTTTTCGATGCGTTCCCCGAAGCTGCACATTTAATTGCCCCGAAGCTTGAGCCACTTGCGCTGACCGGTGAGGAAGATTTCGATCTGGTCATTTTGTTTTATCAGGTATGGTTCCTTGCCCCGTCCTTGCCCACAACAGCCTTTTTGCAGCATCCATTGGCAGCCAAACTGCTGAAGGGCAAACCTGTCATCACGGTGATTGCCTGTCGTAATATGTGGCTGAAGGCGCAGGAAAAAATGGTAAGCATGTTATCCGGCATAAATGCACGTTTGATCGATAATGTGGTTTTAACCGACAGGGGTAATGTGTTCGCAACTCTCATCACCACACCACTTTGGTTTTTAACGGGCAAGCAGGCGAGTTTTTTTGGCTTGCCTCCACCGGGAATCGCGCCACCAGAAATCTTGCAAGCTCAACGTTTTGGCTTGGCCTTGCAGAAAGCGCTGGCAGATGATGCCGAGAAAAGCAATGCCCCGTTGCTGTCTGGCCTCAAGGCAGTCGAGGCCAATCCGGAGTTGTATTTCACCGAAAAAGCGGCAACCCGCAGTTTTTATTATTGGGGCAAGCTGATACGCGCAGCCGGAGAGCCGGGGCAGTGGATACGCAAGCCGATATTATTTTTATATGTGATCTTTTTGGTTGCATTGATTGTGACCGTAATACCAGTCAGCTTGACACTGCAGGCATTAGTCCGGCCTTTGCTGAGGAAACAATTCGCTCGAATGAAATATAATTTTGAACTTCCATCAGGCTCTGGAATCGAGCGCATGTCCAACTATGTTATCTAAAGTTTATATCAATAAAACGGCATCATTCCTGCCTTTCGATCCGGTTAGTAATGACGAGATGGAGGCGGTTTTGGGCATGGTAGGGGGGAAGCCATCGCGTGCCCGGCGAGTGATCCTGCGCAGCAATGGCATCAAGTCGCGACATTATGCGATAAATCGCTCAACAGGCCAGATCGCCATGACCAATGCGCAGCTCACGGCACGGGCGATCAACGCTTTAGGCGAGATTGGTGACGTGGAATTGTTGTCATGCGGCACATCCTCGCCGGATCAGTTGCTGCCTAATCATGCGGTCATGGTACATGGTGAATTGAAATGGCCGCGCTTGCAGGTTGTGTCGTTTGCCGGGATATGTGTTTCCGGTGCGGCGGCTCTCAAGCACGCCTGGCTGGCAATCCGAGCGGGTGATGTGCAACGTGCAGTGGCGACGGGTTCTGAACTGGCCTCTGCTTCGCTGAGCGCCGGTAACTTTGAGGCAGAGCTCGAGCACAAGCTCAAAGAACTGAAAGTTCATCCGGAAATTGCCTTTGAAAAAGATTTTCTGCGTTGGATGCTTTCCGATGGTGCTGGGGCACTATTGCTGGAGAATCAACCGCGCGGTACGTTGTCCTTGCGGATCGATTGGATTGAGCTTTCCTCCGCCGCCAACGAATTGGAGGCTTGCATGTACCATGGCGCTGAAAAAAGTGAAGATGGCTCATTGCTTGGCTGGCGCCGTTTTGATGCAGCAGAGTGGGGTTCGGAATCTATTTTTTCGCTCAAGCAGGATGTTCGGCTATTGAATGAGAACGTCATCAGAGCCACTTTGTCTGAGCCGCTTGCCGCCATAATGAAAAAAAGAAATCTGAACGTCCNNATCGGTTTGCCTATTCCGCGCGAACGCTGGTTTTCCAATCTGGCCAGCAAAGGTAATACCGGCTCGGCTGCTCCATACATAATGCTGGATGAACTTTTCCGTTCTGGCCGCATACAGAAGGGGCAAAAGCTATTGATGTACATTCCGGAGAGTGGCCGTTTTTCCAGCGCATTCGTTTATCTGGAGGCGGTGTAATGGATCAGCAAAATGTACCGCAGGAAGGCAATAAAACTTTGGGGGGGCACAGGAAGGCAGTCTATGCCAGGGATGCTGGCGGCCACATCGTTGCGGTAGCTTCGAAAGGCTGGGAGGTTGAAGAAATAGTTACCAGCCAGGCCGTGGAAGAGATGCGCGCCCTGGCTGAAACAGCACGGCAAAATGCGATAAACGGTTTGTCATCACCGCTGGAATATTGGATGTATGCCCGCCGTATGGATTTGTTGTTACTTGCGCAAACCACGGGTATCTGGCGTTGGCGCATCCGCCGTCATTTACGCCCGGAGATTTTCGCGCGCTTGTCACCCAACCTGCTCACGCGATATGCCGAAGCGCTCGGCCTTACCATGCAACAATTAACACGTCTGCCATGACCTTTGCGCACCATCGTCACGCCGCCCATTGCGAAAGCGGAGTGATCTCCAATTTGATCAGTCACCACGGAGTGCCGATTTCCGAAGCTATGGCCTTTGGTCTGTCGGCAGCTTTGTCGTTTGCCTACTTGCCATTTATCAAGCTGTCCGGCTTGCCTCTCATCGCTTATCGTCAACCGCCAAAATCCATCATCAAGGGCCTGGCTAAAGTTCTAGCGGCTGAATTTCGTTTTGAAACTTTCCATACCCCTGCAGCGGGTCAGGCTCGCCTGGATGAGTTGTTGGCGCAAGGTCATGTGGTGGGTTTGCAAACCTCGGTGTACTGGCTGCCCTATTTTCCAGAGGACATGCGCTTCCACTTTAATGCGCATAATCTTTTGGTGTACGGTAAAGAAGGTGATGACTACCTGATCAGCGATCCGGTTGCCGAACAGACTGTACGCTGCGATGCGGGATCTTTGTCACGCGCCCGTTTTGCCAAGGGTGTGCTCGCCCCCAAGGGTTTGCTTTATACAATGCAAAAAATGGGGGTGTCCACCATCTCGCCTCAGGCGGCGCGTAAAGCAATTTTAAAAACTTGCCGTACCATGCGGGCACCGATACCGATCATCGGTGTGCGCGGCATCAGAATGCTGGCCAACAAGGTAGCCAAGCTTGATCCTGCTGAACATCTAAGCTCTTTGTTTGTGGGGCATATCATTCGTATGCAAGAGGAAATCGGCACGGGTGGTGCGGGATTTCGTTTTCTGTATGCGGCCTTTTTGCAGGAAGCGGCAGAGTTATCCGGTATGGCAATGCTGGCTGGATTTTCTGAACGACTCATGGTCATTGGTGATGGTTGGCGAGAGTTTGCGTTGGCGACCGCACGCATGGTCAAGGGGCGCGATGCGATGAATCCGACGAAATTAGCCGATCTGTTGCGCAACCTTTCCGAGCAAGAGGAAGTTTTTTTTCGCGATTTGAAAATGGCAGTTATTTGATGCTGGCAATCAGGAATCTTTCATATTGTTACCCGCACACGGAGAAACCCGCGTTGACGGGCGTATCGCTCAATGCTGAGCGCGGCCAAATTCTTGGCCTGTTGGGCCCTAATGGTGCGGGCAAAACCACGCTGATTTCACATTTGTCCGGGATGCTGCCGGTCCAACAAGGCGATATATCAATCGACGGTTTGCCGCTTGCGGTCATCCGCCGCAACACGCCCACTCGCATTGCGGTTGCCCCCCAGGAATATGCGTTCTATCCGATGCTCACGGTAACAGAGAATCTAGAATGTTTTGCGGCAGCAGGCGGGCTTGGCGGAGACCGCAAGCGCCAGCGTATAGCAAAATGTCTGGCCTTCTCCCAGTTGGAGCGTTTTGCACAAGTCCGCGCCGAAAGACTTTCCGGCGGGCTGAAGCGTCGTCTGAATCTGGCAATTGCTTTGCTGCCGGAACCGGAACTCATTCTCCTGGATGAGCCTACCGTCGGTGTCGATCCCCAATCGCGAGCATTCCTGCTGGATGCCGTTAAAACACTGGCTGACAATGGCGCAGCCGTGATTTATACCTCCCATTACATGGAAGAAATTGAAGCGATTGCCAACCGCGTGATCATCATCGACGACGGCAAAGTTCTGCGCGATGGAACCCTGAACGAATTGCTGAACGATGGTGTTGCTCATGTGCGACTGGCGGTGGAGGGTGTGATGGCAACGCAATTGAGGGTGCTGCTTGCGCGTTTTGGGCAGGTCGAATCTATCGGCGAGGAATGGCGGGTGATGCTTGCCCCTGGCCAGACACCGACTGCGCTGCTGGCTGCTGTGGAAGAAGTTGGCGGACGGCTGCGCCACGCTGAATTCGGGCGCAATAACCTGGAACAATTGTTCATGACACTTACTCGGCGCTCCCTGCGAGATTAACAGGCATGATAATGATGACACCCCTGATGATAAAATCTGCCATGCCCGTTTCCCCCACCCCAACCCTCCCCCGGAGGGAGAGGGGCGAACGAATCGCTACGCGAGTATTACGTTAACCATGCTATTCGCGCTCATCAAAAAAGAACTTCTGGCCCTGATTCGTGACGTGCATGGTTTGGTTGCACTATTCCTGATGCCGGTATTGTTTATCATCATCATGTCGCTTGCACTGAAGGACGTGTACAGCCCGGTTATCAAGTCCCTGCACTATATTGTAGATAACCGGGACAACGGCCAATTGGCTGACACGCTGCTTACCGAGTGGGAAAAACGGCACGGCAAACCCCAGGCAAGCAGCGCGAGCTGGCCGGATGAAGTGCGCAGCGGCAAGTTGAGTTACGCTCTGGTCATTGAGAAAGATTTTTCCAAAGAGCTGGTTGCCGAGCAACCCGGTAGCGGAAAACAACTTAGATTGATTACTGATCCGGGTTTGGAAAGCAGCGTGTTTTCCGCAAATAATGCCGAGATGATCATGATTGCCAGCGAGTTGCGTGCCCAGGCTCTGCTTGCGGAGACCCGCATGTCGCAACTCCGGATGCCGCAACGATTGGCGCGCCCGGAAAATAATCCATCGTCTCGTGCTCCGGGTGTGAACGTTTCTGTCTCCGCACAAGCTCTGGTAGGCGCCGAACGATTTGCAGCCGGTTCCCGCCCTACCGCCGTGCAACAAAATGTGCCCGCCTGGCTGGTTTTTGGTATGTTCTTTGTCGTGGCTTCGCTGGCAAATCTGTTCCTCCAGGAACGGCAATGCGGAGCCCTGGCAAGGCTTGCAAGTCTGGGTGTGCCAACCAGCATGATGATCTGGTCCAAGGCATTGCCCTATCTGGCTATTAATGGACTCCAGGCGGCACTGATGCTGGCAGTGGGCGTTTGGCTGATGCCATTGCTGGGTGGGGATGCGCTGTCACTGACGGGCATACATTGGGGCGCGCTCTTGCTGGTGCTGCTGGCTGTGAGCATGGCGGCGATAGGCATGGCACTTGCGCTGGCAAGTATGGTCAGAACGCATGCGCAAGCATCGGCGGTGGGCCCGACCGTTAACATACTCATGGCAGCGATCGGGGGTGTGATGGTGCCAAAGTTTGTCATGCCTGAGTTCATGCAACGGCTTGCGGAATTTTCGCCGATGGACTGGGGATTGGAAGGCATGCTTGCGGTGCTGTTGCGCGGTAGTGATATGGTGGGTGTATTACTGCCGGCGGCCAAGTTGATGAGCTTTGCCACGCTCATGATCATCATCGCGGTACTTTTTTTTCGCCGCCGGGCCAACTGATGAGCCGGGACAACGAATGACTGTGGATATGGTGGCATTCAGGCTCGAGCTAAAAGCGTTGATCATATCCGCGGCTGACAAGGACGAACCGCAAGGCGGTTTGACTGACGACGAAATACTCTTTGGTCCGGAATCGAGACTGATGCTCGACTCTCTCGACGCCTTGCAAATTTCCATGGAAATCCAGAAACGCTACGGGATACGTCTCGCTGATAGCAAGGAAACCCGGCGTGCCTTGAGCAATATTTCCCATCTCGCCGAATATTTATCCGCGCGTCGCGTATGAGGCCGGTTTACCTGCATGGGCGGGCGCTGATCTCGGCACTGGGTGCGAATCTGCCGCAGGCTCTGGCTTGTATCTCTGCCGGAGGGAAGGAAGCGCAACGGATGGAATTACCGGGCGGAACGGATTGGCCTTATTTCCGTATCGGCCACCCCGAGCCGGACTGGCGCAAGCGCGCGCAGCAGCTTGTCTGTGCGGCTGCCGAGGAAGCAAGAATTGAAGCGGGACTTGAAGCGGGATCAAATGTACCGCTCTTCGTGGCATCCTCTTCTCTTGATATCGGCGCGATTGAAACCGGGGAGGCCCGCCCCGGTGACAGCTTTGACTTTGCCGAAGAAATAGCCGGTTGGCTGGACTGGACCGGGCCGGTCTATCTGGTTTCCAGTGGCTGCACTTCATCACTGCAAGCACTTCTGTCCGCATCCAGACTCATCAGTTCGGGTTCGGTAAACGATGCCGTTGTGCTGGGTGTGGAACTGGCCAATCGATTCTCTGTTTCCGGTTTTGCAGCCATGCAGTTGCTGACGCCAGGCAAATCAAAACCGCTGGGATTGAACCGTGACGGGATCACCCTGGGGGAGGCGGTAGCGGTGCTGCATCTGTCCAGCCGGCAGGCACGCTGGCATTTGTGTGGCGGGAGTCATATCGTGGATGGCCGCGACCCGACCGGCGCGATTCCGCAAACAGTCACCCAAATGTGTGAGCAGGCTCTTGCAGCCAGCAGTCTGAATACATCCGACATCGACCTGATCAAATTACAAGCTGCGGGCAGCCCGGTAAACGATGTGAACGAATTGACCGGATTGGTTGCGGCATTCCAATCATTGCCACCACTCGTCACACTGAAGGCGGCGATCGGCCACACCCTGGGCGCATCGGGCGCGGCAGAAATTGCTTTGCTGACCGCCTGTCTGGAAACCGATACTTGGCCGCATCCAGACTACCCGCTTGATCCTGGTCTGCGTGCCGGGTTGGCACACGCCAGACCCGAATCGGTACGCTACGTGTTGGCGGACATACTGGGTTTTGGCGGAGGGCATACCGCCGTGGTTCTGGAAGATACTAACGCCCGCTCAAACTGATGGATAGGCTTTCGTTGCTGCGTTTTTGTAATACTGACCAGCAATTCTCAGGGGCGGTTACCATGTGTAGCCGCGCATCGTGAGCGGCTGCTTTCAGGAAGACTGTTGCAAGGAACGAAGCTCAGCTCGGTGCTGCGATTTCAACCGGTCG
>PLBS01000010.1 GCA_003134595.1 Gallionella sp. | reverse complement strand
TAGGCGGCGATCGCGGCGGGCACATGCGGCATCACGCTATTGCGCAGCGCCTCGATTTTTTCCAGGCGCTGCAACAAGAAATCCTTGAGTTTCTCGCCCTCCCGGGCGCGCGAAGCAGAAAACTCCTGCAATGAAATTTGCAGCAAGTCGAGCAGGGTGGCGCGCAATTCGTCCGACGAGGCGGTGGGAGTTTCCAGCACGCCGTTCCAGCGCAGCACATCGGCCACGCTCAGGCCGCGCGCATCGGGCAGTGCGGCTTGCACTTCCTTGTTCAATGCGGCGAGCTGTTGCAACAGGCCGTGATTGAGTGCGGCGCCGCCTTGTGCGGATCGCGCCGCATAGTTGATGCGGCACTCTACTTTGCCGCGCTGCAATTGCGCGGTGATCGCTTCGCGCAGCACGCCCTCGAAACCGCGCAATTCATCCGGCATTCGAAACTGGATGTCCAGATAGCGATGGTTGACCGCGCGCAGTTCGAGCGTCAACGATCCGCTGTCAAGTTCCGCGCTGGCAGTGGCGTAGCCGGTCATACTTAAAATCATGGTGTGTGCTTTCGAATAAAAGGCTGTGCTGAAGCGGCGCATTATATTACGATTGCACCCTGTTAAATTTTCACCTTGTTAGAACTTCCTTGTGCCCATGAACTTTTCGATACACCAGGCCAGCAATATCGGCAACCGCAGATTCAATCAGGATCGCGTTGCGTATGCCTACACCAACGATGCGTTGTTATTGGCGCTGGCGGACGGCATGGGCGGGCATCTGCACGGGGAGCTGGCGGCGGGCTTGACCATCGAGACTTTTGTCGAATCGTTTGGCCGGCGTGCACAGCCGCATATTGCTGATCCAGACGAATTCCTCCTGGGAACCATGCGCTACGCCCACGAGCGCATCATGAAGTTTCCGCACGACAAGGACATGGGCGGATTCCCCGGGACGACCTGTGTCGCCGCACTGATACAAGATGGCAAGATGTATTGGGGCCACGCCGGAGACTCGCGCCTGTACTTGCTGCGCGACGGCGCGGTATTAGCCAGGACGAACGATCACTCGGTGGTGCAACAGTGGGTCGAGTCGGGCAAGCTATCCGCCGATGAAGCACGCGTCCATCCGCAGCGTAACCATATCACCAACTGCCTTGGCGGTATCGAAGACGTATTCTATATGGAGCCCGGCGAACCCGTCGCGTTGCGATCCGGCGATGTCGTGTTGCTCGCCAGCGATGGTCTGTGGGGGCCGTTCACCGACCGGGAGTTGGTCGAAGCATTCGCCTCCAGACCCGTCGCAGATGTGCTGGATGACCTGATTGCAAGTGCGCTGAAGTGCGAAGACGGACATTCAGATAACGTCACCGGCGTGGCGGTGCGCTGGGGTAACGGCGAAATCGCCCACGACACCGCTGAGCCGGTCAGTCACGTCCTTGAGATTTCATAACTCTTTCACTTGCCCCTTGCCCCTTTCACCTTTTAACGAGAATTTATTATGCGCCCCAGTCAAAGATCACCCAACCAATTGCGTGAAATACGCATCACCCGCCACTACACCAAACACGCCGAAGGCTCGGTGCTGATCGAGTGCGGCGACACCAAAGTCATTTGCACCGCCAGCGTTGAAGAAAAAGTTCCGCCACATAAAAAGGGCAGCGGCGAAGGCTGGATCACCGCGGAATACGGTATGTTGCCGCGTTCCACAGGCGAGCGCATGAGCCGTGAAGCCGCCAAGGGCAAGCAATCCGGGCGCACCCAGGAAATCCAGCGCCTGATCGGACGCAGCCTGCGCGCGGTGGTGGATTTGCAAAAACTCGGCGAGCGCACCATTCAGATCGATTGCGACGTGATCCAGGCCGACGGTGGCACTCGCACCGCCAGCATCACCGGCGCGTTCGTCGCTCTATATGATGCGGTGAGGGATTTGCTCAGCAAAGGCCTGATCAAAGAATCCCCGCTCAAAGATTTCATCGCCGCAGTTTCCGTCGGTATCTATCAAGGCAAGCCGGTTCTGGATCTGGATTACCTCGAAGACTCTCACTGCGATACCGACATGAACGTGGTGATGCTGGGCAACGGCCACTTCGTCGAAGTGCAGGGCACTGCCGAAGGCCACGCTTTTACCCGCGCCGAGATGGATGCGCTGCTGGAATTGGCGCGAAGCGGTATTGCCGAGCTGATCGCAATGCAGAGAGCTGTGCTGGAAAAGGACTAGAGGCACCCTAATTTTTCCTCTCATCATAATCTTTTGCTCCCAGGGTAAAGGATAAACCAACCATGCAAAAACTCGTTATCGCCTCCAACAACCCCGGCAAGCTGCGCGAATTCCAATTCCTGTTGCAGCCGCTCGGCATCGAGGTGCTGACGCAGGCGCAACTGAATATCGAAGAAGCCGAAGAGCCGCACCACACCTTCATCGAAAACGCCCTCGCCAAGGCGCGCCATGTCAGCCGTTTGAGCGGACTGCCCGCGCTGGCGGATGATTCCGGCGTCTGCGTCACTGCGCTGGATGGCGCGCCCGGCGTGCTGTCCGCGCGCTATGCCGGAGATGATCCGAAGTCAGATGAGCACAACAACGAAAAGCTGCTGCAAGTCATGCGCGGCGTGACGGATCGCCGCGCTCATTACTACTGCGTGCTGGTGCTGCTGCACCATGCCGACGACCCGCAGCCGCTGATCGCAGAAGGCGAGTGGCACGGCGAGATCGCCATGCAACCCAGTGGTGACAACGGTTTCGGCTATGACCCGTTGTTCTGGCTGCCTGAATTGGGCAAGACCAGCGCGCAACTTGAGCGCGAACAAAAACACGCCATCAGCCATCGCGGCAAGGCGTTGCGGGTGTTGCTGGAAAAATTGAAAATGATGCAGGGATGAAAGCGGGTTGCGCTTCAGGGCGTTATTGCATAGCCTTTACACAGTTGCCGCCACTGTCCTTGGCAAGCTGCAAAGCTTCGTCGGCGCGAGCGAACAGGCCGACCACAGTATCGTCCGAACGAGCTTGGCTGATACCTATGGATACGGTAATAGAGGGCAATGCATCGCCGCTGGGTAGCACGATCAAAGATTGGCTGACGGCCGCCTTCAGTCTTTCTGCCGCAGTGCAGGCATCAGGCAGGGATGTGCTCGGCAGAAAAATTGCGAATTTTTCGCCGCTATGGCGTCCCGCTTGGTCATCCGGGCGCAGACAGGACAGTATGGTGTAAGCGATATCTCGCAGCGCCTGATCACCGCCAAGTTGCCCATGCCTGCCACTAAATTCTTTGAACTGGTCCATCTCCAGCATCAACATGCAGCTCGATTTTTTGCCCACGATGGCTCGACGCAAATGGCGGTCGAATTTTTCGTGCGTCCAGTGCTGATTGTAAAGCCCGGTCATCTCATCCACCATCGAGCCTCCTGAAAATCCTTGCTGCTGCCCAAGGTTCTCTGCCACGATCTGGTTGGTATTGCGAATACGGCTGGTCAGTATGTTCAGCATGTTATGCGCGGCTGCATGGGAGCTGTTGATCAACTCCCACATGGCCGTATGGTCGATTGCAAGCAGTTCGCAGTCTGTGGCGGCGATGACGTATGCCGAAACAGGTGCGCCCCCCAGCATGGACATCTCCCCGACACATTCTCCCTCGCCCAAGATGGCAATAGGCTCGACTTCAGATTCTTTTGATTGGATGAGCAGGCGTCCGGAAAGGATTATGTAGATTGTGTTGTTAGTTTGACCGGGAACCAACAGGACCTGACCGGAAGTCAACGGTTGCAGCCTGGACTCATTTAAATGTTCGACGAGTAAATGGCCGAGTATCCCATGGAACAAAGGTGCTGATTTCAATACTTTGAGAATCTCTGGAGAGTGGATCATGTTATTACCCTTGTGCAGTTAATTCGTCTAAAGTATGGGCGATTCGCTGGTGCAGGACGTTCACCGGTGCGATATTGTAAGACAACAAACATCAGGCGGGGCACTCGTTTTTATAGACATTCAAAAATATCAAGCCGGTTTCGCAGCTGATCCCAACTCCAGGACTTGCCCAATGAGCATGAGCTTGGTAGGGTGTGTTCCACGCCAACCCGTTGCGATGCACTAACAGCAGAGCCGTTCCGGCTCGGCTTGCCCAACATCATTACAATCATGACCACCCACCCGCTGCAACCCATCGCTCTCAAATCCCAAGCCGTGAATTTTCAGGCATTGCCGCCGCTGTCGCTGTACATCCACATTCCGTGGTGCGTGCGCAAATGTCCGTATTGCGATTTCAATTCGCATGAGGCGCGCGGCGCGTTCCCGGAGCAGGAATATATTGCGGCGTTGATCCGCGATCTGGAGCTGGCCTTGCCGCTGATCTGGGGACGCAAGGTTTATACGGTGTTCTTCGGTGGCGGCACGCCCAGTCTGTTGAGCGGCGAAAGTGTCGAGCAGATTCTGCGCAGTGTGCGCATGTTGCTGCCGCTGGATATTGGCGCAGAGATCACGCTGGAAGCCAATCCCGGCACGGTGGAGGCGGCGCGCTTTGCGGCTTATCGTGAGGCGGGGGTGAACCGGTTGTCGATGGGCATCCAGAGCTTCAACGATGCACATCTGCAAGCACTGGGTCGCATCCACTCTGCCGATGAAGCCAAGCGCGCGATAGTCATTGCGCAGCAGCATTTCGGCAATCTCAATCTCGATTTGATGTACGCATTGCCCAAGCAAACATTGGATGAAGCATTGCAGGATGTGCAAACCGCGCTGTCTTTCGCGCCGCAACATCTGTCCTGCTATCACCTGACGCTGGAGCCGAACACGCTGTTCTATCGCAATCCGCCCTCTTTGCCGGACGACGATGTGAGCAGCGACATGCAGCAGCATATCGAGGAATTGTTGGTGGCAGCAGGCTATCAGCACTACGAGACTTCCGCCTTCGCGCAGCCGAAACGCCGCGCCAAACACAATCTCAATTACTGGCAGTTCGGCGATTATTTGGGCATCGGCGCGGGCGCGCACAGCAAGCTGAGTTTTCCCGATAAGGTAATACGCCAGGCGCGCTATAAGCA
>PLBS01000045.1 GCA_003134595.1 Gallionella sp. | reverse complement strand
CACCGGAAGAACGTCAGCAATTCGAGCGCGACATGGGGCGGGATGGCATGTCTCCGCCGGTTGACGATCACCCAGGAGGCAAGGCAGATGACGCGGGACATCCAGCCAGGCAGTAGATAACCTCTCTCTTCCCTCCCCCCACAACTGTGCGAGGAAAATGTGGCTAGGCGATCTCCGCCCACAGATCGTGGGTATCAGAATCGGTAATTTTCACTTCAACAAAATCGCCCGCATTTAGGTGCTGGCCATTTTCTATGTACACCACACCGTCGATTTCCGGTGCGTCCGAGGAGCTGCGCGCGATCGCGCCTTCTTCGCCCACTTCATCCACCAGCACCTTCATCGTCTTGCCGATCTTGCGCTTGAGGCGCTGTTCGCTGATTTCTTCCTGCAGCAACATCAGCCGCGCAAGGCGTTCTTGCTGTACTTCGGGCGGGATGTGATCAGGCAGGACGTTAGCCACCGCGCCATCCACTGGCGAGTAAGCGAACGCGCCAACGCGATCGAGCTGCGCTTCTACCAGAAAATCCAGCAGCTCTTCGAATTCTTCTTCGGTCTCGCCGGGGAAGCCGACGATGAAGGTGCTGCGCAGCGTAAGGTCGGGGCAAATCTCGCGCCATTGTTTGATGCGCGCCAGCACGTTCTCGCTGCTGGCCGGACGCTTCATCAATTTCAGGATGCGCTGGTTGGCGTGCTGAAAAGGTATATCCAGATAGGGAAGGATTTTGCCTTGCGCCATCAACGGGATTACTTCGTCCACATGCGGATACGGATACACATAATGCAGGCGCACCCACGCACGCTCTCCATCTGGTGTTCTCAGGTCGCCCATCGCTGCGGCCAGCTCGGTCATGCGGCTCTTGAGCGGCTTGCCGCCCCAGAAGCCGGTGCGGTATTTCACGTCGATTCCGTAGGCACTGGTGTCCTGCGAAATCACCAGCAGTTCCCTGACGCCCGCGTTGACCAGATGCTGCGCTTCCTGCATCACATCGCCGACCGGGCGGCTGACCAGATCGCCGCGCAAACTGGGGATGATGCAGAAGGTGCAGCGATGATTGCAGCCCTCGGAAATTTTCACATAAGCGTAATGTTTCGGCGTGAGGCGAATGCCCTGCGGTGGCACCAAATCGCTGTAGGGGTCGTGTGGCTTGGGTAAATACTGATGCACCACCGCCATCACTTCATCGGTGGCGTGCGGCCCGGTAACGGCGAGCACTTTGGGGTGCGCCTGCCGCACCACATCACCCTTGGCACCGAGACAACCGGTGACGATCACCTTGCCGTTTTTCGCCAGCGCTTCGCCGATCGCATCCAGCGACTCTTCCACCGCGCTGTCGATGAAGCCGCAGGTATTCACCACCACCAGATCGGCATCCTGATAGCTGCCGGAAATCAGATACCCCTCGGCGCGCAAGCGGGTGAGGATGTGTTCTGAATCCACCGTGGCCTTTGGACAACCCAACGAGACAAAGCCGACGCGCGGCGGAGTGTGTTGTTTGCTCATGCTTTTTATTTCCAATTCTTTAACTCCCTTGATCATCATGACGACATCAGCATTTCCAACAGCCCGCCCACTGTTGCCACACCCAGCACGATCAACCCGACCTGCTCGAGCGTGTCGCGCAACTGCGCGCGTTTGTGCAGGCCGGGTATCAGATCGGCCACAGCAACATAAATCATGCTCGCCGCCGCCAATGCCAGCAACGACGGTATCCACGATTGCATGGTCTGCAAAGTGTAGTAACCCAGCACGCCGCCCGCCACCGAAGCAAAACTGGAAATCAGATTCAACTGGAAAGCCCTGGCCTTGCTATAGCCGGAATGCAGCAGAATGGCGAAGTCGCCGACTTCCTGCGGAATCTCGTGCGCGATGATGGCCAGTCCGGTGACAATGCCGAGATGCATGTCGGTGAGGAAGGCCGCCGCGATGATGACACCATCCACAAAATTGTGAAAAGTATCACCCACCATGATCATCATGCCGCTGCGCCCATGATCGTGGTCATGCTCGGATTCGAGCAGTTCATGCGCTTCGCAATGCTCCTGGTGGCAGTGCCGCCACAGCACCAGTTTTTCCAGAATGAAGAACAGCAGGATGCCGAACAGCACTGAGCCGCTCAGGACGGCCACATTGGACGTGAGCTTGATCGCCTCGGGCAGGATGTCGAGAAACACCGCACCGAGCATCGCGCCGATGGCATAGCTCACCATTGCACTGAGGTAGTGCTGCGCACGAGGGTTAAGCGCAAACACTGCGGCGCACACCACGCTCAATGCGCCGCCACAGATGCTGGCGACGATGATCCACAGCAAAACGCTCATGGGAATTTTTCAGAAATAAATAAGGCGCGGATTATACCTAAAGACAGGCGCGCCAACTTTGCATTCAGCGAGCCGAACGCGGAATTGACACTACCGGTCAATCCAGCCAGATGAACGTCCCCATGCGCCCGGTCACACCGTCGCGGCGGTAGGAAAAGAAATGTTCGCGCTCACGGTAAGTGCAGAAGTCGCCACCGTAAATTTGCGTGATGCCCAACGCGTTCAGGCGCAAGCGGGCCAATGCGGAAAGGTCAGCCAGCCATTTGCCGTGCTGGCCGGGAATGAATGCAGTCAAGGCTTGCGGCTGTGCGGCAATAAACGCGGCACGCACCTCATCACCGACTTCGAATGCATCCTGACTGATGGCAGGGCCAAGCCAAGCCATCAGGTTTTGCGGCGCAACATTCATCGCCTGCACGGTGGCTTCGATGACACCCGCTGCCAAACCCTTCCAGCCTGCGTGTGCCGCACCGACCACGCTGCCCTGTTTATCGCACAACAATACCGGCAGGCAATCGGCAGTCATCACCACGCACACCGCCGCGCGGTGCCGCGCGATGCACGCATCGGCCTGCGGCAGACAACTTGCATGGTCAGCATTCGCGACCAGCGTGCCGTGTGCCTGTTCCAGCCACACCGGTTCACTGGGCAGCAGCGTGTTGAGCAACACGCGGTTGCGCGCCACCGCCAGCGGGGCATCGCCAACATGGTCGCCGAGATTGAGACTGTCATAAGGGGAAACACTGACGCCGTCCGCACGGGTAGTCTGCAAGGCTTTGACATTCGCGGGGGCGGGCCAGTTGGGGATGATTAAATAATCTTGCAGGCTCATTTGTTGCGGGTTTTAACCCCCCCTCGATCCCCCCTTGTCAGGGGGAAGCTGGACTCCTCCCCTGACAAGGGGAGGCCGGGAGGGGTTGCTAGGCGAGGGGAAGTTGCCTCGCGAATTTGTTGCAGCAGTTGCTGCATGTCTTGCGGCAGCGGCACATGCCATTCCATCACTTCACCACTCACCGGATGCTCCAGCCCAAGACGGGTGGCGTGCAAGGCATGACGCGGAAAACTGCTTAACAAAGCGCGCAGTTGCGGCACGCATTTTTGCGGGCCTTTGAGATATACGCTGTCGCCCACCAGGGGATGGCCGATACGCGCCAGATGCACGCGTATCTGGTGGGTGCGGCCGGTTTCCAAACGGCAGCGCAGCAGCGTGCAGCTCGGGAATTTTTCCTCGATTTGGTAGTGGGTGACCGCAGGTTTGCCGCTTTCCACCACCGCCATTTTGACTCGCTGGGTGGGATGCCGGCCTATCGGCGCGTCCACCTTGCCGGCACGCGTTAGCTCGCCATGCACCAGGGCCAGGTATTCACGCTGCACGCTGCGCGCCTCCAACTGGCG
>PLBS01000108.1 GCA_003134595.1 Gallionella sp. | reverse complement strand
GTGCAGGTGCGGGTGGAACTCGCTAATCCCAATGGATTGCTCAAGCCCGCCATGTTTGCCAGCATGGAGCTTGCTGTTTTCCATGGTGGCAAGGTGCTCACCGTGCCGGCTTCAGCCGTGATCGACAGCGGAATAAGACAAATTGTGTTGGTGCAGCTGACAGAAGGACGCTTCGAGCCGCGCACCGTCAAGCTCGGCAGTCGCAGCGAGAATTATGTCGAAGTGCTGGAAGGAATCGCCGAGGGAGAACAGGTGGTGACATCGGCCAACTTCCTGATTGATGCGGAGAGCAATCTCAAGGCGGCATTGAGCGGAATGAGCGGTAGTACTACCCATTCCCCATGAAGGAGAGAAGACAGACTCCTTCCCCCTTGCAGGGGGAGGGGACTCAAGGCAAATGGAATATTTGAAATTAACGGAGATTTTGCATGTTAAATAACATCATAGAATGGTCGGCCCGTAACCGATTTCTGGTAATTCTCGCCACGCTGTTCATCACGCTGGCGGGCATTTATGCCGTAATAAAAACACCATTGGATGCCTTGCCGGATTTGTCCGACGTGCAGGTGATCGTTTATACCGAATACTCCGGGCAGGCCCCGCAGGTGGTGGAAGACCAGGTCACCTACCCGCTCACCACCGCCATGCTGTCCGTGCCAAAATCCAAGGTGGTGCGCGGCTTCTCGTTCTTCGGCGCGTCTTTCGTGTATGTGATCTTCGAGGACGGCACCGACATCTACTGGGCGCGCTCGCGGGTGCTGGAATATCTCAACAGCATCGCGGGACGCATGCCCAAAGGTGTTTCGCCGCAGCTGGGGCCGGATGCGACAGGGGTGGGCTGGGTGTACCAGTATGCGGTGCTCAGCGAAAAACATAATCTCGCCGAGCTGCGCACCATGCAGGATTGGTATCTGCGCTATCAACTCACCAAGGCGCATGGCGTCGCGGAAGTCGCCTCCATCGGTGGCTTCGTGCAGCAGTATCAGGTGACGGTCGATCCGGTGAAGCTGCGCGCATACAACATTCCGTTGAGTAAAGTTTCGCAGGTGATACGCGATTCAAACCGCGATGTCGGCGGGCGCGTGGTGGAGATGGCCGAGACCGAGTACATGGTGCGCGGCAAAGGCTATCTGCGCGGCATAAGTGACATCGAGGATCTGGTGGTCAAAGCCGAGCGCGGCACACCGGTGCTGCTGCGCGATATCGCGCGTGTCGAGCTGGGGCCGGACGAGCGGCGCGGCCTGACCGAGCTGAACGGTGAAGGCGAGGTGGTGTCCGGCATCGCGATGGCACGCTACGGGCAGAACGCGCTGGAAGTGATCCAGAACATCAAGAACAAGATCGCCGAAATATCCGCCGGTCTGCCGGATGGTGTGAGAATTCAGACGGTGTATGACCGTTCCGAATTGATTCAGCGCGCCATCGCGACGCTCAAGCGCACGCTGTTTGAAGAAGGCCTGATCGTCGCATTGGTATGCATGGTGTTCCTGATGCACGCGCGCAGCGCGCTGGTGGCGATTGTGATGTTGCCCGTCGGCGTGCTGATCGCCATCATCGCGATGCGCGTACTGGGGATGAATTCCAACATCATGAGTCTGGGCGGGATTGCGATTGCCATCGGCGCGATGGTGGATGCGGCGATTGTGATGATAGAGAACGCGCATAAGCATCTGGAGCGCAACCCCTCCCCATCCATCCCCTTGTCAGGGGAGGGTGCAGTGTCTCCTCCCCTGACAAGGGGAGGCCGGGAGGGGTTAGGTTTTGATGATCGTGCCAACGCGATCATCTCCGCCTGCAAGGAAGTCGGCCCGGCGTTATTTTTCTCGCTGCTGATCATCACCGTCTCGTTCCTGCCGGTGTTCACGCTGGAAGCGCAGGAAGGAAGACTGTTCGCGCCGCTGGCCTTCACCAAGACCTTTGCGATGGCCGGTGCGGCGTTGCTGTCCGTCACGCTGGTTCCGGTGTTGATGATGCTGTTCATACGCGGCAGGATCATGCCCGAGTCACAGAATCCGCTGAACCGTTTTTTGATCTGGAGTTATCGCCCGATCATCTCCGCCGTGATGAAACGCAAAAAAACCACTATCGTCATGGCGCTGCTGGCAATGGCATTGACCATCTATCCAGCGTTGCGTCTGGGCAGCGAATTCATGCCGACCTTGAATGAAGGCACGCTGCTCTTCATGCCCGCATCACTGCCGGGCATGTCGGTCACCAAAGCGGCAGAGCTGCTGCAAACGCAGGACAAGATCATCAAGCGCTTTCCCGAAGTCGCATCGGTGTATGGCAAGGCGGGACGCGCTCAGACTGCTACCGATCCGGCTCCGCTGGAGATGTTTGAGACGGTAATCAACCTCAAGCCTGAAGAAGAATGGCGACCCGGCATGACTACCGACAAACTGATCGCCGAGATGGACAAGGCGCTGCAATTTCCCGGCGTGGCCAATGCTTGGACCATGCCGATCAAGAATCGACTTGATATGTTGGCCACCGGTATTCGCACGCCGATCGGCATCAAGGTGTTTGGAAAAAACCTTGATGAAATGGAACGCCTGGCCAAGGACATCGAAGCCGTGGTCAGGAATGTTCCGGGTACCACCAGTGCCTTCGCCGAGCGCATTACCGGCGGCTTCTATCTCAACATCGAGCCGGATCGCTTGGCACTGGCGCGTTACGGGCTGACGATGGGCGAGGTGCAGGATGTGATCGCCACCGCACTGGGCGGCGAAAATGTCACCACCACGGTGGAAGGACTGGAACGCTTTGGCGTGAACGTACGCTATCCGCGCGAATTGCGCAGCACACCGGAGCAGATCGCGCGCGAGGTGCTGGTGCCGACCCCGATGTCGAGCGAAGAGAATGGCGCGATGATTCCGCTCGGCCAACTCGCCAAGGTCGTCATCAGCAAGGGTGCGCCTGCCATACGCACCGAGAACGCGCTGCTGTCGGCCTACATCTACGTGGACATCCGCGACCGCGACATCGGCTCTTATGTAACCGAGGCGCGCAAGGCGGTGGCGCAGCAAGTGAAATTTCCGCCCGGCTACTACGCGACCTGGAGCGGGCAATTCGAATACATGGAGCGCGCCGCCGCGAAGATGAAGATCGTGGTGCCGATCACGTTGCTGATTATTTTCTTGTTGCTGTACCTGAACTTCAGGCGCGTCACCGAAACGCTGATCGTGATGCTGTCCGTGCCGTTCGCGCTGGTCGGTGGCGTGTGGCTGCTATGGCTGCTCGGCTACAATCTGTCGGTCGCGGTGGCGGTAGGCTTCATCGCGCTGGCGGGTGTTGCGGCAGAAACCGGCGTGGTGATGCTGATCTATCTGGATCGTGCATGGCAGGAAATTCGTGCGCGTTGTGTTGCCGAAGGACGCGCGCTCAACCGTGATGATTTACATGCCGCCATTATGGTCGGCGCGGTGGAACGGGTGCGGCCGAAGATGATGACGGTGGTGGCGATCATGGCCGGTCTGCTGCCGATCATGTGGGGAACCGGAACCGGCTCCGAAGTGATGAGCCGCATCGCCGCACCGATGATAGGCGGGATGATCTCCTCGACGGTGCTGACGCTAGTGGTGATCCCGGTGCTGTATGCGTTGGTCAAAATGCGCGAGATTGAATAGCTGCATTACATGGAAGGGGCAAAATGCTATACCATTTTGCCATCTCAACCTGTTATCTATTGAGCATTCCATAATTAGCGACAAACCTACTGTTCGGGCCGATGCTTCGCCCTTCGATACCTCAGGAGGCTCAATACAGGGTACATCCGTTCGTGGTGATGCTTCGACAGGCTCAGCACAGGGTACGCAGAGCGTATCGAACCATAACGGATGTATCGAACCAATCACTAAGCGGTCTACGCCCTTCGATACCTCAGGGCGAACGGTGTGTCGCTGATTATGAGGAGGACAATCATGCTCGACGAATTTATCCACGAACCGCGCATTGCCTACTTCTCGATGGAGATCGCGTTGCGCAATGAAATCCCGACCTACGCCGGAGGGTTGGGCATACTCGCCGGCGACACGATGCGCTCGGCCACCGACCTCGAACTGCCGATGGTGGCGGTCAGTCTGATGAGCCGCGCCGGCTACTTCCGCCAAGAGATCGATGCCCAAGGCCGGCAACTGGAACACCCGGAAATCTGGGATCCCAAACGCTGGGCGCAACCGCTCGATGCCAAGATCGCCGTGCCGATCGATGGCCGCACGGTCTGGATCGGCGCATGGTTGTATGTGCTGGAAGGCAGCATGGGTGGTCGCCAGCCGGTGCTGTTGCTCGATACCGACCTGAATGAGAACAGCAGCGACGACCGCGAAATCACCCACTATCTCTACGGCGGCGACAACGTCTACCGGCTCAAACAGGAAATTGTGCTGGGCATCGGCGGCGTGCGCCTGCTGCAGGCACTCGGCTTCACGATACGGCATTTTCATATGAACGAGGGCCACTCCGCGTTGCTCGGGTTGGAACTGATGCGGCGCTATACTTATTCAACCGAAGAGTTGCGGCCCGGCGAATCGCACTATGACCTCCCGCGCGTTCGCGACCTGTGCAGCTTTACCACCCACACCCCGGTCGAAGTCGGCCATGACCGTTTTCCCTACGACCTGGTGCAGCGCATCCTCGACAACGGCTTCGACATCGAAATCATCAAAGGTCTGGCCGGCGAGGATAGCCTGAACATGACGCGGCTGGCGCTGAACCTGAGCGAATACATCAACGGCGTCGCCAAGAAACATGCTGAAGTATCGAATGCGATGTTTCCCGGCTACCGGGTGCATGCGATCACCAACGGCGTGCATCCGTTCATCTGGACGACAGAAAATTTCCGTCAGCTTTACGATCATTACCTGCCGGGCTGGTGCCACGAGCCACAGTTGCTGACGCGCGCCGACTGCTGCATTCCGGATACCGCGATCTGGGAAGCGCACGTTCAGGCGAAACAGCATCTCATCGAAAAAGTACAGGCACTCACCGGGGTGGCACTGCAGCCGAATATCCCGATCTTCGGCTTCGCGCGGCGCATGACCGCATACAAGCGCCCGGATCTTTTGTTCTCCGACCTCGCGGTTGCAGGCGATTGCACGCAACCACCCGTTCCAGATCGTGCTCGCCGGCAAGGCGCATCCGCACGATGAAAGCGGCAAGCAGATAATCGAGCAACTGCATGCGCATGCCCGCGCTCTGTCCGGCACGATCACTGTCGTCTATCTGCCCGACTACGACATGGCGCTCGCACAGGCGCTGACCGCAGGAGTGGACGTGTGGCTCAACACGCCGCTGCCGCCGTTCGAGGCCTCGGGCACCAGCGGCATGAAAGCCGCTTTCAACGGCGTGCCTAACCTTTCGGTACTCGACGGCTGGTGGATCGAGGGCTGCATCGAGGGCGTGACCGGCTGGGCGATCGGCGACGCGGCGGGAATGCCCGATGGCAACGCACGCGTGCTTTACGACAAGCTCGAACAGGTGGTGCTGCCGCTTTATTTCAACGACGACCACGGCGGCTGGATCAAGGTGATGAAGGGTGCAATCAGCAAGAACGCCTCCTACTTCAACAGCCATCGCATGATGCGCCGCTACGCGACTGAGGCGTATGCGCGCTGATTTGAGACCGTTGCATTCTCTGTTCGCAAACGCACAGAAAATGTCTTGCGGGCGTGGACAATCCCTGAGTGGTCAATTTGCGGCCATGTTTAGTTTAAGTCCAGCAATAACTTCAGGGCATGTCCCTGTCAAACGAGGAGTAAACCATGAAACACTCAGTATTGAATAAAGTTGGATCGGCATTTCTGATTATCGGACTAGCCTTCGCGCTTCCGGCCTATGCAGAAATGCAAGGCGGGCGTTGGGAGTCAGGCGAGCAGCATATGTCGGAAATGATGCGCGACATGTCGATTGAGACCAAAAATATGTCCGACATGATGGGAAGCGGCAGCATGAAGCCGGACACGAGGAAAAAGATGTCAAGCCAGATGAAGCAAATGGGCGGCATGATGAAAGACATGTCGGGCATGATGAACAAGGATGGGACTATGGATGCCGGTATGCAGAAGAAGATGGAACTGATGCATAAACAGATGGAGCAGATGCACAAACAGATGGAGCAATTGCACAAAGATATGCCTGCGTCACCCGTGCAGAAGTAGACTTGCAAACGGCGGGCCAGCCGCCGGGTTACCTCCAGCCCCCGTTTTGTTTTTGCGCATTTAAGTAACACTGGGGAAGCTGCGCTGATCGGCATTAGGTTGTGCTGAGCCCGCCCTACAAAAAAAGTACGATTGATTTAGAATTGGAATTATTCCAGTGAGGTGAACATCATGAGTACAGCCCCTATAGCGGATGCGGGTGCAAACCCAAATTCAAATATAGACCCGGTATGCGGCATGACCGTGTCTCCCGACACCAAGCTTCGCCACGTGCACGAGGGCAAGATTTATCTGTTTTGCAATCCGAAGTGTCTGGCCAAGTTTCAGGCGACTCCAGAAAAATATCTTAACCCGCAATCCGCACAATCCGCGTCTGCGCCCAGCGGTGTGATGTACATCTGCCCGATGGACCCGGAAGTCCGCCAGCTTGGGCCGGGAAGTTGTCCGAAGTGCGGCATGGCTTTGGAGCCTGAAACTCCGCTGATGCCGGGCGCGGTCGAATACACCTGCCCGATGCATCCAGAAATAGTGCGCAGCGAGCCGGGCAATTGCCCGATCTGCGGCATGACGCTGGAACCGCGCGACGCACCGGCGGAGGACAATGCGGAGTTGCGCGACATGACGCGGCGCTTCTGGGTAAGCACGGCGCTGGCTGCACCGGTGTTCGTGATCGCGATGGTCACCGACCTGTTGCCGCAGGCGATGCCGAAGTCTATTTCGATGACGACACTGCAATGGATCGAATTCGCACTGGCGACACCGGCAGTGCTGTGGGGCGGCTGGCCGATCTTCCAGCGCGGCTGGGCTTCCGTGGTCAACCGACACCTCAACATGTTCACGCTGATCGCGCTCGGTGTCGGCGTGGCGTGGACATACAGCTTGGTGGCGATGTTGCTGCCGGGCATCTTTCCGCCCGCGATGCGCAGCATGATGGGCACGGTGCCGGTTTACTTCGAGGCGGCGGCGGTCATCATGGCGCTGGTATTGCTCGGTCAGGTGATGGAATTGCGCGCGCGCAGCCAGACCAGCGCCGCAATTAAATTGTTGCTGGGTCTCGCGCCGAAGACTGCGCGCATCGTGCGAGCCGATGGTAAAGAAGAAGACATTCCGCTGGCGCAAGTGCAGCCGAATGACGTGCTGCGCGTGCGTCCCGGCGAGAAGGTGCCGGTGGATGGCGTGGTGCTGGAGGGAACCAGCGCGCTGGATGAATCCATGGTTACCGGCGAATCCATACCGGTGGAAAAGACCAGGGACGCGCGGCTGATCGGCGCGACGGTGAACGGCACCGGCAGTCTGCTGATGCGCGCCGAGCGCGTCGGCGCCGACACCTTGCTCGCGCAGATCGTACACATGGTGAGCGAGGCGCAGCGTTCGCGTGCGCCGATTCAAAGACTCGCGGATGTCGCTGCCGGTTATTTCGTTCCGGCGGTGGTGGGTGTTGCACTCGCCACGCTGGCGATATGGGGCATCTGGGGGCCGGAGCCGCGCCTGGCGCATGCCATCGTCAACGCGGTGGCGGTGCTCATCATCGCCTGCCCTTGCGCACTGGGATTAGCCACGCCGATGTCGATCATGGTGGGCACCGGGCGCGGCGCATTGGCCGGCGTGCTGATAAAGAATGCCGAGGCGCTGGAAACCATGGAGAAGGTTAACACGCTGGTAGTGGACAAGACCGGCACGCTGACCGAAGGCAAACCGAAACTGACCTCGGTCATTGCGCTCGCCGGGTTCGAAGAAGGAGTCGTGCTGTGGCTGGGTGCCAGTCTGGAACGCGCCAGCGAACACCCGCTGGCCGCAGCCATCGTGAAGGGTGCGCAGGATAAGGACATCAAACTTACGGCGGTCAGTGAGTTCCGATCGATCACCGGCAAAGGCGTAACGGGAACCGTCGAAGGCCGCGCAGTCGCGCTGGGCAATCTCAAACTTTTTGAAGAATTGCACATCGATGCCGGCGACTTGCCCGCGCGCGCAGAGTCATTGCGCAGCGACGGCCAGACCGTGATGTTGCTGGCAATCGACGGCAAGGCGGCAGGACTGATCGGCGTGGCCGATCCCGTCAAAGAATCCACGGCGGAGGCGATCCGCGCGCTGCATGAAGAAGGCGTGCAAGTCATCATGCTTACCGGCGACAACCGCACCACGGCGGATGCGGTGGCGCGCAAACTGGGCATAGACCGCGTCGAGGCGGAAGTGCTGCCCGAGCAGAAGGTCGCCATCGTCAAGCAACTGCAAACGCAGGGTCGCTTCGTGGCGATGGCAGGAGACGGCATCAACGACGCACCGGCGCTGGCTCAGGCACAGGTCGGCATCGCGATGGGAACGGGAACCGACGTGGCGATGGAAAGCGCGGGCGTCACGCTGGTCAAGGGCGACCTGCGCGGCATCGTGCGCGCAGTGCGTTTGTCACGCGCCACGATGAAAAATATCCGGCAGAATTTATTCTTTGCCTTCATCTACAACATGCTCGGCATCCCCATTGCGGCGGGTGTGCTGTATCCGTTCTTCGGCCTGCTGCTTTCTCCCATCATCGCAGCGGCGGCGATGAGTTTCAGTTCGGTGTCGGTGATTACGAATGCACTTAGATTGAGTAGAGTGAAGTTATAAAGAGCGATCATTGGAATGATGGGTTAGCCATAGCGAATCATCCGAATACTGTCTTCCGGTACTTCAAACTGATTTAGGAAGTCAAGGATCGCATCGGCGCGAACGATAAACACGGTGTTTTCTTTTGAGTAAGACACCTCACGACTGCTTTTGTAGTCGTCCAAAGTGAACAGAGTTTCGCGCATAGACATCTGCTTCCTGAGTCGGACGAATGGGACGTCTTCAAACTCAGCAGACGCCAGAGTGCCATCAGAAAGTGATATGTCATTTGGCGAAAATTTCGCAACTTTAAGATCGGCCGTGGTTACGATGACATTGAAGTAGAACCTAATCGGCGCTTCCACTTGTGGTCGAAAGTCTTTCTCTTCTAATGCAAGTGCCTCTGTCGCCGAAATCAGGTCACCCCCGATTCGCTCAAGCATCGTGCGTTTATCATTAGTGGACTGGCCGCGGGTAGCGCAAAACAACGCCTCATGACATGGCGGGTCTACCGCAAGGTCTCCCCAGCCGAAGGATTTCATTTCGCCGTTCAAATAGTGTGAAATCCACGACTTAGAATGACGTGGTTTCTTATCGGCACCATCAGAACGAAGGAATAGCCAGGTTGCCTCTCTGACTCGTTTACATTCGACAACCAGAAAGGTTGTGCCATATTTATCTTGCAGTACCAGATCAATGAATCCACTCTGTCCATCCTGAAGATTGATCCACGCATGCTCAATGTAGCGGACACGCCAACCATGGCTGGCGATAGTAGCCATGACTTGGTGCTCCACCGCAATTTGCAGCGGAAATCCAGAATCGTTGGCAATCTTTAGCAAGTCCGCATTGTGAGTCATAGGTTGACCTAGTCCGCGTAGGTTGGGTTAGCGGCTTTTTCGCGTAACCCAACATCGTTAAAAGGGCTGTTGGGTTACGCGGAGAAACTGCTAACCCAACCTACATAATGTTGCCGTGGATGCTAACACGGCGACCGCATTGATAAAAAATGCGTAAGTTGATTTTCACTCCGGCATTACAGCAACTCTATGCCGAAGCGGCGTACCACGAGCGCGAAGAGTCCGAAGCAAACGACCGTGATGATGACGCAGGCCAGCAGGGTAGGCCAGAAACCGAGGCGCGGGAGCAGTGCGGGAAACGCGAGAAACATCGGTAATGTCGGCACGACATACCAGAAGGTATACCAGGCGTGGTTCGCAATCTTCTCCTGAGGCTGCTTCTCGACATAGAGCCAGATGAGCGCCAAAACTGTTACGAGCGGGAGCGCGGCAACGAAGCCACCGAGCCTGTCACTACGCTTTGCCAATTCGGAGACAAGCACGACAACAGCGGCGGTCAGAAAATACTTCGTAATGATCCAGGCCATGTTCTCTCCTTGGGGGTTCAACGTAAAGCAGCCCGCGTAGGTTGGGTTAGCGGCCTTATCGCGTAACCCAACATCATTAAAAAGGCTGTTGGGTTACGCGATGAAACTGCTAACCCAACCTACATCATGTCTCACTGCATTGTAACAACATCCGCACATTTCAACCCGCTCAACACCGCGCCTTCCAACGTGGCGGGATAATCGCCCGCCGTGTAGTCACCCGCCAGCAGCAGGCGGGGCAGGGGTGTTAGTTGCGAGGGACGTTGCAGGTTGGGTGAGCAGCAAAACGTGGCGCGCTTTTCGGCGATGACTTTGAACCATTCCGGTTGCTCGGCGATGCCGAATTCTGCACTGAGTTCCGCGATCACTTTTTGTGCCAGTTCTTCCTGGGACAATTCCTGATGGATGCCTTCCGCGCTGATCACGGCGGCGAGCAGACCTTGTTGACCTGCTATGCGTCCCTTGTCGAACAGCCACTGGCTGTAGCGCTGGTGCAGGCCGAGCATGGGATGGGGCAGCGTGACGTGGGCGGGATATTGCAGATATACGGTGTAGATCGGCTGATGTTCCAGACGGTCGATCCGGGCGACAGTTTCTGCAAGCGTGGCGATGGGGCGCAGCAGCTTGGCGGCAACTACCGGCGGCGCGGCGCAGATGACGTGGCTGAATTTTTCTGTGCCTCGCGCGCTGGTTATCTCGATGCCATCTTCGAGCGGACGCAGCGCTTCCACGCCGCACGAGATGAGCACCTTGCCGCCATGCTGCTCGACATAGTTTGCGGCGCGTTGTGGGAACAACGCGGTGAAGTCGATGCGCGGCAGCAGCATGTCGCTGTCGGCGCGCGATCGGTTCAGCGCGTCGCGCAGCACGTTCAGAAAAATCTGTGCGGAAGCCTTGTGGATAGGCGTATTCAGCGCGGCGATGCACAGCGGTTCCCAGAGCTTCTGCGTCAGGTCGGCATCCTGACCGTGTTGCGCGAGCAGTTCTGTAACAGTCATGTCGTGAGTTATTCGGAAATTCGCGCGGCGCATTGCGAGCATGAAGTGCGCGGCATGCAGGCGCGCGCTGAACGACAGGCCTTGTGCGGTCAGCAGCGCGATCAAGAGATGGAGCGGGGCAGGCAGGCGTGGTGCTTTGAGAGAGAGCTCGCCGTGCAGGTCGAGTTGCAGCGGCAGGCGCAGGAAATCTTTTTCAATATTTCCGCCGACCAGTTCGATCATGCGCAGGGTTGCGCGATAGCAGCCGAGCAGCAAGTGCTGGCCATTGTCGAGCTGCGTTTCCCCCTCCCCATCCCTCCCCCGGTGGGAGAGGGGGAGGCCGCGCGCGCGTCCACCGAGTTGTGGGGCGCTTTCAAATACGGTGACAGGGATACCGCGCTCAGCTAACGCGACTGCGGCCGCCATGCCGGCGTAGCCGCCGCCGATGATGGCAACAGACAACCCCCCTGTGTCCCCCCTTGTCAGGGGGGAATCGCGCTCCTCCCCTGACAAGGGGAGGTTGGGAGGGGTTAGTTCTTGAGCCACGCCTTGAAAGCCAACCATAGTTTATATCGCGGAGTGAGCGAGACGCGCTCTTTCAGCACATGGCAACCGCTGGCGACGACTTCTTTCAATGTGGCCTGGTAGATTGCCGCCATGATCAGGCCGGTGCGCTGTGCTTTGCGATCTACTGCGGGGAGATGTTCCAACGCTTGCTGGTAGTAGCGTTGCGCGCGTTCGATCTGGAACGCCATCAGCTTGTGGAAATTCTCTGTTTCTTTCGAATTCAGGATGTCCGCCGCCGTCACGCCGAACTGCTGCATCTCGTCCAGCGGCAGATAGATGCGGTTGCGTCGTGCGTCTTCGCCGACATCGCGGAT
>PLBS01000147.1 GCA_003134595.1 Gallionella sp. | reverse complement strand
ATTTCCGCCGACGAGATTTTCACTACCCTAATGGGTGATGTCGTCGAACCACGCCGCGCATTCATTGAAAAAAATGCATTGGGTGCAAAGAATCTGGATGTGTAAGGGACATAGCTGATATCTAAAAAATATTGGTTAGAAGTTCGCGAATCAAGGGAACAGTAGGTCATGTCACTGTAGTTTCCGGCAAAGATGCACAAGGAAAAACTTTACCTGCGCCGGGTTGTTTGCGTGATGAAACTAAACAACAAAGTAATTTGGGATTACTCTTCTGGTTTGTTTGGAAGTAAGCATATGATGATCTGCAAAGATATATCTGTCGCACCGCGATTAAATTCCACAAACTTCGTGCACTGCTGACGCATTTCGGATAAAGCCTTTGGGTTGTCCAACAGGTGCTGCAATTTTGCAATCATTCCCATTGCGTCTTGTGCCAGATCTGCGGCTCCTGCACTAATTGCCAGCCGCGTTGCTTCGGCAAAATTGTGGGTATGCGGACCGATTAATACCGGTGTGCCGACTGCGCAGGCTTCAATCAAATTCTGTCCGCCGTAAGGAAGCAGGCTGCCGCCGATGAAAGCGAGGTCAGCGGCGGCGTAGTAAGCAAACATTTCCCCCATGCTGTCGCCCAATACCACTTGAATATCAGCCGACACAGCACGGTTTTTACTTCTGCGCTGAAACATGATGCCGCGTTGCCCAAGTAAGTTTGCAATGTCGTCAAAACGTTGCGGATGGCGCGGGACGATCACCAGCAGCAAGTCTGGGATATGGATATTTTTCAGGGCATCGAGCAGCAATACCTCTTCTCCCTCGCGGGTGCTGGCGGCAAGAAATACTTTGCGTGCCATGCCAAACTGTTCTCGCAGTTGTTTGCCCAGTTCCAGCATGGCGCGTGGCGGTTCGATGTCGAACTTGAGGTTACCCATTATCAATACATTTTGCGCACCAAGACTGGTCAGGCGCGCGGCATCGTCAGCGGTTTGCGCGGCTATGGCGGTGAGCTCACCCAACGCGTTGCGGGCTAGTTGCGCAAAACGCGAATAGCCTCGCGCAGATTTTTCAGACATGCGCGCATTCAGCAACAATAGTGGTGTGCCGAATTCGTGGCATGTGTGAATCAAATTAAACCAAATTTCCGTTTCCATCAGAATGCCAAGTTGCGGGCGGAAATGGCGCAAAAATTTGCTCACAGCAAACGGATAATCATAGGGGAGGTACACGCGTAACACACTGTCGCCATACAATTGCCTGCTGGTGGCGCGACCGGTGGGGGTGGTGTGGGTGATCAGGATTTGATGGCGAGGGTAGGTTGCGCGCAGCCTGGTAACGAGGCCTTGCGTGGCGCGGGTTTCACCCACTGAGACGGCGTGCAGCCAGATAATTGGTTTGTCAACTTTGATGAAATAAAAGCCGAAACGCTCACCGATGTGGCGCAAATATTCCGGCTGTTTTCGCGCACGCCAGATCAGGCGAAGAAAAATATACGGCAGCAGCAGCCACAGCGCGAGGGTATAAAAAAAGATCATCCGGTGCAGTTCACGTGTCTTAACAGTGTTGTGAATAGTAGTGGCGTTGCGCGCACTACTCAAGAAAAACATTTGTTGTAATTTCTCGCGCCTACTAGAATGACCGAAGTTCCTTGGTTGCCATCCGGCAGAGAGTGTTTGGTAATTACATAGATTTCCATAATGAAAATTCTCATTGTAAAGTTATCCTCGTTAGGTGACATTCTTCACATGTTTCCTGCCGTTAGTGATTTGCGCCGCCATTTTCCTGATGTGGAGATTCACTGGCTGGTGGAGCCCGCCTTTGCTGAGGCGGCGGGTTGGCATTCGGCGATTAACAAAGTGATTACTGTACCGTTGCGCGCACATAAAAAAATCTGGTGGAAGATACCGGCACTGCTAAGCAAGCTGCGGCGACAACTGCAAGAAGAAAATTACGATATCGTGCTTGATGCGCAGGGGTTGCTCAAAAGCGCGTTGCTATCGCGACTCGCGGGGGTTTCAGTATTTGGTTTTGATGCCGATACTGTCAGGGAATCGCTGGCGGCGCGGTTTTATCAAAAGACCGCCAATGTGCCAGATGGTTTGCATGTCATAGAAAAAAATCGGCAACTGGTTGCAAAAATTTTTGCTGCCGACATAACGCAATCCGCCGATTTCGGCTTGGATAAATTTCGCCACGAGCGAATGCAAGCCGAATTTTCAGGTGAACTCAGAGAAATAACCGATCAGCCCTATATAGTGCTGCTGCATGGTACAACCTGGAATAGCAAATATTGGCCGGAAGCCTCTTGGGGGGAACTGATTAATTTGCTGGCGCAGCAGGGCTGGCACTGTTTGTTGCCGTGGGGCAACGAGGTTGAACGCCAGCGTGCCCATCGTTTGCAGGCAGCCGGGGGTGAACATGCGAAGGTGTTACCAAAGCTATCGCTAACCGAGCTGATGAGCGTTTTGCTGCATGCCCGCGCATTCGTCAGTGTGGAAAGCGGGATCGGACACCTGGCAGCGGTACTCGACATCCCGGGAATTATGCTGCATGGACCTACTTCGCCAAACTATAGCGGCATTCTTGGCAAGGCCTGTCTACACCTCACCAGCGGTATAGCATGTTCGCCTTGCTTTAAGCGTGATTGTCCAATTTTAAATGACGCTGGCATTCCACCCTGTCAACAGGCGATTACGGCACAGCTGGTGTATGAACAGTGTCTGACGTTAATACCCGAAAACGTTGAAGATGCGACCGCGCAAACTGATAAAATACCCCAAGCTTGAATAACGGCAGAGCAGAAGCATGACGCTCCGCCCCGCCAGTCAGCGCACTGGTAAACTGGTTATAACAACGAGCAATAACGGCATTATCGTTCATTCTCAATGAACACTCGCTTCATAACGTCCGTTCAGCCCGCAATGGCAGCGGTTTAGAGTTGCACGCCCTATTGGGTATGAATTATCGGGAGTAGAAATGAAAGCGATTATTCTGGCCGGAGGATTGGGAACGCGAATAAGCGAGGAAACTTCTGTGCGACCCAAGCCGATGGTTGCGGTTGGCGGAAAGCATGTTTTGTGAATGACTCATCAACCCGGTGCGTTAAAAATGCCCAAGACCAGCCCTGGTCATCGTCACGGATGGAAGGCCTTCAAGAGTCCGGGCTTCAGCATCATCAAGGCACGTCTGAAACAGCTGGCGATCTTCGGCGGCCGCAATATGTTCGAGCCGTCCGACATCAATGCATTGAGTATTATAGGATTGGGCGGTAGCACAATAGAGGCGACTCATTGAAGATGACACTAAACGCAACAAGCTAAATATGAATAAACCGATCTACGTCACGCAGCCATATCTTCCGCC
>PLBS01000018.1 GCA_003134595.1 Gallionella sp. | reverse complement strand
GTCACGCAGCCATATCTTCCGCCTCTGGAAGAGTTTCTTCCCTATCTAAAACAAATCTGGGAAAACAAGATACTCACCAATGGCGGCCCGTTTCATCAACAATTGGAACAAGCACTATGTGAATATTTGGGCGTAGAACACATCGCGCTATTTACTAATGGCACGATCGCATTAATAACGGCACTTCAGGCTTTACGCGTCACAGGTGAAGTCATTACCACCCCGTATTCATTCGTCGCAACCTCACATTCACTGCTGTGGAACGGCATCAAACCAGTGTTCGTGGACATCGACTCGAACACACTCAATCTCGATCCGGCGAAGATTGAGGCGGCCATCACCCCACAGACCACGGCCATCATGCCGGTACATTGCTACGGACATCCTTGTAATGTCGAAGCCATCCAAAAGATCGCCGACAACTACAACCTCAAAGTCATCTATGACGCTGCACATGCTTTTGGTGTGGAAGATGCGCAAGGCAGCATACTTCGGCATGGTGACCTGTCGATGTTGAGTTTCCATGCGACCAAAGTGTTCAACACCTTTGAAGGCGGCGCCATCGTGTGTCCTGATGCCAAGACCAAAGTGCGCATCGATCAACTGAAAAACTTCGGCCATGTTGGCGAAGTCACCGTGGTGGCACCCGGCATCAACGGCAAGATGAGCGAATTCAACGCGGCACTGGGTTTGTTGCAGTTAAAATACATAGATCAAGCTATCGCACGCCGCAAAGAAATTGATGCGGCCTATCGCGAACTGCTCAAGGGTGTGAACGGTATCCACTGTTTGAAAGATGCGGGCGAGAAAATCGCCAACTATTCTTATTTCCCGATCATGGTTGAAGCCGACTACCCGATCAGCCGGGACGGCCTTTACCAGAAGCTCAAAGATAACGGCATCCATCCTCGCCGCTATTTTTATCCCCTGATATCGAACTTTCCCATGTATCGTGGCTTGCCGTCTGCCCATAGAGAGAACCTCCCAGTGGCAACAGCCGCAGCGCTGCAAGTTCTTTGCCTGCCGATCTATCCCGATCTGGATATGTCGGTAGTCGACGAAATCATCCGTTTCATCGCGGCTCAATGAGTACGAAGCCAATGATTCAATGGGGCCTGCGGGGCTGACAATATGAAGGTAGCCATCATGCAGCCGTATTTTTTCCCCTACATCGGCTACTTCCAGTTGATCGCGGCGGTGGATATGTTCATCGTGTACGACAACATCAAATACACCAAGAAAGGATGGATCAGCCGCAACCGCATGTTGCAGAACGGTAAGGACGTGATGTTCTCGCTGTCATTGAAAAGCGATTCGGACTCTCAGGATGTGTGCGAACGGGAGCTGGTGGCGGATTTCAACCGCGACAAATTGCTCAACCAGTTCAATGGTGCTTACCGACGCGCGCCGTATTTTGCGCAGACGTTCCCGCTGGTTGAGCAGATCGTGCGGCATGAAGATACGAACCTGTTTCGCTTCCTGCACCATTCCATCGTCAGAGCCTGCGAGCACTTGGGCATCACGACGGAGATCAGGATATCTTCAGGCATCGCCATCGATCACGACCTGAAGAATCAGGACAAGGTACTTGCCTTGTGTGAAGCGGTCGGCGCTACTACCTATGTGAACGCCATCGGCGGCATGGAGCTTTATTCAAAAGAAACGTTCCGGGAGAAGGGCATCGAGTTGAAGTTCATTAAATCGAAACCGTTCGAATATGCGCAGTTCAGCGACGCATTCGTGCCCTGGCTCTCGATCATCGACGTGATGATGTTCAATCCACTTGATACGATCCAAACCTGCATTTCGACTAACTATGAGTTGATCTGAACCATGTTCAAGTGGAAAAAATTAGGCAAGGTGTTCACGCCGCAAGAAGTCGAAGGGCGTAGCTGGCTGAAGGAATTCGCGCAGGCTCCCGCGACCTTGGTGTTCGACGATTTCGTGCGCGTCTATTTCTCCTGTCGTCCACCGGCGGATGAGAACGGCCAGTACGTGAGCTACTCCGCCTATGTCGATCTGGATCGCGCCGATCTGTTCAAGGTACGGCACGTTGGCGAAAAACCAATTCTGAATCTGGGCGGCTTGGGCGAGTTTGACGAGTTTGGCACCTATCCGGTCTCCGTCATCCGCAACGGCAACGAAGTGCGAGCCTATTACGCGGGCTGGACGCGCTGTGAGTCCGTACCGTTCAATGTGGCAATCGGCATAGCGACCAGCCGCGACGGGGGCGAGACCTTCACCAAGCTCGGCAACGGCCCGGTCTTGTCGTATTCCCCGGATGAGCCCTTCGTGTTGAGCGGGCCGAAGATACGGCGCTTCAACGATATCTGGTATCTGTGGTACATCGCCGGACGCAAGTGGAAGATGGTCGAAGGTCGGGCGGAGCCGGTCTACAAGATCCGCATGGCATCGTCCTCGGACGGCCTCCATTGGAACAAGGTCAACAAAGACCTGATCGAGAGCCGTATCGAAGAAGACGAAGCACAAGCCAGCCCGGACGTGTTCTATGCCAACGGCAAATATCACATGTTTTTCTGCTACCGCTACAGCAGTCATTATCGTGGCAAGGAGAATGGCTACCGCATCGGTTATGCCTCCAGCACCAACCTGATCGACTGGGTGCGCGACGATGCGAAAGCGGGCATCGACGTGTCGGAAGAAGGCTGGGATGCGGAAATGATCAGCTATCCGCATGTGTTCGAACTGGATGGGAATACCTATCTGGCCTACCTTGGCAACCAAGTCGGCCGGCATGGCTTCGGTCTGGCCGTGCTGGATGGAAAGTTGGAGTAAGGGGATGGGCACGATGAAGTGGAAAAAGCTCGGCAAGATATTCGACCCGACGCAGCACAAGCTGCCGAACGACTGTGTGCAATTCGCCCAGTCGCCGCAAGCCTTGGTATTTGATGATTTCGTGCGCATCTATTTCTCCACCCGCTCGTTGGATAAGAGCAATGGGAAATATTTGAGTCACATCGCTTTCGTCGACATGAGGAAGAACCTGCGCGATGTGATGCGCGTGTCGGACAAGACGGTTATCCCGCTCGGCGAACTCGGCTGTTTCGATGAACATGGGATCTTCCCGATGAGCGTCATGCGCCACGGCGATGCCGTGTATGGCTACACCTGTGGCTGGAATCGCAGAGTCTCAGTCTCGGTCGATACCGCCATCGGTCTGGCCATCAGCCGCGATGATGGCCTCACCTTCCAGCGCATCGGCGACGGCCCCGTGCTGGCAGCATCGCTGCACGAGCCCTGTCTGGTCGGCGACGGCTTCGTGAAGGTCCTCGGCGGCGTGTTCCACATGTGGTATATCTTCGGTACCGGCTGGAAGAAATTCTCGGCGGATGCAGCGCCGGACCGTACCTACAAGATCGGCCATGCGGTTTCCAGCGATGGCATCAACTGGATCAAGGAAGAAGCGCGGCAGATCATCGCCGACCGTCTGGGGGCGGATGAGAGCCAGGCGCTGCCCACGGTGATCGGGATCGATGGCAGGCATCACATGTTCTTCTGCTATCGCCAGTCTTCCGACTTCAGAAAAAACAAGAACAGAGGTTACCGTATCGGCCATGCTTACTCGGACGATCTGGCGAACTGGACGCGGGACGACGAGAATCCGCTGCTCGATGTCACGCCGGGCGACTGGGATGCGGATATGTTGTGCTACCCGCATGTGTTCGAGTGCGACGGCAAGGTGTACTTGCTCTATAACGGCAACGAGTTCGGACGCTATGGTTTCGGGCTGGCGGTATTGGAGCGATGAGCGTAGCGGTCGAATTCTTGTTGAACAAGGCCTCTGCGGCACAGATCGCAGAGCACCTGCTGCGTTGCGATGCCAATTTCGTGCCGCCCTTGAGCGGACGGGTCGAGATAAACGACTATGCGCAGAAGATCGCGAGCAAGGCGACGAGGTTCGAAGCATGGTCGGGCGGCACGCTGGTCGGATTGGTGGCGGCGTATTGCAACGACCATGAGAAGCACATCGCCTACATCACCAGCGTCAGCGTATTGCGAGCGTGGACGAGCAATGGCATCGCCGCGCGTTTGGTGGGTAGGTGCGTCGAACACGCGAAGGCCTTGGGCATGCGCCAGATCAGTCTGGAGGTGGCGAGCGACAATGCGCCTGCTATCAGGTTGTATGAAAAGAGCGGTTTCGCTGCGGGCAAGGTGAATGCGCCATTCGTTACTATGGATCTATATTTTGAAAGTGGGGAAGAACATGAACAGCAAACGTGACTACAACGTCGAAATAAAAGATACGAATGGCCGCAAGTACGCCTATGGCTTCGACTTCGATGTGATGCATCCTTACATGATCAAATCATTCGAGCCGTTCTTCAAAAAAGGAAGCCTGCTCGAGCTTGGGAGCTTCAAGGGCGACTTCACCAGAAGATTCCTGCCGTACTTCGATGACGTTACCTGTATCGAAGCCTCGGATATTGCTATCGACGAAGCTAAAAAGAAACTGGGCGACAAGGTGAAGTTCGTCAATTCGCTGTTCGAGAAAGCAACCCTGCCCAAGCGCTATGACAACATCGTGCTGACCCATGTGCTGGAACATCTGGATAATCCTGTGCGGGTGTTGAAACGCATCAACGACGAGTGGTTGGCGGAAAGCGGCAGGTTCTTCCTGGTGTGCCCCAATGCGAATGCGCCTTCCCGGCAGATCGCCGTCAAGATGGGATTGATCTCTCATAATGCGGCTGTGACTCCAGCGGAGGCCGAGCATGGCCACCGATGCACCTACACATTGGATACCTTGGAACGAGACGCCGTTGCGGCAGGACTGAAGGTGATTCACCGGTCGGGGATATTCTTCAAGGCGCTGGCGAACTTTCAGTGGGATCGCTTACTGCAAACGGACATCATTTCCAAAGAATATCTGGAGGGCTGCTACAAACTGGGGCAACAGTACCCGGACCTGTGTTCAAGCATCTTCCTGATGTGTGAACGAGGGAAGTAATGATGCGCCGCATCATTCTGAAGGGTTGAATTACGGCAGAAAGGCACCAAATCTGCTGTTTTCGAACAACAGGGGGGCTTTCCTTGTTCATTTGACAGCAGCCAACAAACGCAGGTTGGGGCATTCTTCACTTATTTTGGTTCTTTCCTGCTTATGAAAATTCTTCACCTTGTACCATATGAAAAAAAATTCGTTCTAGTTGCGGCCGAGATATTTGATTCGTGTAAAGAAATAGAAAATTCATTTCGAGTAATCACGGCTAATGTTTCAGAAGCGCGCAATTTCTTTGCGGATCAAAAAAACGTACGTGTAGTCAATAAATTACTATATCCATACTCTAAAGCGTTAAAGGAAGATTTGGCTTGGTGTGATTGTTTGGTGGTGCATTTTATGGATGGAATAAAGGCTAAAGTCATCATGTGCGTTCCCGATCACTTGCCCGTTGTGTGGAGTGGATGGGGAGGGGATTATTACGATCTATTACCCCAAGGAGGAGGTAATCTGTTTGGCGACGAAACACAGCAGCTCGTAAAAAAGCTCAATCGGAAAATTGGTTGGACAACTCCACAACTAATACAAAAATTTAAGAACATTGCAAGGGTAGTTATAAATCATGCGTATGCTCCATGGATAAAGAAAGCGATCAAGCGAGTAGATTATTTTTCAGCCCCATTTCCAGAGGACTTCGATCTTCTGCGGGCGTATTTTGGAAATGATTTTCATGCAGCTTACACCCGGGTGTTCTACGGCAGCGTTGAGCGCACATATGTGCCTGGCGTAGACAGCGTATATGGGAACAATATTCTGGTTGGGAATTCGGCTACAGCATCCAATAATCACCTTGAGGTATTTAAAATTCTTTCGCAACTTGATCTGGGTGACAGAAAAATTGTGGCGCCGCTGAGTTATGGGGATGCTGATTATAGGGCAGCCATAATTTCACACGGGCATGCGCTATTTGGTGCGCGTTTTCAACCGATTGTTGAGTTTATGCCCTTGGATCAGTACAACACATTTATTGCGCAATGTTCTATGGTGGTCATGGGCCATCGGCGGCAGCAGGGGGGAGGCAACACGGTCACTCAGCTTTATAAGGGAGCAAAGGTCTTTCTAGATGATGCCAGCACTGTGTATCAATACTTGAAAAACAGAGGGGCCTTCGTTTATACGCTGCATGATTTGCAATCTGGGGGGGCGAGCGTATTTGACTCATTGACGGATGAGCAGAAACGCAAAAACCGAGAGGTTTTGGAAGCCTATGCTGGGAACGAAGTGGTATTGCGCAGTGTGCGTGATTTTGTCCAGCAGATTAGATTGCATGGAGTAAATAAAAATGCATAAGGTTTGCTATTGGGATCACAATTGGCTTGCTCATAAACTGAACAATGCATTACTGAAAAAACAATTAGGCAATATAAGAGGGGTTGTCTACGATCTTGGGTGTGGCACGCGGCCCTATGAAAAAGAGATTCTTGCCGTTGCAGATCGTTATATTGGCATCGATTGGGCCAATACCTTGCATGGACTGCATGCGGATATCGTAGCGAATCTCAACCAACCATTGCCGATAGAAAGCGAGGTTGCTGATACTGTAATTTCGCTACAAGTAATGGAGCATCTCTGCGAGCCCCAGATAATGCTAGGCGAGGCTTTCCGCATTCTTAAGGCCGGAGGCACAGTTTATATCACCGTACCATTTCAATGGTGGGTGCATGAGGCGCCATACGACTTTTTTCGTTTTACTCGTTATGGCCTGGAATATATGTTAAACAAAGCCGGTTTTGTTGATGTGCTTGTTGAAGAATCTACAGGGTTCTGGAGCATGTGGTCGTTGAAACTTAATTATCAATTGGACAGAATTAATAGCCCCAAAGTCCCCAAAATTATTCGCTGGATATTGTTGCCTCTGGTGCTACCAATCTGGGTAGTAAATCAAATTATTGCCCCGTTGCTGGATAAGATATGGCCTGAAACAAGGGAAACGGCTGGTTACTCAGTAACCGCAAGAAAGCCATGAGTCTCAAGCGACAAACCTTTTCCGCTGTACGCTGGATTGCGGTGGCTATGATAGCCAAGGCTGGATTGCAGTTTTTTCAACTGGCAATCCTGGCCAGGTTGCTAGTGCCAGCAGATTTCGGTCTGATGGCTGTCGTAGTTGCATTGACGGCATTCCTGCAGATATTTGCTGATTTCGGTGTGAGCAGTGCGATTATCCACCATCAGGAAATTTCGCGAGTACAACTTTCCAGCCTGTACTGGCTGAACGTGGGCAGTAGTATTGCCCTTGCCGTCTTGATCGTGTTGGTTAGCCCTTGGGTGTCTGCCTATTATGTGCAGCCTGAACTGCAACCATTGCTCGCCCTGTCAGCCATCACGTTGGTGATGGGTGCCGCTGGTCAACAGTTAAGAGTGGTCGCGGAGAAGAATTTGCGCTTTGACTTGCTGGCAAAGGTGGAAGTCGCTGGTGCCCTAACTGGATTTTTGTTTGCTGTGGGCATCGCATTTGCAGGGGGAGGCGTCTACGCGCTGGTTGGCGGAGCAATGGCGAATGCCGCTATGCTTACCATGCTTCTTTGGTTATATATTTCGAATGGATGGCGCCCTATGATTGTGTTCCGAATTCGAGAGATTCGTCATTTTCTCAATTTTGGTGCATATATGATTGGCAATAATCTTTTAAATACTTTTAGTTATCAGGTTGATGTACTGCTTGGCGCAAAAATACTGGGTGCACAATCTATCGGCACGTATAGCTTTACTAAGGAGTTCAGCATAGGAGTATCCAGATTGTTTAATCCAATCATCACACGTGTGGGCACGCCAGTCATGGCTAAGGCACAGGGCGATGATGCGTTGATGAAGAAAGTTTATCTTCAAACTATGCGGATGACTGCTTCGGTGAATTTCCCTATTTATATTGCAATGGGCGTATTCGCACCAGAGGTTGTGAACCTTGTATTCGGCCACAAATGGAGCGATGCCATACCCCTGCTGCAGGTGTTTTCCGCGTGGGGATTGTTGTGCTCCATTGGCAATCCTGTTGGTAGTTTGTTAATTGCCAGAGGTCGTGCGGATTTAAGCTTTAAGTGGAACTTGGCATTATTTTTCGTTGTGCCCCCGGTGGTCTGGTTGGGTAGCCTGTGGGGCGCATCGGGACTCGCGCTATCATCGCTGGGCTTGATGATCGTCCTTTACGTTCCGAATTGGTATTTTCTAGTTAGACCGCTTTGCGGGGCCGGTTTCTGGGAATATAGTCGGCAACTTTTATCCCCGCTGTTTGCTTCTGTAATTGCAGCCACGTTGGCATTTGCGGCTGCGTGGTGGTTTTCAAGTGATGTTGTGCGCTTGTGCGTGGGTGCGCTAGTAGGCGGTTTGATTTATGTGGGATTGAGTAGTCGGATAAATCGGGAATGGTTCGTGCCGATGCAGGCCTTGTTACGGCGTGAACCCGATGTAACGCATTGAAAATGAATTGCGCCCCAATCACCTTGTTTGTTTATAACCGCCCTTGGCATACTTGGCAGACAGTTGAGGCTTTGCTGGCTAATGCTGAAGCGTTAAAATCCCCGCTTTATATTTTTTCCGATGCACCAAAAAATGCGGCAGATGAGAAAGCGGTCAACGAGGTCAGGCAATACATCAGAGGAATTGATGGTTTTTCTACGATATACATTATTGAGAGAAAAGAAAACTACGGCTTGGCGAAATCAATAATCGACGGGGTTTCTAAAGTATGCCAAGAGCATGGGCGCATCATTGTTCTTGAAGACGACATCGTCGTCTCCCGATATTTTCTCAAGTTTATGAACGATGCGCTTAAACTTTACGAGCATGATGAGCGGGTTGTCAGTATTGCAGGTTACCAATATCCGATAAAAACGGCTTTGCCGGAAACATTTTTTTTGAAAGGCGCCGATTGCTGGGGTTGGGCAACATGGAAGCGGGGATGGGACTTGTTTGAGGCGGAGGGCCGAGTTTTACTGCAAGAGCTTACGCAACGCAACTTGACGCATCGTTTTGACTTTGACGGTACTTACCCATATACCAAAATGCTCAAGGGCCAGATCAGGGGGAAGAATAATTCATGGGCGATACGCTGGTATGCAAGTGCCTTTCTGAAAGATAAATTCACACTCTATCCAGGACGCAGCCTCGTTCTAAACATTGGCAACGACAGTACCGGGACCCATTGTTCGACGACCAGTGCATTTACGGGTGACATTTCTGGTGCGCCAGTAAAGGTTGTGTTGATCCCGGTTGAAGAAAATTTGTTTGCATGGCAGCAGATCAGCAAATTTTTTCAAACGGTACGGCCCTGGATGGTGATCAGAATAATCCGTAAATTGATAAGTTTGCCTCGATAAGCCAGGCAATTTATGAACATAAAAGTTTTTGCTAAAAAATGGTTGCCGCCAGCACTAATCAGCCACCTTAAACCTTTGCTGAAATATGGCATTTATTATTCCGGCAACTATCCCGATTGGGCGGCTGCTGAGATACATGCTTCCGGCTACGATTACACATTGATTCTGGAGCGTGTCAAACAGGCGCGCCTCAAAGTCATGGCAGGAGATGCCAAATATGAACGCGATTCAGTGTTGTTTGAAGAGGTGCAACATTCATTTCCGGTGCTGGCTGGACTATTGCGAGCGGCAATTGAGAACGGAGACCAACTTTCAGTGTTGGATTTTGGCGGGTCGTTGGGTAGTAGCTATTTTCAGTGCCGTGATTTCTTGTCAGTATTACCCTCCTTGAAATGGGGAGTCGTAGAGCAAGAACATTTTGTGCGGTGTGGACGCGAACAATTTGAAACCGAACAATTGAAGTTTTACAGCACAATTGCCGAGTGTATACGGCAAGCCAAGCCAAATGTGGTGCTGCTTTCCAGTGTTTTACAATACTTGCCTGAGCCATACGCTATATTGGACGAATTGATAACTAGCGAGATACCTTACATTATTATTGACCATACGCCATTCTCAAAAAACGAAGAGGATCGCATTACCGTTCAGCAGGTGCCGGCTTCAATTTACGCCGCCAGCTACCCTTGCAGAATACTCGGTGAGCAATCTTTGCATAAAATTTTCCATGGTCGTTATGAAGCGCTCGCCTGGTTTGATAGTAGCTATGGAAGTGCAATCTCGAATGGCTTAGAGTTCGCGTTCCGCGGCATGATTCTGCGCAAAATATGATACAAGAAAGGTTGCCGAATGGGCGATTTTCAAGCGTTTAGTGGCAAGCAGGTGTTGATTACCGGCGGAGTGGGTTTTATCGGCTCCAATTTGGTGCGTCGCCTGGTTGCATTAGGGGCGCAGGTGACTGTGGTGGATAGCTTGATTCCGCTCTATGGTGGCAACCTGTTTAACATCGACGATATTCGCGAGCGCATTACGCTCAACATTACGGATGTGCGCGACCCGTTTGCAATGGCATATTTGGTGCGGGGCAAGGATTACCTGTTCAACTTGGCCGGACAAACCAGCCACCTGGATTCGATGACGGATCCGCAGACCGATCTTGATATTAATGCAGCAGCGCAGTTGTCCATCCTGGAGGCATGCCGACAGCACAACCCGGGTGTCAAGATCGTGTTTGCCAGCACCCGCCAGCTCTATGGCAAACCAGAATATTTGCCAGTGGATGAAGTTCACCCGATCCGGCCGGTGGATGTCAATGGCATCAACAAGCTGGCCGGAGAGTGGTATCACCTGTTGTACAACAACGTGTACGGCATACGTGCCTGCGCGTTGCGGCTTACCAATACCTACGGCCCAGGCATGCGGGTGAAGGATGCGCGGCAGACGTTTCTGGGTATTTGGATCAGGAATGTCATTGAGGGCAAGCCAATTCTGGTGTTTGGGGATGGCAAGCAGTTACGCGATTTCAATTACGTGGACGATGCGGTGGAGGCGCTGCTGCTTGCGGCACTCAATCCGCGTGCCGATGGTCAGGTGTATAACCTCGGCAGCCGCGAGGTGGTGAGCCTTAAACACCTGGCGCAGATGCTGGCAGAACTGCATCCCGGCGCGCGCTTCGATATTGTGCCTTTCCCGCCCGAGCGCAAGGCGATCGACATTGGTGACTATTACAGTGATTACAACAAAATCGAGGCAGAGCTGGGTTGGCTGCCAAAGGTAGGTTTGCGGGAGGGGCTAGTGGCGAGTTTGGCCTATTACAGCAAGCATCAACAGCATTATTGGGATGCAACATGATTTTAATGAATGATTTTAAAGCTGAACCAGAGGAGTTAAGAGTTGCTGAATTGACAGCAATGGAGAGGGTGTTGCGCTCTGGTTGGTATGTGCTGGGTAACGAATTACAGACTTTCGAACAAGCATGGGCAAGGCGATGCGGTGTGGCTCATGCTGCAGGTGTTGGCAATGGTATGGATGCTATTGAGATTGGGTTGCGTGCACTCAATATCGGTTCAGGGGATGAAGTCATCACCACGCCGATGACCGCATTTGCCACGGTATTGGCGATTATTCGCGCCGGGGCAGTCCCGGTACTTGCGGATATCGATCCCGGCACGGCGCTGCTTGACCCGGCCAGCGTGGAGCGATGCATAGGTCCGAAAACAAGGGCCGCCCTTCTGGTTCACCTGTACGGACAGGTACGCGCGATGGAGAGTTGGACGGCGCTTTGTGAACGACATGGAATAGCGTTGATCGAAGATTGTGCGCAAGCGCATTTAGCGCAGTGGGATGAAAAAATGGCCGGGAGTTTTGGGTCTTTTGGCGCGTATAGCTTTTACCCTACCAAGAATTTAGGGGCATTGGGCGATGGCGGTGCCTTGGTATGCAATGACGCAGAACTTGCGCAACGTGCTGCAGTATTGCGCAACTATGGGCAGAGCGTGCGCTACCATCATCCCACGCTGGGACTTAATAGCCGCTTGGATGAGTTACAGGCTGCGTTGTTGCTGACACGACTGGAGTGGCTGGAAGGTTTTACCGCGCGTCGTTGCCAGATAGCGAGGACTTATCATGCGGGTATTGCCAACTCTGCGGTGCGGCTTTTATCCCGGCCGATTCAGGCGCGTAGCCACGTGTATCACCTGTTTGTGGTACTGAGTCAGGAGCGCGATCGCTTGGCGCATCACCTCAAGGAGAAGGGGGTTCAAACACTGGTGCATTATCCTGTGCCAGTCCATGGCCAACCGCCATGCAAAGAGTTACAACGGGACCCAAGCGGGTTGAGAGCTGCCGAGCAACATGCTGCTCAATGCCTTTCTATTCCATGCCATCCTCAGATGAGTGACGCAGATGTTACAAAAGTGATTGATTCGATAAATGCCTTCAAATAAAACGATAACTCATGTCGAGCATTTTGTAACTTTATTCGATAATAATTATCTGCCCTTGGGGTTGGCTCTGCACCATTCTTTGATGACGCATAGCCAACCTTTTCATTTGTGGATTTTGTGCATGGATGAATTGGTGGAGCAGCATTTGATCCGGTTGGCGTTGCCCCAAATAAGTTTGATTCCTTTGCATGAGGTAGAGGATGCGCGTTTGCTTGCGGTCAAACCGTTGCGCAGTCGAGGGGAATATTGCTGGACGCTAACACCTTTCGTTTCGCAATTTGTTTTTGAACGTGATGCACAAGTTGAACGTGTCACCTATCTGGATGCGGATTTGTTTTTCTTTGATCATCCCAAGTTGTTGCTGGACGAGTTTGAGCATTCCGGTAAAAACGTGTTGATTACCGAACATGCTTATGATCCGCGTTATGACAAGACTCGTAAAAGCGGCCGTTTTTGTGTGCAATTCATGACATTCCGCAGGACAGAGGGGGCGATGAAGGTTATGCATTGGTGGCAAGAGAGATGTTTGGAGTGGTGTTACGCAAAGCCCGAAGCGGGCAAGTTGGGTGACCAGAAATATCTCGATCAATGGCCAATATTATTTAAACACGAAATACATATTCTTCAGCAGAAAGAAAAAACATTGGCCCCATGGAATGTGCGGTATTTTGAACAACAAGGGCATGGGAGTGTGGCACCGGTGTTTTATCATTTTCATGGGTTCAGAATTATTTCATCTAGCAGGGCGCTACTTTATTCCGGCTATCGGATCGGTAAGGCATCGAGTCTAATTTACCAAACCTACTTGTTATGCTTGTCCGATAAATTTAGGTTGCTGCGGCAAGAAGGCATCCCGATACCTTGTCTACCACTACGTAATGATTTTTTGGGTCGATGCTTGGCCTTGAAACGGCGCATATGGGACGATGTGGGCTACGCCATTTTTCCACAAGATGTTGACCATTATTCAGAATGAGATTACATGCAGATGAGTTACAGTTTCTCGTCCCCAGTTTTTTGTTTGAATTGTAAATTTCCCATTCAGGTAGATAGTGATGTGCTGTTTGATACTCGATTCGGCATTGCTGCACCATACTGGTCTGCGCGATGCAAAAATTGCGGTTTAGAGCAAACCATCCCATTGCCAACGAGTGAAGAGCTGAAAATATTGTATGAAACCTATTACAACTTTGGCGGTGAGGAAGGTGAGACAGCCAGTCGCTACGTGCAATTTCGTCGGCTGTTTCAGAATTCATGGCTGTGGGACTTCTGGTTAAAGATCGATGGTGATATTTCATTTCATGCACTACGTGGCAAGGGGCGGTTACTTGATGTGGGGTGCAACGAGGGGCGTGGCCTGGTTCATTACCGCAGCAACGGTTATGCCGTGGAAGGGCTGGAGCTAAATGACAAGGCAGCAGAAGTGGCAAGAAAAAAAGGCTTTGTGGTTTATTCTGATTTGATCGAACAGTTTGAGCCAGCAGAAAAATATGATGTGGTCGTACTGTCGAATGTGCTGGAGCATTCCCTGAATCCCGCCAAAATGCTCGCTCATGTGGCACGAATTCTTAATCCTGGGGGCCAAGTCTGGATAAGTTGTCCAAACAGCCAAAGCTGGTTGCGTTCAATATTTGGGCGGTTCTGGATCAATTGGCATGTGCCTTTCCATATTTCTCATTTCTCGCCTCAAACGCTTGCAGGGGTATTGCGTCAATCAGATTTTGAATTGATAGAATCTCGTCAAGAAACCCCTGCCCTGTGGGTCGCGCATTCAATATTGGCAAGGTTTTTCAGCAAGCCGGGATATGCCACAGCACAGTTGCGCTCCACCATGTTGGTGGCCGGGTTGATGTTGTTGATTCGTGGTTTGGGTTTTCCTTTGCTGTGGTTAGGCAATCATTTGGGCAAGGGGGATTGCCTGTTGTGTATCGCAGCCAAGCGATAATGTTTTTGTTCTTATAACAAGCCGCCGTGCGTATCTTAATTTACAGCATCAATTACTTTCCCGAACTGACCGGTATCGGAAAATATAATGGCGAAATGGCAGAGTGGCTGGCTAATCACGGTCATGAGGTGGTGATTGTTACCGCCCCTCCCTACTATCCATGGTGGCAGGTGCAGCAACCCTACCGTTCCTGGATATACCGTACTGAGTTGATCAATAAAGTAAAAGTACACCGTTGCCCGCTATGGGTGCCGCGCCAGCCAACAGGTGTCAAGCGCCTGTTGCATTTGTTTTCCTTTGCGTTGACGAGCATCCCGCTGTTATTAATTCAACTTTTCAAACGACCCGACATCATTGTCGTGCTTGAGCCCACGCTGTTTTGCGCACCGGCTGCGCTAGGGTTGGCACGTCTGTCCGGTGCGCGAACCTGGCTGCACGTGCAGGACTTTGAGGTTGATGCGGCATTGGGGTTGGGGTTGGTTAAGGCAAAAGCTGCAGGCAGGACCGCAGCAAAAATTGAGCGTTGGCTGATGTATGGTTTCGATCGTATTTCGACGATCTCCGACAGTATGCTCGAACGACTTGTGACTAAGGGAATAATGCAGGAAAAAACTGTTTTGCTGCCTAACTGGGTGGATGCGCACGATATTTTTCCCCTGCCTAAAGCAAGTATCTATCGAGCCGAGTTAGGTATTGAAGACGATAAATGTGTAGCCCTTTATTCGGGGAATATGGGCGAAAAACAAGGGTTGGAAATCTTGCTGGCAGCAGCAAGGTCTTTGCAGGCTGAATCCAGATTGTTGTTCGTGCTATGCGGGGCAGGCGCAGCACGGGAACGATTGATACAGATAGGAGCGGGATTGCACAATGTACGCTGGCTCCCGTTGCAGCCGGCGGAGAAACTGAACGAATTGCTGAATCTGGCGGATGTGCATTTATTGCCGCAGCGAGCTGATGCGGCCGATTTGGTCATGCCTTCAAAATTGCTTGGGATGTTGGCGAGCGGGAGGCCGGTGCTGGCGACAGCGCATCCCGGAACGCAGCTGGCCAAGATGGTATCATCCTGCGGCAAAGTGGTTGAGCCGGGCAATGCCCAGGGAGTTGCGCAAGGATTGCTGGAGTTCCTGCATGCTCCGCAGGAACGAGAGCGGCTTGGAATGGAGGCGCGTAAGGCTGCGCAAGCCTGGGATAAATCAAGCGTGCTGCGTGGCTTTGAGAACCAAATGCGGGTCATGTGCAACCAATAGACAGGACCGTTTGCTTCCCGCTGCTTCCATTGCCAGAGTTGCAACATAAAGGTTGATATCTAATGCCCTACGGATCGTTACGGCCCTACCAATCAGAAAGTTTTCTATTCCAACGTTTGATTGACGCGAGTTTGATTTGTGTTGTCCTGTGGGCTGCGCACAGGTTATACGGAGTGGATATCAACGATCACAGCGTGGTATCGGCCATTTTGGCGGTGGTTTGCTTTTACTTCTTTGCCGAGATCAAGGGGTTATACGCTTCGTGGCGGATGGGCAGTATTGTTGCTGATATTACCGATCTTGTAATCGCGTGGGGAATGGTGGTCATGGTGTTGGTGATGATTGCCTTCATGAGTAAGACATCGGCTGATTTTTCACGTCTGGTTGTTATGACGTGGTTTGTTGTCTCCCCACTTGGTTTGGTCATGGCGCGGGTGTTTGTCAGGGTATTTCTTCGGGAGATACACCGGGAGGGAAAGCATTCAAGAACGCTGGCTATCGTTGGGGCAAATGCACAGGGGGTGCGCCTGATTGAAAAATCACGGGACGCACCGTGGATGGGCATGCTGCCTTTCGGCATTTATGACGATGTGGTTAATGAGTCTGTTCCGGACGAGGTTCGACCTTACTTAAAAGGAGCCTTGGCGGACTTGATACGAGAGGCGCATGCGGGGAAGGTTGACTACGTTTATATCGCATTGTCGATGCAGGATGGGCGTCGTATAGAAAAGTTAGTCAGCGCACTCGCGGATACAACGGTTTCGGTATATGTTGTTCCCGATATGTTTGTCTCTGATTTGCTGCATGCAAGATGGACAAATTTCCATGGAATACCGGCAATCATGGTGTATGAAACCCCTTTTACGGGGGCGGACGGCTGGATTAAACGGCTGGAGGATTTTTTCCTGGGAGCGCTATTTCTGGCGATCGCGCTGGTTCCGATGGCTGTAATCGGCGTGGCCGTCAAGCTGACCTCTCCGGGACCCGCAATTTTTAAACAGCGGCGTTATGGTTTGAACGGCGAGGTTGTCGATGTATGGAAATTCCGGACGATGTCAGTTTGTGAAGATGGTGAAGAGGTTCTTCAGGCGAAGAAGAGTGATCCCCGCATAACCCCGCTTGGAAAATTCTTGAGAAAAACCTCACTTGATGAATTGCCGCAGTTAATAAATGTATTGCAAGGACGAATGTCCCTGGTTGGTCCTCGCCCTCATGCGGTAATACACAATGAAGAGTATCGGAAGCTGATTCATGGTTACATGTTGCGGCATAAAGTAAAGCCGGGAATTACTGGTTGGGCTCAGGTTAATGGCTGGCGGGGCGAAACGAATACGCTGGACAAGATGGAGAAAAGGATTGAATACGACTTGGAATACATTCGGAATTGGTCTTTGTGGTTAGAT
>PLBS01000149.1 GCA_003134595.1 Gallionella sp. | reverse complement strand
GCGTTGATCATGCTGGGCAGCTGGATACGCATCGCCTCGTGGCTGTTCCTGTTCGGCCTTTTCTCCGCTCACCGCACCGGACTGATCATGGCAGGAGAAATATTGTCGCTCCCGCTTTACGCGCTGCTGTTGTGGCTGTTTGCCGACGGGATGACGCTGGAACGGACAGCGCTGCTTTATTTTGTCAGTTATCTCGTTTATCTCGGCTTCAATGCTATCGCCTTGCTGTACTCATCACGCAAAACAACCAGCAGTAAGGCACCTTAAGTGGGCTAATTGTTGCTGGCCCATTTAATTCCAGTTCAAATTATCAGAAGCGTAGCCAGTCCGAGCAGCAGGCCCATACTCACGACATCGGTGGCGGTGGTCAGGAAAATGCTCGATGCCGTTGCGGGGTCGGTGCCGAAGCGTTTCAGCGTAAGCGGGACGATGGCTCCGGAAATGCCGCTTATGGTGCAGGCTCCGACCATGGCCAGAAAAACTACCATAGCCAGCACCACAGCATGCGGCGAGTGCTGCGCGCTTGCAATGACGTACATCGCGATTCCCGAGACTATGCCGACCGGCGCTCCGTTCATCGCGCCGAGCAGACCTTCCTTCGCGACCAGCCTGCGTGAATCGCCGGATCTTATTTCGCCCAGGGTGATTCCCCTCAGCGTGACCGCCAGCGCCTGGCAGCCGGTGTTTCCCGACTGACCGGCCAGGACGGGAAGGAATACCGCAAGGATGACAAGCTGGTCGATCGTCCCCTGGAACAGCGCCACCACGCCGCCCGCCAAAAACGCGGTCAACAGATTGAGCTGCAACCACGGATGGCGAAACATGAAACTGCGCAGCATCGGCGTCGAGATGCGCTCCTCCTTGTCGACACCGACCATGCTGCCGGCCTGTGCGGTGATCTCGAAAGCCTGCGCTTCGAAGATCGCCTGGCCACGCACCAAACCCAGCAACTTTTCCTGTTCGTCGCACACCGGATAGACCGGATAATGGCGGCTGAGCGAGAGCTTCATTGCTTCCGACACGGCCATGCCGGGCCGGAACACAAACACATCACGCAGCATGATGTCGGCGAGCCGCGCTTCCCGCTCGGCAAACAACAGGTCGCGCATCGTGACGAGGCCTAGCAGCTTGCAGTCACTGTCTGTCACATAACCATAAGTGATGAACGCCGTTTTAACCAGTGTGCGCAGCTTTTCGATCGCCGCATCCACCGTTATCTCGGGACGGAATATGGCATACGCCGGCTCCATGAAATGCCCGATGGTGCCCGCCTCAAACAACCGGTTGCGTTCCCATTGGTGCGCAAGTTCCGGCGTGGCGCTATTGACGATCGCCTGACGTTGCTCGTCCGGCAACGCGCTCAGGATGTCCTGGCTGAATGAAGGGTTGAGTTCGGCGAGCGCCTCGCAGGCCAGCGAGGATTCTGCCGATACGAGCAGCGTGGCAGCCTCGTTCGGCGGACACGCCTTGAGCATGGCAACCAACCGCCCTCGCGGATCATTGTTATTCGGTTGAGATACAGATAACGTTTTGTTCTGCATTGTCGCCCCCTTGATTTTGCCCGCTCTCCCCCAGAGTCTTTCTCCGCCCAGCGGGAGAAGGTTAACCCGCGCAAGGCATATGGCGCAATAGCTTTGCCAAATGCCTGTCGAAAGCAAATCGCCTGTATAAATTGTGTACAATCACGCACGACATAAAGTTTCGGTGTTATTTCAGGACATGAGTGGCCAACTGGATAACAAACTTCAATCGATGTTCGATGAAATGAACGACAAGGAGCGAGTGATGGCAAAGTTCACACAGGCGGTGCGTGCGGTATTGTTGATGGTGACCGTGATTACCGGGCTGGCCGGTTGCGATAAGAGCGAGAAGGCACCACCGGCCGCCACTCTTCCGGCCGCCGCTACTCTCACCGTCGGCGGTTCGGTCTCCGGGCTTTCCGGCAGCGGACTGGTACTCCAGCTCAACGGGGCGAACGATCTGGCAGTCAGCGCCAACGGCAGATTCAATTTCCCCAATGCGTTAGCCAAAGGCAGTGCCTACGCCGTCACCGTCAAAGCATCGCCTTCCGCACCGGTCAAACAGGCTTGCACGGTCAGTCAGGGCAGCGGCAGTATCACCGGTGCGGCCGTCAACAACGTCGCCGTCGCTTGCACCACCAGTAGCTTCGCCGTCGGGGGCACGGTCTCCGGACTTTCCGGCAAAGGGTTGGTGCTCCAGCTCAATGGGGCGAACGACCTGGCGATCGCAAGCAACGGCAACTTCATCTTCCCCGGTATCCGCCTGCCCGACGGCAGCGACTACAGCGTCGCCATCAAGACCACACCGGGCAAGCAGATGTGCGAGATCAAACCCATCAGCGCCGCTTTTGACAAAGACACCCTGAACATCGCCGCCGTCACCTGCTCCAAAAAAGGCCGCCGCAAATAACCGGGGGAGAGTACCCGCCAAACGGCGTTGCCCAAGCTGAGCCGCGCAACACTGGCCGGGCCGATACTTGTGGGTTTTGTTTCCTTTGTTGCGAGGTCGTATAGCTGTCTAGCCTGATCCGCTTCGGCTTCGCGCCTTCAGAAAATAATAAGCCACAAAAGGAACAGCATGATAGAAGTCATCATCCTGGCAGTCGCACTCAGCATGGACGCCTTTGCAGTTTCCATCGGGCTGGGCGCCAAGAAAAACGTTCCCGGCTTGGCACTAAAAGCAGGGCTGTTCTTCGGCATTTTTCAGGCCTTGATGCCCTTCATCGGATATTTGGGTGGCAAGGGCGTGTTGGGCTGGATAAACGCTTATGCCCATTGGATAGCCTTTGGCTTGCTGGCGCTGATCGGCGCAAAAATGATTTACGAAGGCGTTCAAGAAGGCATAGAAGAAGAGATCTTGGCCATCACCAACAAGATGATGCTGATCCTGGCCATCGCCACCAGCATTGATGCAATGGCTGCCGGATTCAGCCTGACGCTATTGGATGCAAACCCTTATATCGCCTGCCTCGTCATAGGAGCAATAACTTTCGCCTTCAGCTGGGTCGGCGTTTTCATCGGCAAGAACAGCGGCACCTGGCTCGAAAGCAAAGCTGAGATTTTCGGCGGAACAGTTTTGATACTGATGGGTTTTAAAATACTTCTTTTCTAAATTCGCCCATTGCATATTTGCCAAGGGAATAATACTCAAATCAATTCCGATGGTCTGAACAGGTTGTGCTGGGTTTTCGAATTGATGCTGACTTCATTAGCTCAGTAGATGCGAAGACCGTGACCATCCTTGCGGTACGGCACCAGCGCGAAAAGGATTATCATTAGCCGCGAAATAACTCGAGCCCAACTCTAAGGTCTCATGTCACGTACTCAACCAAAGGAGAGCAGCATGACCAAAAATACCACCCTGACCCCGACTCCAACCACAACTCTGGGTGGCTCACCCGTAAAACTGTATGGCGAATTTCCGCAGGTGGGCAAAGTCGCGCCCCCCTTCTCGCTGGTGAACAAAGACTTGCAGAACATCACGCTGGACAGCTTCGCCGGCAAGCGCAAGGTGCTGAACATCGTGCCCAGCCTGGATACGCCGACCTGCCAGGCTTCTGCGCGCCGCTTCAACAAAGAAGCCGC
>PLBS01000079.1:6508-7686 GCA_003134595.1 Gallionella sp. | reverse complement strand
GAATTTGCAGCGCATGTCGCCGGACACTGCCCTGTATAGAATCTACGCGGAGCGGGTCGTCTACTTCCGTAAAAATCCACCGAATACGGATTGGGACGGTGTGTTCGTGTTCCAGACCAAGTAACACGATAAAATTCCCCAATAAAATTTTCAGGATACACGGGACAAGATGAAACTCAGAGTATTGGGATGCAGTGGTGGAATCGGTGGCAATCTGCGCACCACTTCGTTCCTGCTCGATCATGACGTGCTGATTGATGCCGGGACCGGGGTGGGTGAACTCAGCCTGACAGAACTCGCCATGATTGATCATGTTTTCGTTACCCACTCTCACCTTGATCATATCGCCTGCATTCCGTTCATGTTGGACAGCGTCTGGATGATGCGCGAGCGCCCGATTACGATATATGCAATCGGGGAAACGCTGGACATCCTCAAGCAACATATTTTTAATTGGAAAATATGGCCGGATTTCAGCGAGATACCAAACGCACAGCAGCCATCCATGCGTTACCAGTCGATGGAGCTGGGCGAGACTGTTGTCCTGAATGGACGCAAGATAACCTCTGTCCCCGCCAATCATGTTGTGCCTGCGGTTGGCTATCATTTGGACAGTGGTAGGGCGAGCCTGGTATTTAGCGGGGATACCACCACTAATGATGCGTTATGGAAGGTGGTCAACAAAATTGAGAATTTGCGTTACCTCATTATCGAGACGGCATTTTCAAACAGTGAAAAAGATTTAGCGGTAATTTCCAAGCATCTGTGCCCCAGTATGCTCGCTGAAGAGTTGGTCAAATATAAGCGCGATGCAGAGGTATTCATTACTCATCTCAAACCGGGTGAGCTGGATTTGACCATGCAGGAGATAGTAGATTGTGTGCATGGGCTGTGTCCCAAGATGTTGTTGAACAATCAGGAATTCGAGCTTTAAGAGCTGGCGATGAGTTACACACCCGACATCAAAATTCTGGTTGGATATGGACCATGGTTGATGCCGAGGTCGGCACAACAGCAGCCTAATGAGACGGGCGAGGGAGTGGAATGAGTACAGTAATGGCGACCAATAGCGCAGCAAATAATGCCGGTGATATGAGCCTCAGGCTCGAATTCACCAAGAATCTCAATCACGTCAACAATAAGATACACGCCACCGGTAACGTTGATGAAATCATGCT
>PLBS01000079.1:0-6480 GCA_003134595.1 Gallionella sp. | reverse complement strand
TTGCCGGTTATGCGGCAATGCATAAAAAACTGCTTAACATCAAGGATGTTTACGATGAAAAAGAGTTGGCGCAGTACAGCGCACATCTGCGTTTTTTGCAGGAAGTAGACAAGCGCACCGGATACCGCACCAAGCAAATGCTGGTCGCTCCGATTCTGGATTCAGCCAGTGGCGATCTGGTTGGCGTCATCCAGGTCATCAATAACAAGGCTGGCGTCCCTTTTGCGGCGATGATCGAAGAAGGCGTGCAGGAACTGGCGCAGACCATGGCGGTGGCGTTGCGCCAGCATCAGCGTCAGCAAAGCAGCACGACCAAGACCAAGTATGACTACCTGGTTGCCGATGCGGTACTTTCTGCTGCGGAATTCGAATTGGCGACGCGCACCGCGCGGCGCAAGGGCATAGACATCGAGGAGGTGCTGCTAGACGAATTTCAAGTCAGTGTTGCCGCCTTGGGCAAGGCGCTGTCCAGCTTTTTTGGAGTCCCTTACGAACCATACCGGAGCGATCGCCTCAGGCCTGCCGAGTTGTTGAAAAACCTGAGGCGAGAGTATGTGGAAAGCAGTCATTGGATTCCAATCGAGGAGTCCCAGGAGGGGCTGTTGATTTTGACCACTGATCCGGAGCGGATTCAGGCTTCGCGGGTGGTCAATAACATTTTCTCCAAGAGTCGCCTGATCTACCTGGTTTGCTCGCAACGCGAATTCAAGCAAACGCTGGATTTGTTCTATGGCGGCGGCGCTGTTTCAGATGGTAGTGGTGGCATGGTAGTCGATGAATCGTCCATGGATGATTTGTTGACTAGCCTGGGTGGAGAAGAAGAAGAAATTTCCAGTGTCAGCCAGGAGGACGTCAGCGCCGCCGCCGATAACGAATTGGTCAAGCTGGTCAACAAGGTCATCGTAGATGCCTACCGGATGGGCGCGTCGGATATTCATATCGAACCGGGACCGGGCAAAGCCAAGACGCAGATTCGGGTGCGCAAGGACGGTTCATTGATGAACTACATCGAAGTGCCGGCAACTTATCGCAACGCACTGATCACCCGCATCAAGATCATGTGCGATCTGGATATTTCCGAGAAGCGCAAGCCGCAGGACGGCAAGATCAAGTTCAGGAAATTCGGCCCGCTGGATATCGAGCTGCGTGTGGCGACCATTCCCTCGCAGGGCGGCGTGGAAGACGTGGTGATGCGTATTCTGGCCTCCGGTGAGCCATTGCCATTGGAAAAGATGGGCTTCTCCGCGCGCAATTCAGAGTTGGTCAAAGCTACGGTCAGCAAGCCATACGGGCTGTTCTTCGTGTGCGGCCCGACCGGTTCCGGTAAAACCACCACGCTGCACTCCGTTCTCAAATACATCAACAAGCCGGACACCAAGATCTGGACCGTCGAAGATCCGGTGGAAATTACCCAAAAAGGGCTGCGCCAAGTGCAGATCAACAAAAAGGCCGGGCTGGATTTTCCCACCATCATGCGCGCCTTTCTGCGTGCCGATCCGGACGTGATTATGGTCGGTGAAATGCGCGACAAGGAAACCGTGTCCATCGGTATCGAAGCCTCGCTGACNNATGGATCCGTTCAACTTTGCCGATGCATTGCTCGGTATTTTGGCACAGCGTTTGGCAAAACGTTTGTGTGCCGATTGCAAGAAACCGCATATCGCAACCGCCGATGAAATAAAAGCGATGCTGGATGAGTACAGCACCGAGCTGGTCAATACCGTGACCTGGAAGAAAGATCCGGCTGCTGCGATGAAGGCTCTGTATGCCGAGTGGCGGAAGTTATTCGCCGATGACAAAGGACAATTTACGATCTATGGACCGGTTGGATGTGAAAAATGTTCCGGCACCGGCTATCGTGGGCGAGTGGGTTTGCATGAATTGCTGATTGGTACCGACCCTGTGAAGAAGGCCATTCAGGAACATGCGAGGGTCGCCGAGTTATTGGCCATCGCGCTGGACGAAGGAATGCACACGTTAAAGCAAGACGGCATGGAGAAGGTGCTGCAGGGCGTTACCGATATGCATCAGGTACGCGCAGTTTGTATCAAGTAATAGTTATTAGCTGCTAAGTCGGTAGTCGCTAGTTAAATCAAACCTAAGCAGACTAACGGCTAACGGCTAACGACTAACGACTAACGACTAACGACTAACGACTAACGACTACCCCATGCATTCTTCCGACAACCTTCTGCATCGCCTCAAAGACCTCAATGAGATTGGCATCGCCCTGTCTCAACAGCGCGATCTCAACAGCCTGCTGGAAACCATTCTGGTAGCGGCGATGCGCATTACGCACGCCGATGCCGGCACGCTCTACCTGCACGAACAGGAGCAGCGAGTGTTGCGCTTTGAAATTTTGCGCAACAATACGCTGAATAAGGCGATGGGCGGAACCAGCGGCGTACCGATTACCTTTTATCCGATTCAGCTTTACGATGATGCCGGCAAGCCCAATCACGCCATGGTAGTGAGCCACTCGGCACTTAGCGGCGAAACGGTGAATATTCCCGATGCCTATATGGCGCAGGGATTCGATTTTTCCGGCACCAAAAAATTTGATGCCAAGACCGGTTATCGTTCCCAGTCCTTTTTGACCGTGCCGATGCGCAACCACGAAAATGAAGTCATCGGGGTGCTGCAATTGATTAACGCAAAAGACAAGGAGAGTGGCGCAGTTGTCCCGTTCTCAAGCGACGATCAGCAGTTGTCGGAATCGCTGGCTTCGCAGGCCGCTATCGCATTGACCAACCGTCATCTCATCGAGCAGTTGGAAACGTTGTTTGAGGGCTTCATCCAGCTTATCAATACCGCGATAGACGACAAGTCGCCCTATACCGGCGGCCATTGTGAACGCGTGCCGGTACTGACCATGATGCTGGCTGAAGCGGTCAATCGCACCACCCAAGGACCGCTCAAAGATTTTGTGATGACCGACAAAGATCGGCGCGAATTAAAGATTGCCGGCTTGCTGCATGACTGCGGCAAAATCACCACACCGGTGCACGTGGTGGATAAGGCGACCAAACTGCATACCCTGTTCGACCGGATTCAACTGGTGGACACTCGTATTGAGGTGCTCAAGCGCGATGCCGAGGTTGCCATGTTGCGCGAAATTGCGGCAGCAGGTGCCGATGCTCAGCGTGTTGAGGCCGCCCGCCAAAACTACGCAGCGCGAGCAACGCAGTTTGACCAGGACCGTGAATTTTTGCGGCACTGCAATGTAGGCGGCGAGGCAATGTCTGCCGAGGCGCAGGAACGTGTGCGCCAGATCGCCACCTATCAATGGCGCGATGGTGATGGAAAGGCGCGTAATTTTCTCAGTGAAGATGAAGTCGAAAATCTCACCATACGCGCCGGTACATTGACGGCGGCGGAACGCGGAATCATCAACCATCACATCGATGTCACCATCAAGATGCTGGAATCGCTGCCCTGGCCCAGACATCTCAAAAACGTCCCCGAATATGCCGGTGGGCATCACGAACGCATGGATGGCAAGGGCTATCCGCGCGGGCTGACGCGCGAACAGATGTCGGTGCAAGCCAGAGTCATGGGCATCGCCGATATTTTCGAGGCGCTCACCGCCAAGGATAGACCTTACAAAAAAGGCAAAACCCTCACCGAATCCCTGACCATCCTCGGCAACTTCAAACTGGGCGGACATATCGACCCCGATTTGTTCGATGTTTTCATACGCGAAAAAGTCTATCTCGACTATGCCAAACAATTTCTTGCGCCCGAACAGATAGACGATGTGGATTTGAGCAAGATTCCGGGTGTCAACCTGGATTCATAGCGAATGCGCTTCTGTAGGGAGGGAATTCATACCAACGGTAGGCGTGCCGATTTCTCAAGTTCGCGAGAACTTGGAGAATCGCCTACTGTAGAAAATCCACCATCCTGCATGACATCCTCCGGATGCGATAACCAGCGACTTGCCGCTTGCGGCTTAGTCGATTGGCTATGCAAAGCTAACCTCCGCGAGGCAAAGTCTGGCGATTCACTAACGCCTTTAGGCGGTGTGAAGTTGGCGCAGATGGATGTGGGATCGACACTCCCGCCCCCGTGATGGCCCTTCTTTGCGAAAGGGGGATGTATTGGATGTAACTGCCCAAAATCGTCAGTCGGGTGACGGATATTGATATAAAGAGTGTGTCGGCGGTCCCATGTGTTTTTTATACATTCAGTAATAACAATGCATTGCGATATTGGCATGGCAATTGCTGAAGTACTTACCAACACACGAGGTTGTGTGTTTAACTCAAAAGGAGCTTTAACATGAAAAACATTCAAAAAGGTTTTACCCTGATCGAATTGATGATCGTGGTTGCGATCATCGGTATTCTGGCTGCGGTGGCGATCCCTGCTTACGGCGATTACACCGCCCGTGCGCAAGCTGCTGAAGCCTTCACGCTGATGGACGGTTTTAAAACACCGTTGACCGAGATGTATACATCTTCCGGTGCATTTTCGATCGGCACTGCCGGCGTTGCCGGCATTACCTCAGGCAAATATGTTGCATCTGTTGCTACTGGTGCCGCCGGCCCCGGCCAGGATTTCAGCGTCGTGGCGACCTTTAAAACCGCAGGCGTGAGTAGCAGGCTGTTAAGCGCGAATACCGGCGTCGGCACTTCTGTGCATATGTACTACAACCCGAACACCGGTGCCTGGTCTTGCGCAAACGGTGATGGCACCAAAGACGATACTACAGCTGTTTCTTCTGTTACTTCCGGTTCTCCTGCCAGCAGTGTGGTTGCGTTGGAAGGCGCAAACCCGATACCAACCAACATTCTGCCCAAGTCTTGCGGTTAATCTTGCCTGAGCTACCTTAGGGTAGTGCCGCAAGTATAAGCCCCTCGCAAGAGGGGCTTTTTATTGGGTTTCGAAAAAGAAGCGGCTAGGGCTTGCCGCGCGTGTCCAGCAACTCGCGCAACTCGCGCAAATCGCTCTCTATCGTAGAGAGTTGGTAAAAACTTCCGCCCGCCTGTTTCGCCAATTCGAGTTGTTCAATCGCAGCGTACAGGTTGCCCTGCCAGGCATAGCTGTAGGCTTGTGCCTGATGCTGTTCTACGGTCTTGCCTTGCATGGCGTAGGCTCTGGCTTGCAGGTCATATAACGTGGCATCCCTGGGGTGGCGGGTGAGTTGTTCGGTGAGCAGCTTGACGGCGATTTCCGCTTGGTTGTCCTGCAACAGCAGGTCGGCGTAGTCATAAATCAGGGCGCGATGTTGCGGAAAGTTCTGTACGGTAGTGCGGTAAAACACCAGCGCCTCGGTATCATTTTTTGTGGCGCGCAGCACCTGTCCTGCGAGGGTTTCTATCATCGGGCTATTCTTGGACATCGGATTGGTTTTGGACATCGGATTTGTTTGGGCCTGTTTGCGCAACAGCGTCAACTCACGGCTGGCGCGCTCGATCTGGTTATCGCGCAGCAGCGCACTCACCAGTCCATAGCGTTGTGCAATCGGGTTGCCGTAATTTTGAGCTCCCAGCGCGTCGCTGAAATAAGCGATGGCGTCCGGCGCGGTCTTTTGTGCGGCGATGAGTTTGGTGCGCACCAGTTGGAAATCCAGGCTATCCGGAATCAGGCGGTAAGGCTGGTTATGTATTCGATTTTCGATCTCGGCGATGCGGTCGCTGGTGATCGGGTGGGTGCGCAGATAGTTTGGGGCGTTGCCGTCCAGCAGACGCGTTGCTTTTTGCAGCCGCTCCAAAAATTCCGGCATGGCGTGGGTGTTGAAGCCGGATTTTTGTAATAGCTGCAGGCCGATGCGATCCGCTTCCTCCTCGTAAGCGCGGGTAAAATTAAGCTGTTTCTGTATATTGCCCGCCTGCACGCTGGCGATGGTGGCTTCTGCCGCTTGCGGACTGGTGCGTGCGGCGAGTATGGCGATGGCGATGGCCGCCATCGAGATCAGACTATCACCCTGTTGCCCCTCTATCATGCGAGCCAGATGGTGTTGTGTGACGTGCGAAATTTCGTGGCTTAACACGGAGGCTAATTCCGATTCACTTTGAGTTATGAGCAGCAGCCCTGCATTTACGCCGATGAAGCCACCCGGCAAGGCAAACGCGTTGACGCTGTAATCATTGACTGCAAAAAATTCAAAATCGAGTGAAGGTTCGGGACTGTTTTCGACCAGCTTGGCACCCAGTTGATTCAGGTAATCGTTGATCTCGGCATCGTCCAGATATTGTTTGCTGGCACGAATCTGCATCATGCTCTGCTGTCCTATCTGGCGTTCCTGCAGCGGGGTAAGCGCGGCCTGCGAGACATCGCCCAAGTCAGGAAGGCCGTCGCTCACGGCGCAGGGTGAAAAGCACAGCAGCAGTGCCAGGGTCAGTCCGGTGCCGGGATAAGCGCCTTTCAATTTTTTCATGATCGCTATGATAGTTGTTTTTGCTTGTAGTTCACACTGCCGGAAGCGCTGCAATTGTTTCAAAGTGTATGCATCCCGTATAGACAGCGCTCTGCAAA
>PLBS01000080.1 GCA_003134595.1 Gallionella sp. | reverse complement strand
ATGCCTCCCCCTTCTCAAGTAATAGAAAATTTGTGGCACAACATCTGAAAACTTTGCTGAACGGCAATCAGGAACTGCGTCCGCTACTAGCCAAAGCCCAAGCTTTATCGGCCTTGCAACGCCATTTTATCAGTGTCGCCCCGCCCCATCTTGCGCAATCCAGTCAAGTACAGGTATTGGGCCTGCAACTCGGCACACTCAGCATCGCCGTTGCCAATGCCACTGTCGCTGCAAAATTACGCCAACTTGCACCTGAACTGGTCGTCATGATGCAGAACCGGGGCTGTGAGGTTAGCGGAATCCGCGTCAAGGTGCAAGTTTCCTTCGATCGCCTTCAACCCAAACCCGCCCCTCATAAACTCAGCAAAACGGCACAGAACGCGCTGAATGAACTCAGCCTGAGCCTGAACGACTCACCGCTCAAACTTGCGTTGGAGAAGCTGGCTAAAATAAAAAGCTAGTCTAGATCTCTGTGCTGGCGCCCGCAACTTGAGCCGATGTCTTAAGGGAAACCTCTAAATGACCGCCAGCCAACCGGCCAGCACATAGCGTTCCAGCACGTACAGCAGTGCGAACACCAACAGCATCAGCACAGTGAAACGCACCGTTTGCCATGCAAATTTGAGATAGCGGCGATTGCGCGTGAAGATATACATGCCGCCGCTTAGCACCAGCAGCAATGCCACCAGCACTATGTATAAACGCAGGATCAACATAGGGGAACCTCTAAAAATGCATTTTTCGGGCGAATCGCTGCGTCACGTGCTCGCTCATTCCTCGTCTATCTATGCGATATGCCTCGTCATTCGCTGCGCGGCTCCTTGCGCTTCATCCCGCAAAATGCATTTTTAGAGGTTCCCATAGATCTGCCGTTTTCATGCCGAGGTTAAAGCAAACCTCTAAACAGACTGTAGTTGCAGTCGCAGGAACGCGGGAGCCTCTTCCACGCTATTGAACGTGACGTACTCCCAGGCTTGATCATCGGCTAGCAGTTCGCGCAGCAGGGCATTATTCAAGGCATGGCCGGATTTGTAGCCGGAAAACGCGCCGATCAGCGGATGCCCCAGCAAGTAGAGATCGCCGATCGCATCGAGTACTTTATGCTTGACGAACTCATCCTCGAAACGCAATCCGTCCGCATTCAGCACACGGTAGTCATCCATCACGATGGCGTTGTCCAGACTGCCGCCCAGAGCCAGCCCTTGTGCGCGCATGTTCTCGACATCCTGCATGAAACCAAAGGTGCGCGCCCGGCTGATGTCGCGCACGTAGGACTCCTCGCCCAGATCGACCGTGACGTGTTGTTTGGTATTGGCGAACACCGGGTGGGCGAAATTGATGGTGAAGGTTAATTTGTAGCCGTGGTGCGGCTCAAAGCGCACCCATTTGTCGCCTTGCTTTACCTCCACGGTCTTTTTGATGCGTATGAATTTTTTGGCGGCGGATTGTTCAACGATGCCGGCGGATTGAAGCAGAAAGACGAATGTACCGGCACTGCCGTCCATGATCGGCACTTCCGCGCTGTCCAGATCGACATAGGCGTTGTCCACACCCAACCCGGCGAATGCCGACATCAGATGCTCGATGGTGGCGACATGCACACCGCCTTGCTCCATGCAGGTGGACAAACGTGTGTCATGCACCAGTTCAGCGCGTGCGCGAATTTCCTCGACCGGCTTTACATCCACGCGGCGAAATACGATGCCGGTATTGACCGGTGCCGGACGTAAACCGAGCGTGACTTTTTCGCCGCTGTGCAAGCCGACTCCCGTCACACTGACGGAACTTTTTAAGGTGCGTTGCTTGACCATCGCTGCTTTGATTACCGAAATCATATGGACAATTTTACCACAGCAGGGTTTTCCGACTGGTGGGTCAGGTTTTCCTTGACCCTAGTCCCTCGATTTTCAATCCGCCTGTTTACGCAGGAAGGACGGAATGTCATAAGTATCCACCCCGGATTTTTCCATCGCATCTACCGCCGCCCTGCGTCCGCTTCTCATAATGGTCGGCGTTTCCAGCTCCCCGTAATTCACTTTGGTCATCGGCTCGTCATGCGTGCCGGTCCTTTGGAAGTCCTGATTCTGATAGACGATTTCCGGCTTGGCTTGCTTGCGCGCCAGCGGTGCGCCGAGGCCGGTGGCCACGACCGTCACACGCATTTCGTCACCCATGGCTTCATCGAACACCGAGCCGACGATCACGGTTGCCTCTTCGGCGGCGAATTGGACGCACTCCATCACATCGTCGATTTCTTTAAGCTTCAACTGGTTTGATGATGTGATATTCACCAGCACGCCGCGCGCACCGGACATATCAATATCTTCCAGCAGCGGGCTGGCAATCGCACGCTCGGCGGCGACCCGCGCACGATTCGGGCCCGAGGCAACCGCCGAACCCATCATCGCCATGCCGTTTTCCGACATCACGGTGCGCACGTCGGCGAAGTCCACGTTAATCAAACCGGGCACGTTGATCACTTCGGCGATACCCGCCACCGCACCCTGCAACACGCCGTTGGCTGCCTTGAAAGCTTCCGGCACGGTGACATCATTGCCCAGCACTTCCATCAGCTTGGAATTCGGCACGATGATCAGGGAATCAACATATTCGGTCAGCGCCTCGATACCGGCTTTGGCGAACCGCATCCGGTTGCCCTCATAAGCGAACGGCTTGGTGACCACCGCCACGGTCAGGATATCCATCTCCTTGGCGAGTTGCGCGACGATCGGTGCGGCACCCGTTCCGGTGCCGCCGCCCATGCCGGCAGTGATGAACACCATGTGCGCGCCGGCCAGCATCTCCTTGATGCGCTCGCGATCTTCTTCCGCCGCCGCCTGGCCAACCGAGGGTTTGGCTCCTGCACCCAAACCCTTGGTGATCGTTGCGCCGATTTGCAACTGGGTGCTCGCCTTGCTGCGCTTGAGCGCCTGTGCATCGGTATTGATGACGATGAACTCGACTCCCTGCACCCCTTGTTCGATCATATGGTCCACGGCGTTACCGCCGCAACCGCCCACACCGATCACTTTGATCACCGCATCCTGAGCTTGTGCTTCCATGATTTCAAACATCGCCGTCTCCTTTAAAAATAATTACAAAAAACCAACCCTGAACTCGTACTTAATGTTAATAACAAAATACCGTACGGGCACGGCGCGCCGTGCCCCTACCCGCTAAAAATTCCCCTGAAACCAGGCTTTCATCCTTGCCAACACGTCACCAAATGAATTCGATTGCATACGCGTCTCCTCATTGCGTTGATGATGTTCCAGGCCATACAACAGCAGCCCCACACCGGTCGCCATGCGCGGTGTTTTCACCACATCGGACAACCCGCCGATATATTTCGGGATACCCAGGCGCACCGGCAGATGGAAAATTTCCTCGCCCAATTCGACCATGCCTTGCATGGCGCTGCTGCCGCCGGTAATCACGATGCCCGATGACAACAACTCCTCGAAGCCGCTACGGCGCAGCTCCTGCTGCACCAGCGAATACAATTCTTCGACGCGCGGTTCGATCACTTCCGCCAGGGTTTGACGCGATAACATGCGCGGCCCGCGTTCGCCCACGCCGGGCACCTCGATCGCGCCGCCATCGGCCAGTTGACGCAGCGCACAGCCATGCTTGATCTTGATGTCCTCGGCATCCTGCGTCGGGGTGCGCAAGGCCATGGCGATGTCATTGGTGATCTGGTCGCCGGCGATCGGTATCACGGCGGTGTGGCGGATCGCGCCGCCGGTGAACACCGCAATGTCGGTGGTGCCGCCGCCGATGTCCACGAGGCACACGCCCAGTTCTTTCTCATCATCGGCGAGCACGGCCTTGCTGGATGCAAGCGGTTGCAGAATCAATTCGTTCACTTCCAATCCGCAACGATGGATACACTTCATGATGTTCTGCACCGCAGCCACCGCGCCGCTGACGATATGCACCTCGACATCCAGCCGCATCCCGCTCATGCCGAGCGGCTTCTTGATGCCGTCCTGGCCGTCGATGCTGAATTCCTGCTCGAGGATGTGCAGTATCTGCTGATCGCCCGGCAGGCTGATCGAACTGGCCGTTTCGATCACGCGCTCGATGTCGGCGGAGGCGACTTCTTTCTCCTTTATCTTCACCATGCCGCGCGAATTGATACTGCGGATATGGCTGCCCGCGATGCCGGTATAGACCTCGGTAATTTTGCAATCGGCCATCAGCTCGGCTTCCTCCAGCGCGCGCTGAATCGCACCCACCGTCGCTTCGATGTTGACCACCATGCCCTTCTTCATCCCTGATGACTGGTGCATACCCATGCCAATCACTTCCAGCATGCCGTCCGGCTTGACATCGCCGACGATGACCACGATCTTGGATGTGCCAATATCCAACCCGACCACCAGATTTTTAGCTTCCTTGTTTCTGCTCATCGTTTGTTCTCCACTGCCGCCTATCAACCTTGTTTAGCCAATCCACCATTAGCCAGCCCGCTCACCGCAAACCCGTTGCGGTAGCGCAAATCCACGAATTTCACCTGGCTTTGTATTGCCGCAAGGCTATAGGGATACACCGCCACAAACCTGGCCAGACGCTGCTGCATATCCTCACGCCCCAGTTCCAGCACCATGCCGTTACTCAAGCGCAATTGCCAGGCATGGCGCGGCGACAAGACAAGCCGAGTCACTTGCAAATCCAGTGCGGCAAGTTGCTGACTGAATTGTGCGTAATGCTGCGTAACTTCAGGCGCTGCTCCGTCTGGCCCGGTAAAAACCGGCAACGCTTGCTCGCTATTTGCTACAAAAACCTCGCCTTGCTGATTCACCAGCGCAACATTGTTCCAGCGCGCCAACGTCTGATGCTCTTCCAGCCGCACCGCCAGCCGGTATGGAAATTCGCGGCGTATGCTGACACCGCGCACCCACGGCAGCTTTTCCAATGACTGCCTCAAGCGTTCGATATCCACGGTAAAAAAATTACCCTGCACTTCGTTGCGCACCGCCTGCAATACCTTCGCTGCGTCAACCCGTTGCGGGGCGGCACTCAAGCGCACGCTATGCAACGGGAACAATCCCGGCAGATGCGCCGCGTAATAAGCAGCGCCATACAACACCGCGCACACACTGAAGACAAACAGCGCGTTGGCGATACTGCGCAGCAATGGCGCGTTATCCCACATGAGCCAACTCCAAAATACGCAGCACCAGTTGCTCGAAACTCATTTCTGCCTGACGTGCCGCCATTGGCACCAGGCTGTGGTCGGTCATGCCCGGCGAGGTGTTCGCTTCCAGCAAATATAGTTTGTCCGCCTCATCCTTCAAAAAATCCACACGCCCCCAACCTTGCCCGCCGATCAGCGCAAACGCTTGTTTGGCCAAGCGCTGCATTCCGGCCTCCTGCTCGGCACTCAGATCACTCGGGCACAAATAGCGGGTATCGTTGCGCAAGTATTTCGCCTCGTAGTCGTAGAACTCATTGGCCGGCTCGATCTTGATCACCGGCAACGCCTGATCGCCCAGAAGCGCAACGGTATATTCGCCGCCGCCGATAAAACTTTCCGCCAGCACCAGCTTGTCGTGCCTGACGGCTTCGTGGTATGCAGCCGGTAACTCGCTCACCGCTTTTACCTTGCTGATGCCGACGCTGGAACCTTCGTTGGCGGGTTTTACAAACAGCGGCAAGCCCAGCTGCTTTGCAACAGCCTTCCAATCACTGTGTTCATCGAGCAGCGCGTAGTCCGGTATCGGCAACCCGCCCGCCTGCCACACCAGCTTGGTGCGCCACTTGTCCATGCCCAATGCCGAAGCCATCACCCCGCTGCCGGTATAGGGGATCCCCAGCAATTCCAGCGCGCCCTGCACCGTGCCGTCTTCGCCGAATCGTCCGTGCAGCGCGATGAAAATACGGTCAAAACCGTCATCAACCAGCGCCTGCAAATTCTGCACGGCAGGATCAAACGCATGGGCATCCACACCGCTGCGCAACAGCGCCGCCAGCACCGCCGCGCCGCTTTTCAGCGACACCTCGCGCTCGGCGGAACGCCCGCCAAACAACACCGCCACTTTGCCGAATGAGGCAGGATTGTGGATTGAGGATTTAGGATTGAGATGCGGGCTCATAGGTTTTTTTCACCAACAATGCGTACTTCCGGATGCAACTTGATGCCGGTCTGTTGCTGCACCACCGCCTGCACTTCATTTATCAAATTCTCGATATCCGCCGCAGTCGCATCGCCGGCATTCACGATAAAGTTGGCATGCTTTTCCGACACCTGCGCGCCGCCGATCTGCCTGCCTTTCAAACCGCACTGCTCGATCAACCTCGCCGCATGGTCACCCTGGGGGTTGCGAAACACCGAACCGGCATTCGGCAGATTCAACGGCTGCGTGGCGATGCGCTTGCTCAGCAAGGCCTTGATTCCCTGACGCGCCGATTCACCGTCACCCTTGGGAAATTGCAGCCATGCGGCGACAAAGAATTCGGAAGATTCAGGTGCAAGGGGCAAGGCACAAGAGACAAGGTTTGAACCCTGTTCCTTGAACCTTGTAACTTGTTCCTTGATCCTGACTACATGCCGATACCCGATTTCATAATCGGCTGCAGTGCGCACCCGCACTTCACCGTGCCGGTTTACGGTCTGCACGCGCAGCACTTTTCCCCAGGTTTCACTGCCGTAGCAACCGGCGTTCATCGCCAGCATGCCGCCCAGCGTGCCGGGAATGCCGGCAAAAAATTCTGCGCCTTGCAAATTGTGCAGTGCGGCGAAGCGCGCCAACTTGGCACCGGATATACCTGCCTCGCAATAAACGCTGCCGTCATCTTCCAGCCGCAATGCACTCAATGTCCCATGCAGCATCAACACCGTGCCGTGCAATCCGCCGTCGCGCACCAGCAGATTGCTGCCCAAGCCCACCGCATACAGCGGCTCATCAGCCGGCAAACTGCGCAAGTACACCAGCAGATCATCCAGATCGGCGGGCTGATACATCCGCTCAGCCGTACCGCCTGCGTGCCAGCTGGTGTGCTTGCTCATATCAACCTGACGGCGCAATGTGCCGCGCAATGCTGAGTTAACAAAATGTTGTGGCTCAGTCATGCTCATAACTCACCCAAGCGCTGCGCCTGCATGGCTGGCATTTTCCCGGTAGCATCAGCGTCGCTTTTTCCCAGCAATTTATTCGGCGTACTGCCGATCGAACCCGCGCCCATGGTGATGACCACATCGCCGTCGCGCGCCATCTGCATGATTGCCTGGGGCATCTGCTGTATATCCTCGACAAACACCGCTTCGTTTTGCCCGGCCACACGCAAGGCATGCATCAGCGCGCGTCCGTCTGCTGCGACGATGGGAGGCTCACCTGCCGCATATACTTCCGCCAACACCAGCGCGTCCACACTGCATAAAACTTTCACAAAATCTTCGAACAAGTCGCGTGTGCGTGTGTAGCGATGCGGCTGAAATGCCAGCACCATACGCTGGCCGGGGAACGCGCCGCGCACCGCCTCCAGCGTGGCGACCATTTCCACCGGATGGTGCCCGTAGTCGTCGATCAGCGTGAAGCTGCCTCCATTCGGCAAGGCTATTTCACCGTAACGCTGGAAGCGCCTGCCTACGCCCTGAAATTCCGCCAGTGCCGCAACAATCGCGTCATCCGCCACGCCGACTTCCAGCGCGATGGCAATTGCGGCGAGAGCGTTCAACACGTTGTGCATTCCGGCCAGATTCAGTGTGATGTCCAGATCCCTGGGGGTTCCGTTCTGGCGACATTGCGCGGTGAAGCGCATCTGGCCGCCCTGATGGCGCACATTCACGGCGCGGATTTGCGCGCCCTCGCTGAAGCCATAAGTCGTCACCGGTTTGCTGATGCGCGGCAGAATTTCACGCACGTTGGCTTCGTCTATGCACAGCATCGCCATCCCATAGAACGGCAGATGTTCGACGAAATCCACGAATGCCTGCTTGAGCCTTTCAAAATCGTGGCCGTAGGTTTCCATATGGTCGGCATCGATGTTGGTGATTACCGCGATTATCGGTTGCAGATACAGGAATGAGGCATCCGACTCGTCGGCCTCGACCACGATGAATTCGCCCGTCCCCAGCTTGGCATTGGTGCCGCTGCTGTTGAGTTTTCCGCCGATCACGAAAGTCGGATCGAGTCCGCCCCTGGCCAATACGCTGGCGGTCAGCGAAGTGGTGGTGGTCTTGCCGTGCGTCCCCGCCACGGCTATGCCCTGACGCAAACGCATCAGCTCGGTCAGCATCATCGCGCGCGGCACCACCGGAATTCGGCGCGCACGCGCTGCCATCACTTCGGGATTGTCCTGGCCCACAGCAGTCGAGACCACCACTGCGTCGGCATTGGTCAGATGCTGCTCGTCATGGCCGAGATACACCGTCGCACCGAGTTTTTTAAGACGTTTCGTAGCCGCGTTTGAGCCCAGATCGGAGCCGCTCACCTGAAAGCCCAGATTCAGCAACACCTCGGCGATGCCGCTCATGCCGGAACCGCCGATGCCAACGAAGTGGAGGTGTTTGATTTTGTGTTTCATGCCGCCAACCCCTCACACACTCTTGCAACCGCAAGTGCAGCATCTGCCTTGGCCAATCCGCGCGCCTTCTGCGCCATCACCAATAATTTTTCGCGGCCCCGTTCACCATCCATCAGGTCGCACAGCATCTGCGCCAGTTTTTCCGCGCTCAACTCGCTCTGCGGCAACAACACCGCCGCGCCGTGCTTGCTCAAAAACTGCGCGTTGCGGGTCTGGTGATCGTCCACCGCAAACGGGAACGGGATCAATATGCTCGCCACACCCGCTGCGGCAAGTTCCGCAACAGTCAACGCACCGGCGCGACAAATCACCAGGTCGGCATTGGCGTAGTGCCTGGCCATTTCGTCCATGAACGGCTTGATATCGGCCTGCACTCCTGCCTGTTGATATGACCGCTTCACCGCTTCGAAATGTTGTTTGCCGGTTTGATGCAGCACGTTGGGGCGCATATCTTCCCGCAGCAGCGCGAGCGCATGCGGCAATGCTTCGTTGATCGCCTTTGCCCCCAGACTGCCGCCTACCACCAGCACATTCAGCTTGCCGTTGCGCGTGGCATAACGTTGCTGCGGTTCAGGTAATGCGGCAATATCGTTGCGCACCGGATTACCGCACCATATTGCGTGCGGCAACACCTCGGGGAATCCGCTCAGCACTTTTTGCGCGATGCGCGCCAGCAGCTTGTTGCTCAATCCGGCGATGGAATTTTGTTCATGTATCACCAATGGGCGACGCAACAATGCCGCCATCATCCCGCCCGGGAAAGTGATGTAGCCGCCCATACCCAGCACCACATCGGGGCGATGGCGCAATATTGCGGCCGCGCTCTGCCACAATGCGACCAGCAGATTGAATGGCAACAGCAACAGACGCAGCAAGCCCTTGCCACGCACCCCGGAAAAGCGTACCCACGCCATTTCATAGCCATGCCTGGGAACCAGGTCGGCTTCCATGCTGTGGGGTGCACCCAGCCAGGTCACCTGCCAACCCTGCGAGCGCAGAATGTCGGCCACGGCGAGTGCGGGAAAAATGTGACCTCCCGTGCCAC
>PLBS01000165.1:272-13578 GCA_003134595.1 Gallionella sp. | reverse complement strand
GGCGGCAGATGCACGCTGATTTTCTCGCCTACTTTTGCATCATGAGTTGCATCGGCACGAACCACGAGAGGCTCCAAAGCGCCCTGTGCTTGAAGATAAAGCATGGTCGCTTCGCCAAGGTGTTCAACGGCAATGACTTCACCGCTGAGTGTGTTACCGCTCGTGTCAAATGCCCAATGTTCCGGGCGAATGCCGACGGTCACCTTGGCACCTGGCACCCCTTCGCGTGCATCCACGGCAGTCACAATCATGCTGCCATCCGCCAGTTGGACAGTCGCGGACTCATCCGAAGCAGCTACCAGCTTTCCCTCGATGAAATTCATTTTCGGCGAGCCGATAAAACCGGCCACAAACAGGTTGAGCGGGTGGTGATACAAGTCTAGGGGAGAGCCGACTTGTTCGACATTTCCATCAGACAAAACGACGATCCGGTCGGCCAAGGTCATGGCCTCGACTTGGTCGTGCGTCACATAAATCATGGTGCTATTCAGGTCATGATGCAGCTTGGTGATTTCGATACGCATCTGCACTCGCAGCGCAGCATCCAGATTCGACAGCGGCTCATCGAACAGGAACACCTCCGGCTTTCGGACAATGGCACGACCAATGGCGACACGTTGTCGCTGGCCGCCAGACAACTCCTTGGGCTTGCGTTCCATCAGCGGCTCGATCCGGAGAATTTTTGCAGCGCGATCAACGGCCTCCTTCATTTGATGTTTGTCCAGCCCAGCCAGCTTAAGACCAAAAGCCATGTTTTCTGCGACGGTCATGTGCGGGTAGAGAGCGTAGCTTTGAAAAACCATCGCAACACCACGCTTGGATGGCGGTATGTCATTGCAATACTTGCCGCCAATACGAAGCTCACCGGCGGTGATGTCCTCCAGCCCGGCAATCGCGCGCAACAGAGTCGACTTTCCGCAGCCAGACGGACCAACAAAGACCACAAATTCACCGTCTTTGATCTCAAGATCAATGCCGTGCAATATTTCGAGCTTTCCAAATGACTTACGAATGCCGCGCAAGACGACGTCGGACATATTTGTCTACTCCATCCATGATTCAATCTCTCATCTTTATCGGGAGAGTATTGATTAATTCTTTGCAGACAACCCGCCAAAGGAATCAAATTTGATCATTAGCATTTGCCAAAAAAGATACCTGAACCCATTGGTCTCAACGCATGACGATTCGCTAACTAGACACGCGATGACAAAACAGACGGGCGAGCCCGCCTGTCTGTTTCATAATGCGCTAGATGTGCAGAACTGCGTCTGCACACCTAGCGTACATCAGCCGTAGTGCTTCGACTTACCACCAGGCTTCCATTTGAACGCCATACGTACGAGCGCTTGTGACATTATCAAATGTCCCTGCCACGGCAGTTTGGCAATCGCGACCGGTACACGCATGCGCTCCACCCTTGTTCCAATTGTAGAATGAGGCATAGGCGCGCAGAACCGGGCGTGCATAGAAACCGCTACCCATCGACAATTGCGGTGAAATCGTCAGTTTGTTCAGGTGGTTGGTTGTATAAGCAAAATTGCCATCGTAGTTCAGGTTGGAGCCTCTCACACGGGTTGTGCCTGCCTCGACCGCCAGACCGAGGTTCTCCGTAAAGTGATATACGGGACGAACGACCAAAGACGTTGTCGTCCTGTCTGTGCCTTTTGACAAGCAGCAAGAAGTAGTGCCGAACCAAGGGTAATTCTCCTTACCGTAACCCAAGAAGGCCGCCCCGTTCACTTTATCGCCAAACTCGAAGTTCGCAGCGTCGATGACACGCCATCCTGAATGGACCCCAGGGTTGGTGGAATTAGCCCACGTCAGCCCCTCGCCATTTAGCGAACCTGCACCATGAGCCGTCTGCAGTGTCAGACCGTTCTGTACACCGCCAAACATTACGATCGAATGGGTCGCCCACGCTGAATAACCGTTAAGTTGATTACCGTAGAGAGCTGTATTGTTGCTTCGGATAATGTTTGTTCCAAAGCCGAGCGAACCAGCCTTGCCCAAGTCAATTCCTTCGAGGCGGAGGTCATGGTTGGTTTCTTGTTGACCGGGATCGCCAGCCAAAGTCACGCGACCAATTTGTTGGCCCGGATCCCCAGTTAAACCTTGATAGTTTGCGTTACCTAGTTTCATCAATGCGTAGGAGAACTTACCAACACCGACATCAATGTTCTCAATTCCGGCACCCGGACCTGCGACCTCGAGTGTAAAGAGGTCGACGATATGCACGTCCTTGCGGTTGTAATAACGCTTACCGACCCACATGGTTGATTTAGCAAAGGCGCCGCTACCAAAGCCCTCCGCCGAACCGTACGCTTCGCGGAAAGCCGGAATGGTTTGCTCGTAGTCAGCGACTTGCTGAGTGCCAAATGCGATTAGTGTATGGACACCGAACTTCGTGCCATCACTTTCGCCCATCATGGCACCCAGCTTGATTTCCCCATAGGTATCGCACTGATTACCGAGACGCCCCGCACCATCAACGGCTGCATAGCCAGGGTCTAACGCCGAGTCGCCATTAAGCCTGAAGCAAACGTCCGTGCCGCCTTTGGTACTACTTCCGGAACCGCTGCGCAGGTAGCCGCCGAAATCAACGGTGGCAGCCATAACGCCTTGCGCCGCAAACGCCATAACGATTGCAGCAACCAGTTTTATCTTCTTAGTCATTTTATCGCTCCTCTCCGATTGGTTGAATAAACCGGGAATACCACTGCTTCCGGTCCGGTGAACACACCAGTACCCCTGAAATAGGGGGGCTTGCTCGACGAACCCGCCGGAGAGAAGGGCCATCTCGCTACGCCTTTCCCGGCAATGCAACGCGACACCGGGTTTAAAACATCATCTCTCTGCGGAGATGTTAATAAAAACCATGAATTGCACATCAATAAATAATCGAACCAAACAAAAAATTATGAAACCCTGCAAAACCTGACTACCGCAAGCAACTGCCCGGTCGCAACCGTTTACAAAAGCTTCGCAGCTACCTTTGAAACTTAAATCAAAGCCGGCATCGACTTCGTCCTGGGCAAAAAAAGGATCGAGCGAACTTGCAGTTCCGCCCCAATACTCAGCCGACAGAAAGAAGTCTTTGCTGATCTTAGCAAGTGTGCGGCGACGGTGCTCCAACCAGGAACGGTCTCTATATGTTTGAAAGTGTCCAAGCGAAAGCTATCCACGCCTGCTTGCTTGGATAGGTCGATGTTGGCATTCAGGAGAGAATCCCTGACCTCGGGCAATTCGGTGGTGAGCACGAAATACGGAATGTTGTCCAGACTATCCGATGCCGCCCAAGTGAGAGCAGGCGACAAGAATAAAATGCGCGATAATAGAAACGGCGCGAACTGAGCCAAGGAAGGGCAGATGTTGCGTGTTCTGAAATTCATTTCAGAAACCGGGATAGAGTTCCAGCCGCAATTGCATTCTCCTTATGCTGCGCAGACGTCATGCAGACGGCGCGAAGCTAATTATTTTTTGCGCCTACCGACAACGCCTTAAAGGATGCGAGTACGAGGTAAATGTAACAGAATGTTGCGCCACTGCAAATACATTTTCCAAATCGACGTTTCCAGAGCCGAAACAGATCAGGAGACTAAGTGCGTGCGCACTGTTTGCGCATGGCGGTTTTGTTGTCAGGGATCAGATAATTGTATAAAATTCCCTGTATCTTTTCCATTCAACAGTGAATAATGCGATGCCGAAAAGTTGGTTGAAGACTGCAACCTTCGCCAACCTAATCCCCTTCTGCGTACACGATTGAAACTTTAACCGTACTTCGCTAGTCTTACGCCCGCTGCATGACACACGCATAACTTTTAGGAGGCTTCAAATGGAACAACAATATCTTCCCGCAACGCAAATCGGCACAGTCGCGACCGAACAGAACAAGGTACTGCGCAACACTTACATGATGTTGGCGCTCACCATGATCCCGACGTTAATCGGCGCATTCGTCGGCATGTCCACTAATTTCTCATACATGGCACAGCATCCGATCATCGCCACGCTGATGATGTTCGGTGTGATGATGGGCTTGATGTTCGGCGTATCGGCCACGCGCAATAGCGGCTGGGGTGTCGCGCTACTGCTGGCCTTCACCTTTGTCGCCGGATTCTTCCTCGGCCCGATCCTGCAAGTCGCGCTGCATCTGAAAAACGGCGCGCAACTGGTGGGCATGGCGGCAGGCGGAACCGGGATAATCTTCTTCAGCCTGGCGACGCTGGCAACCGTCACCAAAAGAGATTTCAGCTTCATGGGCAAGTTCCTATTCATCGGGCTGATTCTGCTGATAGTCGCTTCGCTGGCCAACATGTTCTTCCAGGTGCCCGCGCTGGCGCTGACCATCTCCGCGATTGCCGTGCTGATCTTCTCGGCCTACATCCTGTATGACATCAGCCAGATCGTGCAAGGTGGCCAGACCAACTACGTGATGGCGACGATGAGTTTGTATTTGGACATCTACAACATCTTCATCAACCTGCTGAATCTGCTGATGGCATTTAGCGGCGAGCGGGATTAACGAAACGTAATACAACAAAAAGGCGACCCGATGGTCGCCTTTTTTGTGCTCACGTTTTTTTCAGTCGTAGGTCGGGCTTCGCCCGACAGTGTCAATTCCGCAGGGGCTTTTGCCCTTAGCGGATTGCCTACCTTTGGTATGGTGGGCAAAGCCCACCACATCAAATCAGCGTTGGGCAAAACTCATAGCGGTTCCGGCTTGCAAATGGCGGAACGCTCCTGCGGGGCTGCGTGGTTGTTGAGGCATCAGCCCCTTTACAACCACGGCGTCCACTTTACGTGGGCTTCCGCCCTACATTCTCTCGAATAAGGCAATCGACTCCACATGCGAAGTATGCGGGAACATGTTCATCACCCCGGCGGATTTCAGCACATAACCGCGTTGCACCAGTTCGGCGGCATCGCGCGCCAGCGTGGCGGGATTGCACGAAACATACACGATGCGGTACGGGGCATGTTCACCGCCCCCATTTCCACAACTCAATGACCTCACCAGCTCCATCGCACCGTCGCGCGGCGGATCGATCAGCAATTTGTCGAAAGAGCCGAGTTGGGCAAATGCTGCTTCGGTCATCTCAAACAAATTCATCGCGGCGAACTCGGTGTTGTCTGCCAAGCCGTTCAATGCGGCATTTTGTTTGGCGCGCACCACCAGTGCGGCACTGCCTTCGATGCCGAGCACCTGCGCGCCGCTGCGGGCGATCGGCAGCGTGAAGTTGCCCAAGCCGCAAAAGAAATCCGCGATGAGCTCACCCGGTTGCGGGTCGAGCAGACGCATGGCGCGGCTGATCATCACGCGATTCAGCGCGCTGTTTACCTGGGTGAATTCGCTCGGCGCGAACGGCATGGTGATGCCGAATTCGGGCAGGCTGTAGGAAAGTTGCGGCGCATTCAGCGGATGAAATGGGACAAAGGTATCCGGCCCCCCGGATTGCAGCCAGAATTGAATCTCATGTTTATCGGCAAAGGCGCGCAGCGCAGCTTCATCTTCACTGGTTGGCGGCTCCATCACGCGCAGCACCAGCGCATCGACGAACTCGCCAACCGCCACTTCGATCTGCGGCAATTTATCCCTAATAGACAGACTGCCGACCAGCTCTGCCAGGAGAGGAATCAGCGCGGCGATCTTCGGCGTGAGGATTTCGCAGCTCTGCATTTCGGCGACGAAACTGCTGCGCTTTTCGTGAAAGCCGACCAGCGTCTTGCCCTTTTTGATCACGTGCCTGACCGAGATGCGCGCGCGCTCGCGATAGCCCCAGGTCTGCCCGTAGATAGGCGGCAGGATGGTTTCCGCCTTCACCTTGCCGATGTGCCACAAGCTGTCTTCGAGGATGCGTTGCTTCACCGCGACCTGCGCGTTGGCATCCAGATGCTGCATCGAGCAGCCGCCGCATACGCCGAAATGTATGCACTTCGGCTGCGCGCGCATCGACGATGACTTGTGTATCTGCGTGACTTGCGCCAATTCGAACGACGGTTTTTTGCGATAGGAAGAATAGCTGACCGTCTCTCCGGTCAGCGCGCCTTCGATGAAGATCACTTTGCCATCGGCGTGCGCCACGCCGCGACCTTCCTGATCTAGCGATTCGATTGTTACTCTGTTTTCTGTGGACATAATAAATGCGCCCTTCGACTAGTTGATGTAACTACTAGCCATTCGACTAAGCTGCCAAAAGACGACAGCCAAGTCGCTGGTTATCGGGGCGAACGGTAATGGGTGGATAATTATTTTTTCTGCTCAGGCCAGGCAGCCAGGAATTCTTGCCAGTGCGGCTGATCGAGCTTGCCCAATTCGGCGCGCACCAAATCGCATTCCTTATGGTAGCGTGCGCGCGTCAACACGCCGCGCATCATCTGGAAGCGCGCGAACACCAGCCAGGTATTCGCCACATCGGTCTCGCAATAGTTGCGTATCTCGTCCAGTTTGCCCTGCTGATACGCCTCCCACACTTTGCTGCCGTCCATACCCAGCTTGCCGGGGAAGCCGATCAGCTTGGCAAGCTCATCCAGCGGCGCGTTGGCGCGACCGGTATACATCGCCAGCAGGTCCATCAGGTCGAGATGGCGCGAATGGTAGCGGCTGATGTAGTTGTTCCACTTGAATTCCTTGTCGTCCTCGCCCTGATCCCAGTATCGCGCGCACTGCACCCCGTTGATCAGGCCGCGATAATGCAGCACCGGCAGATCGAACCCGCCGCCGTTCCACGACACCAGTTGCGGCGTATATTTGTCGATGCCGTCGAAGAAGCGCTGAATGATGGAACCCTCATCTTCATGCTGATCGCCGAGCGACCAGACTTTGAAGTTGTCGCCCTCGCGCAGCGCGCAGGAAATCGCCACGACGCGTTGCAGATGGTGAGGCATAAAGTCGCTGCCGGTTTTCTGGCGGCGCAGCTGAAAGGCCATTTCCGCCACTTCCGCATCGCTGACGCGCGCATCCAGTTCATGCAGGGTGCGCAACCCCGCGACGTCGGGTATGGTTTCGATGTCAAAGACGAGAGTGGGATTCATCGTAAAAATTGCTTGGGTGTTTTCATGAGGACGAATTGTTGCACAAACAGATCGACAGTGCGGCAGTCGGGGCTTTAAGGGGCGTTGCCAATACCGGACTTTATCGTCAGGGATAGGTTAACCGAGATGGTCTTCCTGGAATCTTTTTTGTATGGCCTCCACCTCGTCGCGGCAATGTATCAAAGCAGCCACGCAGTCGTTGTCAAACTTGGTACCCGCCATAGACTGCAAAAACATAAATGCCCTGTCGACACTCCATGCTTCTTTGTATGGGCGAACACTGGTCAGCGCATCGAACACATCGGCGACCGCAACGATCTTTGCCTCTATGGGAATCTCTTCGTCCATCAGCCCGTTATATCCGCTGCCGTTGATCGCCTCATGATGATAAAGCGCGATATTGCGCAAGATTTCCGCGTGGGGAAATTCGTCGAAGCCAAGATTTTTCAGCATCATGTCTATGATCTCGCCACCTTTTGAGGCATGGGTTTTCATGGTGTCAAATTCCGATTCTGTCAGCTTTCCGGGCTTGAGCAAAATACTGTCCGAGATGCCGATCTTACCGATGTCATGCAGCGGCGAAAACAAAAAGATATGCTCCACCAGATCATCGTTTAGCCGATATTTTTTTGCCACTTCTTTGGCGATCAGGCGGGAAAAATTGGACATCCGATCCAGATGCGCGCCGGTCTCGACATCGCGGTGCAGCGTGATGTTTGCGGCCGTCTTGACGATTGCATACAAGCTGCGCGCCGTAGCCATTTCATGGATCACCAGCAAAGACAGCAGGTGTCCCACCATATCCAGATAATGCAGGGTAGTCTCATCGAAAACATTTTTTCGATGGGAATTAAAGAACAAAAAGCCGAAAAACTCCCCATTCAGGAACATCGGCATGGTGTAGCTGGATTTGTACTTTTGCGCCGCAATGCGGCGCGTGTGTTCTGCCGAAACATGGCTGAAGATATCGAGGTCATTGACTACGCGCGGACGGCCCACTTTTAGGATTTCCTGCATCGACTCCGAATCGGCCAGCTTGGCGGAATACAAATCCAAGGGATTCTCGTTGTCGCTGCTATGCAGATAAGTCTTCAACAAATCTGTTTTCGGATCATAGATCGCCACCGAGATCCGGTCGATGAAGTCAAAGCGGTCTTTCAACAAGTCATGTAAGTACACTATCTTCTTCGGCAAAGGCAATTTGCCGTTCAGTGCGGCAAGGACATCGTGATGTTCAAACATAATGTAGTGAGATCCTGACTTAATGAATACGGGTGCAGTTTATCCAACCTGAACAACAGGTCAATATTTAAAACAATAGCACGATTCTTTACAGTAGGAGCGGGCCTAGTCTGTCCTGAGCCTGAATTAAAACAAATCCATCTGCCCATTCCGCGAAGGCGGTTTAAAGAGCCCCGTTTCGAGCGGCCTGTCCCCAAGGTTAAAACCTATCCGCTCGCAAGCCTTGCGGAAGCGCTGCTCCAGCAGATCGGCGAACAGGCCGTTGCCGCGGAAGCGGCTGCCGAACGCGGGATCATTCTCGCGCCCGCCGCGCATCTCGCGCATCCGGCTCATCACATGCTCCGCCTTCAGCGGATAGTGGACAGCGAGCCAGTCCTTGAACAAGTCTTTCACCTCATAAGGCAGACGCAGCAAGGTGTAGCCCGCGCTGCGCGCGCCATGCTGATGCGCGGCTTGCAGCACCTGCTCCAGCTCCGCATCGGTGAGGAAGGGTATCACCGGCGCCACCATCACCCCGCACGGCACGCCCGCCTCGTTCAGCGTCTGAATGGCTTGCAGCCTGCGGCGCGGCGAGGATGCGCGCGGCTCCATGTTGCGCGCCAGCTCCGCATCCAGCGTCGTGACCGAGACGAACACCTGCACCAAATGGTCACTCGCCAACTGTGTGAGCAGATCGAGATCGCGCTCGACCAGCGCCGACTTGGTAACAATGGAAACCGGATGCTTGTGCTCCGCCAGCACTTCCAGTATCTGCCGCGTGATGTTCCACTCGCGCTCAATGGGCTGGTAGGGATCGGTGTTGGAACCGAGCGCAATCGGCGAACACTGGTAGGAAGGCTTCGCCAATTCCACTCGCAACAGCTTCGCCGCATCCGGCTTGGCAAACAGCTTGGTCTCGAAATCCAGCCCCGGCGAAAGATTCAGGTAGGCATGGCTGGGCCGCGCATAGCAATATATGCAGCCATGCTCGCAACCACGATAGGCATTCAGCGATAGAGAGAACGGCAAGTCCGGCGAATCGTTGCGCTGAATCACACTCTTCGCCGAATCTATCGTCACCGTGGTTTTGAACGGCGGCAGCTCTTCGTCCACCGTGCCCCAGCCATCATCGACGCGCTCGCGCGCCATGCTCTCGAAGCGTCCTTCGATCTGCAATGTCGCGCCACGGCCTTTTGTTACTTCATGCTTCACTTGATTTTTGCCCATAAAGAACGTTCGTTCTGTGCGAACTATATGACGCTGAAGGAGGCAATGTCAAACTGAAAGTGTTGCGCCAATTTTATGGAGTGTTTAGAGTGCGCATCATGTTTATTCGAAGGTGCCTTTGCTGGCACGCTTTAGATTATCTACTTAACGTTAGAAATGGGAGATATCCATGCTGTCTCGCGAGTTGAAGATTGGAATCATTGGTGGAGTCATATCCTCGGTCCTCGTGATCATCTTCATTCAACCAATTCTAAGTTTCGTGTGGAGTGCGGTAATCTCCTTTGGAGAGTCTGTCCAGGCAGACTACGTTGATCGTATTTATCGAAATGCTGCTGTAGGGGAAAGAAATCTAATCGGCCATTTATCGCTTCTTGCCCTGCTTATGTTGCTGTCGTATCTTCCTACTGCATTTTTTGTAAGAGAAATTTCACGCCGACATGATATCTACAACAAGGCACGCGCGTTCTACTTTGCAATAGCGCTGATGGCGATCTTTGCATCATTCGTTCTTCTGATCGCATTCTCGATCTCTTCGGGAGTTATGGAGATTAACGCATCGTTTAATCAAAGGCTCTCCGTTATCGCTCCCGCGATTAGCGACCAAGAGTACAAAGAATGGAAGGCGCGATGGGCAAAGATGCACAGCCAAAGCGACTACCGCGCGCTAGTTGCAGCGATGGAGAAACGCGCTTCAGATTTGCAGATTCAACTGCCTGAACTGCGGAAGCCTTAGCAATGTTGGCTGGGTAAGTAGCGTAGGGAACAATTGGGGACGGAGCCCGAATAACCTTTTGTGATGCGCTCGTTGCGTACCGCCAACTTCCCCTGTGCGCCGCCGAGTAGCGCAGACTGGGCAGGAGATTTCGGCGAGGACTGTCTGAGCGCGTAGCGCGAGTTCCGCAGCCGCCTGACCAGTCGAGCAACGCAGGGTACCCCGCAGGGGCGGCAAACCGGGGTCGCCTTTTCTTTGGCTACTTTATTTTGGCGAAGCAAAAGAAAGTAGCTTGCTGCCGGGCAACCCCCGGCGGTTTTGATGTTGGTTTTAGTCATGCATGTTTCGATACGGCCTTCGGCCTACTCAACACGAACGGCCTCTCTATTTTTCGCCCCACTTCTTCATCAACTCCTGCTTCACCCCCAGATGATCGAGTATCCGCGCCACCACAAAATCCACAATATCCTGCACGCTTTGCGGATGGTGATAGAAGCCGGGATTGGGCGGCATGATGACGGCTCCGGCGTGCGACAGCTTGAGCATGTTCTCCAGATGGATCGCGGAGAACGGCATCTCGCGGGGTACTAATATCAGCGTGCGCTTTTCCTTGAGCATCACGTCGGCGGCACGCGCAATTAAATCATCGCTGATCCCGCCTGCGATCTTGCCGAGCGTGCCCATCGTGCAGGGGCAAATCACCATCGCGTCGCCGGGGTTGGAGCCGGATGCCATCGGTGCGTACCAATCCTGAATGCCGAACACTTTCAGCTCGCCGCTGAATTTCCCGAAGCGTTCATTGAGCATCTGCTCCGCATCCTGCGGGCGGTTCGGCAGCGTGAAATCCAGTTCCTGCTTGGCGACGATCTGCGCGGCTTGGGAATACACCAGATGCACGCGCTGCCCGCTTTGCAGCAGGCATTCCAGCAGGCGCATGCCATAAGGCATACCGGACGCGCCGGTGAAGGCCAGGGTTATTGTTTTCATCGTTCAGTCCTCATTGAGAGGGGCTTCCCCCGCCCTAACCCTCCCCCGGAGGGAGAGGGGATTACTGTCATTATCCATGAAACGCGCCGCGATCAATCCATTCACCGTGCCGAACACCAGTGCGGCAGTAGCGAAGATGGGGATCAGGTAGGCGATGCCGGCATGCGGGATCAACCACAGATACACCACCAGCATCTGGCCGGTGATGTGCGCGAAGGCGGCGTAGATGCTGTGGCTGACCGGGCCGAACCAGCGCGCCGGCAAATGCCGGGCAAAGGCCAGCACGATCAGGCTGAGCACTGCGCCGGATAGGCTCAGAAAAAATCCCGGTGTTAAAAAATTGCCGAACAACAAACTGCCTGCCACGACCCGTAACAGCGACACCCACGCCGCCATGCGCCAGCCGTAACGTGCCAGCACGATCAGTGTGACGATGTTGGCCAGCCCCGGTTTGACGCCGGGCAACGGGGAGGGGATGGCATTCTCCAGTATCGTGAGACCGAGCGCCACCGCCGCCATGCGCGAGATGTGGTGGTCTTCGGCGGTGGTGTTTAACAGGACAGATGTGCAAGGTGCAGGATGCGAGGTGCAAGGTTCAAGGTGCAAGATGCAAGGCAAGTCAGAGCCGAAGCTTGCCCCTTGCCCCTTGCCCCTTGTTCCTTGAACCTGCTTCTCAGTAGTTGAGGCTGTCATATTTCTTCCTGCTGCCGACCAATTCGACACTCACCTGATTGGGCAGGCACAGCGCAATCTCCCCGGCCTGTTGCAACCAGCCTTGGCGCACGCAGTATTGGCGCGGGCTGGGGTCGGAGGCGATGCGTGCCTTGCGGTTCTGTATGGCGATGATGCTGATGCCAAGTGGGCCAGGCACTTCGATCTGCTGATCGCGCGACAATGGTACTTCGCGAAATATTTTACCGCCGCCGCGGATGATGGCCTTGTCGGCAAGGTCACCGCTCCACAGTTTGAGTGTCAGTAGTACCACGAAGATGCTGCCCAGCAGCAGCGTCAGCCAGTCGCCGAGCTTGATATGCTGCAATGCCGTGCTGTGCATGGCTTTAAGCGAGTTCGCGATGGCGCACCAGCACTTGCTGCTGATTCTCGAAATAGCGCGCGAGTTTTTCGGCCAGATATACCGAGCGGTGCTGTCCGCCGGTGCAGCCGATGGCAACGGTCAGATAGCTGCGATTGTCCGCGACAAAACTGGGCAGCCAGCGTTCCACAAAATCGCGTATGTCGCCAAACATATCCAGCGCGCTTGGTGTGTTTTCCAGAAATTCGATCACCGCTGCATCGCGTCCGGTGAGCGGTTGCAGCATCGGGTTGTAGTGCGGATTGGGCAGGCAGCGCACATCGAACACCAGATCTGCATCCAGCGGGATGCCGTGCTTGTAGCCGAACGACTGGAACAACAGCGTCAGCCGCGCGCGATCCAGTTTGATGAATTGTTTGATCCAGGCGCGCAGCGCGTTGGCATTGAGTTCGGTGGTGTCGATATGATGGCCGATGTCGCTGATCTCGGTGAGCAACTCACGTTCGTAGCTGACGCATTCGGGCAGCGTGCGAACGCCGTTACTGAGCGGGTGCAGGCGACGTGTTTCGGAAAAACGTTTCACCAGCGTGTCGCTTTGCGCATCCAGAAACAAGACATGCACATCCACGCCTTGCTGTTTGATTTGCTGTAACAGCGGCGGCAGACGTTGCACACTGTTGGCACTGCGCACGTCTATGCTCACCGCGATGTTGCTGTACCCGGCACGCTGCAGGTGTTCCACCAGTGCGGCCAGCAGATCGGCGGGCAGATTGTCAACGCAGTAATAGCCGCTGTCCTCCAGCACCTTGAGTGCGACGCTTTTGCCGGAACCGGATAAGCCGCTGATCAGGAATAGCTGCACCCTGGGCTCCCGTTTAATCTTCCAGAAGCAGTTGGTCGTGGCGCGAGATGAACTCCTGCATGCTGTCGATACCGCGCTGTTGCAGCACGAAGTTGCGTGCTGCTGCTTCCACCAACACTGCGAGGTTGCGTCCGGCGACCACCGGGATGTTTACCGTGCTGATGTTCACGCCGAGGATTTCCTGATGCGTGGCATTAAGCGGCAAACGTTCCATTTGCGACAGATCGCC
>PLBS01000165.1:0-251 GCA_003134595.1 Gallionella sp. | reverse complement strand
TCCGGGCAGCGGCCCTCCAGCGTATCCGGTGCGATGCGATGCAATTCGACGATGTCATCGGCAACCAATCCATTGCCGCGCGAGATAAGCTCCAGCCCGAGTTCACTTTTGCCGACTGCGCTCTCGCCGGTAATCATCACGCCGACGCCCAGCACGTCGAGAAACACGCCGTGGCGAGTGGTGGACTCGGCCAGTTCTTTTGCGAGATAGTGGCGGATCAGCCACATCAGATGCACGCTGGCTTTGGGGGA
>PLBS01000172.1 GCA_003134595.1 Gallionella sp. | reverse complement strand
GGTACCTCTAAAAATCCAGATTTGCGAGCATCCGCTACGCGGATTGCCTGCTTACCCCACTTCATCCCAACTGCTGCGTTGCGAAAAAAATTTCTTGCTAACATATTAATCATATGCAGCGCGTTAATCATATGCAGCGCGGCGAAATTTTTTCCGCGCCTTGCATTTGGGCGAACTCTGAATTTTTAGAGGCTCCCCTTAGTCATGTAGGTTGGGTTAGCGGCTTTATCGCGTAACCCAACAAACCCAATCTTCAACACCGACGGATGGACAGCACACATCAACACTGGCTTTTGTTGGGTTACGGCGCTAAAACCCGCGCCTAACCCAACCTACACATCTGCGACGTATGTTTCGTAAATAATGGGTTCAAACCCTAGCTGTCCTTTGCTGACTGCCGCTCATCCAACCGGCGTTCGATACGCTCCAGCCGTGCGGATATGTCCTTGAGCATGCGGTCAGCTTCTTTTTCATCCCGTTCGACTTTTGCAACATCACTGCCGATGAAGAACGCGGCCAGATTCGCGGTCAACAGCGAAAGCAGCACCACGCCGAACAGGATCAGCAACGCACCGAACAATCTCCCGGCCGCGTTGTGCGGAACCACATCGCCATAGCCCACTGTGGCCATTGTGGTCCAAGCCCACCACATGCCATCCCAAACGGTTCCGATGGAAGGATCGATGCGCGAAACAATCACACCGGACATCACCATGGTGACGAAGGCTGCAGCCAGCGTGTTACCCAGTTGATGGCGAGAAAGCAGCATGCGGACAGATTTGGATAAACGCGTCAGTATCATCACTGCCAGCACTAACCGGAAACTGCGCAACAAGCCTACCAGCGGCGTAAACTGCCAGAGCAGCGGCATGCCTCCAACGATGATGACCAGATTCATCCAGTTGCCGCGCAGATATGCGCGCTTATTCCTGACCAGCGCGCTCAGCAGCGTGGTTTCGGTGAGGAACGCCAGCCACACCAGCCAGTCACCGATGCGCGCCAGCAGCGGAGCAATCGCCTGCGTTTCCTCCAGATACCATTGCAGCGGGATCCATAACGCCACAAACATGATCGGCCATTCCAGCCGCCTCCCCCACAGTCGCGCGGCGGGTTTTTCATGCGAGTCGACCCCGGCGATGCCGAGCAGATGGACGATTTTCATTTATTTAAGGTGTGAGTTTTTCCTTGCCGCCCATGTAGGGGCGCAGCACTTCGGGAACCACCACGCTGCCATCGGCTTGCTGATAATTCTCCAATACAGCCACCAGCGTGCGTCCGACCGCCAGACCCGATCCGTTCAATGTATGCAGTAATTCCGGCTTGCCCTGAGCATTGCGGAAACGCGCCTGCATCCTGCGTGCCTGAAACGCCTCGAAGTTACTGCACGAGGAAATCTCGCGGTAGGTATTCTGCGCCGGCAGCCAGACTTCGATGTCGTAAGTCAGCGCCGCAGAAAAACCCATGTCGCCGGTGCACAGTTTCACCACGCGGTAGGGCAAGCCCAGTTTCTGTAATATCGTTTCGGCATGTCCGAGCAATTGCTCCAGCGCGGCGTAAGATTCATCGGGATGCACCATCTGCACCAACTCCACCTTGTCGAACTGGTGCTGGCGGATCATGCCGCGCGTATCGCGCCCGTAGGAACCGGCTTCGGAACGAAAGCACGGCGTGTGCGCGACGAACTTCATCGGCAGTTTTTCCAGCGGCACAATGGAGTCGCGCACAATGTTGGTAACGGGAACTTCGGCGGTGGGGATCAGATAGAAATTCTCCTCACCCTCGCCCATCTGTCGCGGCACCTTGAACAGATCTTCCTCGAACTTAGGCAACTGCCCAGTACCACGCATCGAAGCCGCATTCACCAGATAAGGCACATAGGTCTCGGTATAGCCGTGCTGTTCGGTGTGCGTATCCAGCATGAACTGAGCTAAAGCTCGATGTAGCCGCGCCAGCGGGCCTTTCAGCAGCGAGAAGCGCGCACCGGAAATCTTCGCGGCAGTCTCGAAATCCAGCCCGCCCAATCCTTCGCCAATGCTGACGTGATCCTTCACCTCGAATTCAAACTTTGGTACGTCGCCGACACGGCGTATCTCGACGTTGTCCGCTTCTGACCGACCGACCGGCACTCTGGCGTGGGGCATATTGGGAATGTCTGCGAGGAAAGCGTCCATGTTCTGTAGCACCCGTTGCAGTGTCGCTTCGAGTTGTTTCAATTCTTCGCCCAACGCCCCGACATCGGCCATGAGCGCCGAAGTATTATCACCAATGGCCTTGGCTATACCTATCTGTCTGGAAACGGCATTGCGCTTGGCTTGCAGCTCCTGCGTACGCGTCTGTACGTTTTTGCGTTCAGCCTCGAGTTGCTCAAAGCGCGCGGTGTCTAGCTTATACACGCGCGTTGCAAGACGGGAAGCGACGTTATCCAACTCATTGCGTAAAATTTGTATGTCCAGCATCTCATCTCCGCTTCATGTAGGGTGGGCTATGCCCACCATGTCGGGCATAGCCCGACCTACCATTATTTTTTCTTTTTCGCCGCAGCATCCAGCTCGCGCAAATGAGCCAGCTTCTCGGCGATCTTCGCTTCCAATCCGTGATCGGTCGGCTGGTAAAAACTCACCTCAGGCATGTCATCGGGAAAATAATTTTCACCCGCCGCATAACCATCCGCCTCGTTGTGCGCATAACGGTAGCCTTTGCCATAATCGAGTTGCTTCATCAGCTTGGTCGGCGCGTTGCGCAAATGCAGCGGCACTTCACGCGAACTATCCTGGCTGACAAAGGCGCGGGCGGCATTATACGCGACGTAGCCTGCGTTCGACTTGGCGGCGACGGCGAGATACAGCACGGCCTGCGCCAATGCCAGCTCGCCTTCCGGAGAGCCGAGACGCTCGTAAGTTTGTGCGGCGTCCTGTGTCAGTTGTATCGCGCGCGGATCGGCCAGACCGATGTCTTCCCATGCCATGCGCACGATGCGTCGCGCCAGATAGCGCGGGTCCGCGCCGCCATCCAGCATGCGCACCAGCCAGTACAGCGCGGCATCCGGATTGGAGCCGCGCACCGATTTGTGCAGCGCGGAGATCTGGTCGTAGAACGCCTCGCCGCCCTTGTCGAATCGGCGCAGGTTTTGCGCCAGCGTGTTGTCGAGGAACGCGCTGTCTATCTTGCTCACGCCCGCGGTCTTTGCGGCGGTTTGCAATTGTTCCAGCACATTCAACAAACGGCGCGCATCGCCGTCGGAGTATCCGATGATGCGTTCGCGTGCGTCATCCGTGAACTCTAAAAGACCCGTTTGGGCTGAGCCTGCGGCAGGGTCGTCGCGTAGCGACGGGGTACCCACCATCGTACTCCTCGCGGGTGCTGTCGAAGCCTGTCCTGAACTTGCCGAAGTGGCTCCCTTATCCCCTTCGACAGGCTCAGGGCGAACGGTGGCTAGTGTTTGCCGCGCACGCTCGAACAATTGCGCCAGCTCTTCCGCCGACAATGCGTGCAGCACATACACCTGAGCGCGCGACAATAAGGCGTTGTTCACTTCGAACGACGGATTCTCGGTAGTCGCGCCGATGAAGGTCACCAAACCCTGTTCGACGAAAGGCAGAAAGGCATCCTGCTGCGACTTGTTGAAGCGATGCACTTCGTCCACGAATAAAATGGTGTGCCGTCCGCGCTGTTGCAGCACTTGCTGCGCCTGCGCGATGGCCTCGCGGATGTCCTTCACACCGGACAGCACCGCCGATAGCGGCACGAACTCGGCATCAAAGGCTGAGGCCATCAGCCGCGCCAGCGTGGTCTTGCCGACCCCGGGCGGCCCCCACAGGATCATCGAATGCAGCTTGCCGGATTGAAACGCCAGGCGCAGCGGTCTGCCCTCGCCCAATAAATGCGGCTGGCCGATCACTTCGTCGATGTGCTTGGGACGCAACCGTTCTGCTAGCGGCGCGGCGGCAACGTTTTCGGCAAACAGCTCGCGTGTATCGGCAGTCATGCTCCTCCCTGTTTTCGGGCGGCGATTGCTTCGATGGCGATTTCTTCGATTCTGGCCACAATATTTTCCTGTTGCTCGCTCTGATCGAAATCGGCATATTTTTTCGCAAACAGCCGCGCGTTTTCACGATAGCCCGGTGCATCCAGCATCATACGAATCAAAGCCGGATAATCGGGGAGCGGCGCTTCGGGATTCACCGCGATACCCGCACCCGTCGCCGCAACACGCGTGGCTAGCAAGAAGCGTTCAAGCTGGGTAGGCAACAGCAGCAGCGGCACACCCGCCATCAACATGCCCGCCGTCATACCGTGTCCCGCATAGCCGATGGAAAGGTCGCACTCCGCCAGCAGCTTGTCGAGCCTGAACGGTTTGGCCGAAATAATCAGGCGCGGACTTTCATACTGCCGGCGCAGATTATCTGAAATTCCCGACGCGCAAACGATGGCGCGAAGGCCAAGGGCCGCAATAGCTTCCAGCACTTTGGCAAAATCACGGCTTTGCGGCTCCAGATAGACGAACACACGCTTGCCTTCGCCATCCGGCCACGCGGTTTCCTGCCCCATTTCTATGTTGCAGCAAGCTCCCCAATATTTGGCCGGCTCGCGCTGCGGGTAATGATCCAGTTCGGAAAAAGTGCGGAGAAAATTCTCTTCGATTTCGAACAATTCGCTCACACTGACTAGCGGTTGAACCTTGTATGCGGAAAGCACTGAGTTCATATTGTTCAGCACCAGAGCGTCAGAATTTTCCAGTCGTCCACGCGGCACATTCAGCCACGCACGCATATTGGGCAAAGGCGCCTGTCGTGGCGGAAAATAAAACCCTGAACCAAGCGTTGTTGCCGCCAAACCCATGCTGCGCGCCGCAAGCAAAGCCGTGGGAGAATGATCCGCCACGATCACATCGCTGCCATGCAGCGCAAACAGAGACCGCCACGCGCTCACCAAACCGGCAAGCCCATCCGCATTGAAATAACCGTAGCGCAAAAGGATTTCGGAATAATTGAGCGGCGGTGCAGGCAAGCCATTTAGCTGCGGCAACCATAGCGGGGCTTGCAACACGGGAATCTCATCGCTGAGCATGTTGCTGACGTTGTGCAACTCGCGCAGCACCAATACCACATCATGCCCGCGTTGCTTGAGCCTTCTTGCGAAGGGTAGCAGCACAGAGATATGGCCGTATGACGAACCAAGTTCCCATACGAATGCAATGCGGCTCATACTACATTTCCTTGTTGGCCAAGAGATGCCAATATCTTATTCGCTCAACACATCTGCGCCTTTGGGCGGCGTGAAATGAAATTGTTTCTCAGCCAATTTCGGGTTGTGCTGCATGGCGGAAAAACGCAACACGGTTTTATGCCCGAACATATCGTTCAGTTCCATCACGACCAGCTCGGCTTGCGCATTGAACGCCATGAGTATCTTGTTGAAGCTGCTGTCCTGATCTTTGCTTCCTGGGCCTTTGCTACCTTGGCCTTTGGGTGTGGCTTGCAGCCACTCAAGGCCATCCTTGTCGCCATTCTCCATCAGCGTAAAACCGCGCTCGATTTCGTTGTTGCCGGAGAGCAGCGCGGCGGGACTGCTGCCCAAGGCCGCATCCAGTTTCCTGACCGTCACCTGATTCAGGTCGGTATCGTACAACCAGAATTTGGCGCCGTCTCCGACGATGAGTTGCTCGTAGGGCTTCTGGTAAGTCCAGCGGAATTTGCCTGGACGCTGGAACTGCATGATGCCGGACGCGCTCTGGATGCGCTTGCCGTTTTGATCCAGCACCTCTTGAGTGAAATTCGCCTGTGCGGAATGTGTCGCGGCGATGAAGGTCTTGAGTTTTTCGATGGCTCCGGCGTGGGCAGAAATCGGTAAAACGAACAGCATCAAAACAGCAAAAATATATTTCATTATTTTCCTAAGCCGGTCGGGGCAGAACCAATAGGTAGGGGCACGGCGCGCCGTGCCCCTACTCTGACCTCATCGGCGCAATCACTTCGCGATTACCGTTGCTCTGCATTGCCGAGACGATACCCGCCGCTTCCATTTGCTCGACCAGGCGCGCGGCGCGGTTGTAGCCGATGCGCAAATGCCGTTGCACCAGCGATATCGAAGCGCGGCGATTTTTGACGACGATTTCTACCGCTTGGTCATAAAGCGGATCCGCTTCCGCACCCAGACTTTCACCCGCTGCACCGCCCTCTTCAGATAGTTCTTCCAGCGAATTCAGCACGCCGTCGATGTACTGCGGTTCACCTTGCGCCTTGAGATATTCGGCGACGCGATGCACTTCCTGGTCGGACACGAACGCGCCATGCACGCGTTGCGGATAGCCGCTGCCTGGCGGCAGATACAGCATGTCGCCCTGCCCCAACAGCGCTTCCGCACCCATCTGGTCGAGGATAGTGCGCGAATCGATTTTGCTCGACACCTGAAACGCCACGCGCGTCGGCACGTTGGCCTTGATCAGTCCGGTGATTACATCCACTGACGGGCGTTGTGTGGCCAGCACCAGATGAATGCCGGAAGCGCGCGCTTTCTGCGCCAGACGCGCGATCAGCTCTTCGATCTTTTTGCCCACCACCATCATCAGGTCGGCGAGCTCGTCGATGAACACCACGATCAGCGGCAACTCTTCGAGTGCTTCCGGGTTTTCCGGCGTGAGCGTGAACGGGTTGGTGAGCGGCTGCCTGGCTTTCACGGCATCGCGCACTCTCTGATTGTAGCCGGCGATGTTGCGCACGCCGAGCGTGGACATCAGCCGATAACGCCTGTCCATTTCATGCACGCACCAGTTGAGTCCGGAAGCGGCCTGGCGCATGTCCGTCACCACCGGCGCAAGCAGGTGTGGTATGCCTTCGTACACCGATAGTTCCAGCATCTTCGGATCGATCAGCATCAGGCGTACTTGCTGCGGCGTGGCCTTGTATAGCAGGCTCAGGATCATCGCGTTGATCGCCACCGATTTGCCGGAACCCGTGGTACCCGCCACCAGCACATGCGGCATCTTGGCCAGATCGGCGACCACCGGTTTGCCGGAAATATCCTTGCCCATCGCGATGGTCAGCGCGGAGCCCATATCGGCATATACCTGCGAACTGAGTATCTCGGACAGACGCACCACCTGACGCTTCGGATTGGGTAACTCCAAAGCCATGTATGCCTTGCCGGGTATCGTTTCGACCAGGCGTATGCTCACCACCGATAATGCGCGCGCCAGATCTTTCACCAGATTGGTAATCTGGCTGCCCTTCACACCGACGGCGGGTTCGATCTCATAACGCGTGATTACCGGCCCGGGATAGGCCGCCACCACTTTTACTTCCACGCCAAAGTCTTTCAGCTTGCGTTCGATCAGGCGTGAGGTGAATTCCAGCGTGTCGGCAGACACGACTTCAACCTGCTGTGATGCCTGATCCAGCAAATGCAACGGCGGCAACGGCGAATCCGGCATATCGGCGAACAACGGAACCTGTTTTTCTTCCGCGGCTCGCGCCGATTTGACCACTTCCATCAGCGGCATTTCGATGTGTATGGGCTGGTGCTCCTCAACGCGTTTCTTTTTTTCTTCTTCGACGACGGCGACTCGCTCATGCGTCGCCTGCATGCCAATACGCCGATCCTGGCGTGTCTGCCAAGTCTGTCGTGCCCACAGATATGCGGTTTCCAGCAGTTCACCCAAGCGATCCACAAAACGCAGCCAGGACAATCCGCTGAACACGCTAAAGCTGGTGGCGATCAGGGTCAGCAGCAGCAGCGTCGCGCCGGTAAAGCCAAACACACGTGCCAGCGATCCGCCTAATACCGCGCCGAGCATTCCACCCGGTGCCAGCGGCAGCGGGACTTTCAGCGTATACAGGCGGATCGCTTCGAGCGCGCTGCTGGCAAGCAACAACGCCACAAACCCGGAGACTGAGACCCACAATGCCCGCTTGCTGAAGATGCTGTCGGCGCGCAAATCGCGGTATCCCGCCCACACGCGCTGCAGCATGAACAACACCCACCACCAGGCGGAGAATCCAAACAGGAAAAACAATAGATCGGCAAGATACGCGCCCAGCACCCCGCCGGGATTGCTGGTCAGCGCGCCGCTGACACTATGCGACCAGGCCGGATCGGCCGGATCATAACCATACAAAGCGAAGGTGAAATACAGCGCGCAAGCGACCAGCAATATCCAGCGCGATTCGCGCAGCAACACGAACAACTTATTGGTCTGAAAATCGCCGCTCACTTCAGCCATGAGATGCACCGATCAAAGCCGACCGTCCAGCGACATGCGCCGTGACATGCCCAGTAAAATGTAACGCCCAGGCAATTTGTTTATTGCGCACCTTCTCGCGGAACAGAAAATGCTCATCCGCCAACAGAATTTTCATGACAATCCCCCCAAGCCGATTGATTTTTATTGGACATAGCTATGATACCGCAGCCCGTCAACGCGCGCTTGCCAACAGCAGACGGGATTCAGTCTTGCTCCAACAGTTCCAGATCGAGCTGCTTGGCCGCAACGCGCGCATCCGCCTGCGTCATGTAAGGCACGACGCCCAGCAACGGCGCAGCAATCCGCTGTTGCAGTGCAGCAACGTTTTCCTCAACCAATGCCATGTCAGCCTCGACAACATTGGCCACCCAGCCCGCCAGCGTCAAGCTGCGCGCGGCGATCGCCTCCACCGTGAGCAGTGCGTGATTCAAACAACCCAGGCGCATGCCCACCACCAGGATGAGCGGCAGGCCCAATTCCAGTACTAGATCGGCGCCATCCTGTTGCGCGTTGAGCGGCACGCGAAAACCGCCCACGCCCTCCACGATCACCACATCGGCCTGTGCAGCCAACTCTTGGTAGGACTTTGCGATGACTGAAAAATCAATAATGACACCCGCTCGCTGTGCGGCGATGTGCGGCGCGATTGCCGGCAGGAAACAATACGGATTGATGAGTCCATAGCTCACCCCCACATTGCTGGCGGCGCGCAATTGAAACACGTCGTCATTCTGTTCACCGGCATGGCAGCCAGCCGCTACCGGCTTCATGCCAACCGCGCGCTTGTCCTGCGCGGCAAAGCCATGCAGCAAGGCGCAAGCGATCAACGTCTTGCCGACGCCGGTGTCGGTACCGGTGACGAAATAATTCATTTCAATGTAGGGGCGTATGGCATACGCCCTGATGAACGGTGATAGGGCGTATTGCCATAGGGCGTATGCCATACGCCCCTACAGTTTCGACCCAGATGGAGTATCTCATTTCAATTTGAACGAAGTTTGAATGATCGCCGCACCCTCTTTGGTCATACGCGGCTGCGGCTTCCATGCATGGCCGTACACCACTTCAAAAGTCGCAGGCAGCTTGCCGTTGCTGCGCAAGCGCTCGTAATTTTCCACGAGGCGTGCCCAGGCATTTTTTCCCATCAACCCGTGGCCCCGTCCTGCGGTGGCATTGTGCGCGCCTATCGTTTTGAGGTCTTGCAACACACCGCGCACATCATCATATGTCAGCGTGATGTATTCCATATCCATCACCGGCTCGGCAAATCCGCTGTGCATCAACATGTCGCCGATGTCGTGCATATCCGTAAAACGGTTGAGATGGTTGTGCTGGTCCACGCCATGAAACGCCCGCCGCAATTCTTTCAGCGTATCCGGGCCGAAGGTGCTGAACATCAACAGCCCGTCCACTTTAAGCACGCGATGCAGCTCGACGAACGTCGCCGGTAAGTCGTTGCACCACTGCACGGTCAAATTCGACCATACCATTTCAACGCTATTCGCCGCCAGCGGCAGGGCTTCGATATCACCGCATACTTGCATTTGCTTGGTGCCGCCGAACAATTTTTGCCACCAGCCGGAACGTCCGCGCGCAGTCTGCAACATGTCGCTGGCGATGTCCAACGCGATCATCTGCGCAGCCGGATACCGTTGTGCCAAGCGGCGCGTGCCCCAACCGGTGCCGCTGCCGGCGTCCAGTATGCGCGAGGGTTGCAGCTTGATATATTCCAGGCGTTCCAGCATCCGCGCGCACACTTCGCGCTGCAACACTGCCGCCGCATCGTAGGCTGCCGCCGCGCGATTGAAGGCGCGGCGCATCAGTTTTTTATCTATAGCAAATTCGTCCATGCTTCTACCCGCCCAGAAAATTCACCACGTGTTCAACGAATTCTCCGGGGTGAGACAGAAATGGCGCGTGCGCCGCGCCCCTGATCATCACCAGTCGTCCGTTGGGTGTCCGGCTGGCCAGAAATTGCGAGGCTTGCTGTGGAATCAGCGTATCGCGTTCGCCCGCCAACACCAGCGTGGCCTGCTTCACCTCTGGTAATGCACCGCGTAAATCGCTACCGCGCAAAATCTCCAGCCCCGATTGTAAAGCAATCAAATCGGGCTCACCGCGACTGAACAATCCATCGCGCAAAACCGCCAGTATTTCCCGTTCCTGCTCGCTGCCGCGCACCTGCAATGACAGGAAGCGTTTGAGAGTCAGCGCGTAATTCTGGCGCAAATTGGCCGCGAACTCCTCCAGTATTTCCACGCTCAACGCATACTTCCAATCATCAAGCCGCACAAAACACGGCGTGCTCGCAACCAATACCAGACGCCGGACTTGCTGCGGATGACGCAACGCCCAGCGCAATGCGATCTGCCCGCCCAGCGACCAACCGCACACGTTGATTGATTCATCGAACTGTGCGGACAGTTCATCAACGATGGAATCTATACGTAGGTCGGGATTCATCCCGACATCTTCGCCGTGTCGGGATGAATCCCGACCTACGCTATACCCGTGCCCCGGCAAATCCACTGCATACACATTAAAATTCTGCGCCAGTTGTTCCGCGACGCCGCTCCATATGCCACCGTGCATACCCCAGCCGTGGATCAGAAGCAGTGGCACGCCGTTGCCGCCTGTGCCCGCATATTCATAATGATCAACGTGCAAGACGGTCATTTAGTACTCCTACAGTTGAAGCCGCCATGCACGTTTCCCTCTCCTCAATCCTCTGGATGAAACAACTAGCCATTCGACTAAGCTGCCAAAGACCGCAGCTAAGTCGCTGGTTATCCCGCAAGCGGGGAGAGCGAAGCGAGGGGGGCGAAGCCAAGCAAACGCATCGCTGCGCGAATTTCTCATCCCTGTGCAAGCTCATGCAATGCCCCGGTTAAACGTGTCACATCCGCTGCGCGATGCGCGGCGGACAAGGTGATACGCAAGCGCGCCGTGCCCTGCGGCACGGTGGGCGGACGGATCGCCGCGACCCAGATGCCGCGTTCACGCAATGCGGCACTCAGATTCAACGCCGCCTGATTGCCTCCAACCAGCAAGGGTTGTATCGCCGTTGCAGATGGCAGCGCAGACCACGGCAGATTGCGCAACCCGCTGCGCAATTGCGCGATCAGACGTTGCAGATGGCCGCGCAGTTCATCGCCATTGGCTATCAACTGCAAGCTTGCCAGTACTGCGCTTGCCAAGGCGGGCGGCGTGGCGGTGGTGTAAATATAGCTGCGCGCGTTGTTGATGAGCGTATCGACTACCACTTGCTCTGCCGCGACGAACGCCCCGAATACCCCAGCCGCTTTGCCCAGTGTCGCCATGCAGATGACGCGTTCCGATGCGATGCCGAAATGCGCCAGTGAGCCGCGTCCCTGTTCACCCAACACGCCGAAACCGTGCGCGTCATCGATCAGCAGCCACGCATCGTGTTGTTCGCATAAGGCCAGCAATTCCGGCAACGGCGCGAGATCGCCGTCCATGCTGAACACCGCATCGGTGATGACAAGTTTGCGCCCGCTCCTGGCCTGTTCCAGCAGTTGCGCCAATTGGGTCATGTCATTGTGGTGGTAGCGCTTCACTGTGGCGCGCGACAGCTGCATCGCGTCGTTCAGCGAAGCGTGATTGAGTTTGTCGGCAAACACCGTATCGCCCTTGCCGGCAAGGGCCTGCACCACACCGAGGTTTGCCATATATCCGGTGGAGAACAACAGTGCGGCGGGTTTACCGACGAAGGACGCCAGTTCATTTTCCAACTGATGATGCGTTGCGTTATGCCCGCTTACCAGATGCGCGGCGCCTGCCCCCACACCATGTTGCTGCGCGCCTTGTTGTAGCGCGGCAATGAGCTGCGAATGGTTGGCCAGACCCAGATAATCGTTGCTGCAGAATGACAAATAGGATTTGCCGCCCACCATGATGTGCGGCGCTTGCGGGCTTTGCAGTGTGCACCGATGGCGCAGCAACCCCAGTGCGGCGCGTTCGTTCAGTTCATTTTGTAGTTCAATGAAAGGCATTGGGTTTCGTAGGTTGGGTTGAGCGTAGCGATACCCAACAATAGAGTGGCTATGGAACGATGGGTATCGCTACGCTCAACCCATCCTACATTTGTTCTGCGAGCGAATACATACCCAGCTTGTCGAGCAAAGCGCGATCCCGTTCGGTTTCAGGGTTGCCGGTGGTCAGCAATTGCTCGCCATAGAAGATCGAGTTCGCGCCGGCGAGGAAACACAACGCCTGTATCGCGTCCGACATCTGCTGGCGTCCTGCCGACAGCCGCACGCGCGCAGTCGGCATGGTGATACGCGCTACCGCGATGGTGCGCACAAAATCCAGCGGATCAAGATCTTCGGTTTGCGCGAGCGGCGTGCCCTCCACTTTCACCAGATTGTTGATCGGAACACTTTCAGGATAGGGTTCGAGATTGGCCAGCTGCGCGACCAAACCCGCGCGCTGCGTGAGGTTCTCTCCCATGCCGACAATGCCGCCGCTGCACACATGCATCCCCGCTTTGCGTACGCGCTCCAAGGTATCCAAGCGATCCTGGTAATCGCGCGTGCTGATGATGTCGCCGTAAAATTCCGGCGAGGTATCCAGATTGTGGTTGTAGTAATCCAGCCCGGCGGCACGCAATTGTTCTGTCTGCTTATCATTCAACATGCCCAGCGTGGCGCAGGTCTCCATGCCCAAACCGCGCACCGCCTTGACCATTTCCACCACGCTGGCCATATCCTCTTCGCTGGGTTCGCGCCACGCCGCACCCATGCAGAAACGATCCGCGCCGCTTTGCCGTGCGGCACGCGCGGCAGCGACTACCACGTCCAAATCGAGCATTTTCTGATTCTCCACGCCCGTCGAATGAAACGCCGATTGCGGACAATAGCCGCAGTCCTCCGAACAGCCCCCGGTCTTGATCGACAACAAAGTGGAAAGCTGCACCGCATTCGGATCGAAATTCTCGCGGTGCACTTGCTGCGCGCGATACAACAAATCGGCGAACGGCAGCTTGAACAAGGCTTCAACGTCGTCCACGCTCCAGCGTTGCGGAGTGGCGGGTCGTTTGCCAGATTGATTGACAGTACGGATGAATTCGATAGTTTGGATGTTCATAAATTTATGTGTTCGGTATGATGCGTTATATTTAGGGGCACCCTTCAACTAATAGCCCCCACGCGCGGAACAAGTGGCGATGGGCTGGGGTTGGACAGGGACGCATCATCCTTGAAAGGGCGATAGCTTGTCAATTTTGTACAGCCATTTTTTGAACATCCGCGCAGGATTTAAGCGAATTCTGCCGGCACAGCCATGTGTGCTGTGCGGTAGCATGAGCATTGACGGACTGTGGTGTGCAGTTTGCGACGCAGCCATGCCCTATTTCAGCGCACCGCATTGCCCGGTCTGCGCTTTGCCGACACCCACCGGCGAAGTGTGCGGGCACTGTTTGACACAGCCGCCGTTATTCACCCGCACCACCGCCGTATTCGGCTATGCCTTTCCGCTCGACAAGTTGATACAAGGCATGAAATACGGCGAACAGCTGGCATTGGCGCACGCCTTCGCGAAAAAGCTGGTGCAGCGAATTGATAAAAGTAATTTGCCGGATTACGTCATTGCCATGCCGCTACATCCCGCCAAACTGCGCGAGCGCGGTTTCAATCAATCGCTGTTGCTCGCCGCAACAGTCGCCCGCGAACTGAAACTCGAACTGCTGCCTGACGCCTGCCAGCGCGTGCGCGATACCCCTCCGCAATCTGCCTTGCCGTGGAAGGAGCGCAAGAAAAACGTGCGCAACGCATTTTGCTGCGATATGGATTTGACCGGTAAACGCATCGTTCTGTTGGATGATGTGCTGACCACAGGGGCCAGCCTGAACGCACTGGCTGAGGCTGTGTCGAAAAAAGGCGCGATTCAAATCAGTGCATGGGTGGTGGCAAGGACGTTGCCACGCCACCACACGTAGGGGCACGAGAAACTTTTGTTCGGGCACCCGCACGGCGCGCCGTGCCCCTACAATCCTTTGATTTTCTGCTGCACAAACGCCTGTAAATCCGGACCGAGTGTTTGTGTATCGAGAGCATGCTTGAACGCATCCTTGGCATCAGCATTTCGCTGCACGGCCTGCAAGGAAATACCGTAGCCCATCAGCCAAATCCCATTGTTCGGGGCAAGTTGCAGCGCAATCTGATAATGCGCGATCGCCTCGTCGTTGCGATTTTGGCGTTGCAACAACGCCGCCAGGAATGCCTGATAATCGGCTTGCGAATTGGCGAATGGCAAGGCCTTTTCCAGCGTTGCGGTTGCCTCTGCCACCGCGCCGCGCTCCACCTGCAAGCGCGCCAGCATCATGGTGAAGCCGGTATGATCGGGTTTGCTGTCCAGCCTTTCCTGCAACACGCGTTCGGCATCCGTGCCGCGCTTGCCCTCCAGCAGCAACACGACCAACGCCTGCCGCGCCGCATCATGGCCCGCATCCAGGCGCAATGCCGCCTCATATCCCGCTAGGGCATCGGCGATGCGTCCCTGCTGCATTAACGCAGCCGCCTTGCGAAATTCCGCATCGGCCTGTTGCGCGGGACTAACTTGCTTCATCGGCAATTCACCTTTCGCTGTTTGATCGGCGGCTTTTGCATTTGAAGTGGCGATTTTTTTTGGCTGTGGCTTGGCTGGCTGCACCGATACGTCCGGTTTTTCGGAAATGCTTTTTTCATCGGTCAAAGCATGTCCTGAGCCTTGTCGAAGGGCCTGTCCTGACCCTTCGACTGTGCTCAGGACTAAAGGCCTTGTCGAAGTGGCCTGTCCTGAGTGAAGCCTGTCCTGAGTCTTGTCGAAGGATCGAAGGGCGGAAGGCAGTGGCACCGAACTCAACTCAAAGCTCAGTCGCGAGGCCGGCAGATCTGCGGCTGAAACACCCGATACCTGCGCGACTATTTCTACAGGTTGCTGCTGAACACTACTCGCGGCGGCATTCGGCTTGCGTGACTGCGCCCATTGCCATGCGGCGATCCCGGCTATCAGTGCCAACACGAATGCCAGCAAAGGCATGGTGAAGTTGCGTCTGGTATGCGGCACAGCGCGCACCATGGTCTGCTCCGCGACGGTATGCGCACCGCGCTGTTCGAGCTGGTTAAGCACCTGATTGATGACACTCATTGCAGCCTCATCCATGCAATCCCCGCCCACGCAATCCCCAACGACACGATCACCGCCGCACCAGTCAACGCCACCGCCCAGGGCAACCAATCGCGGCGCACTTCAGGCGTGTCTGCCGCCGCATCGCGGATATGCCTGGCCAGCACCTGCTGCCTGCCATCGCTGAACGCCAGCATCAATGCCTTATGAGCAACAATGTTGACCAGCCTTGGTGTGCCGCCTGTGATACGGTGCAGCTTGCCCACCGCCCCGGTGCTGAACAAGGTTTCACCGGCAAATCCGGCCACTGCCAAACGATGGCGCAAATAGCGATCCAGCTCATTCTTGCGCAAGCCCTGCAGGTCATATTGGAAGCTGATGCGCTGCCGCAGTTGGCGTATCGAATGATGCCGCAAGCGTTCATCCAACTCCGGCTGACCGAACAACACCACCTGCAATAGTTTGCGTTTTTCGGTTTCAAGATTAGTAAGCAGGCGCAACACCTCCAAACTTTCCAGCGGCATCGCCTGCGCCTCATCCAGGCACACCAGCGCGCGCTGACCGTTGCGCGCACATTCCAGCAGCGCGCGCGTCAAGCCCTTCAACAACAGATATTGGTCGGCATCTTTTTCCAGCGGCACGCGGAATTCTTCCGCCAACGCCAGCAACAAGCTGTTCGGCTCAAGATAGGGATTGGGAATGTAAGCGGTGATGAAGTTCGGCTTGGGCGGCGCATCAGCCGCCTGATCCTGCGTACCGATCAGCGTGGTGGACTGCCGGCCTTGATTCAGTGTGGCGAGAAATTTGCGGCACAGCAAGGTCTTGCCATTGCCCACCTCACCGGTAATTTTGATAAAGCCTTCACCGTTGCGCGCCGCCACCAGCAAAGTATTGAGAGCCTCCTGATAACTTGAACAAGCGAAGAAAAAACTGGTGTCAGGGGTTAAGCTGAAAGGCGTTTCGCGCAGACCAAAGTGTCGTAGATACATATCAAGGTCTAGTGCCCCATCATCCCGTTGACACGATCTCGACTGTGCATGATGTCATCCGACCAATCCTTGTCGTTATCCACCACGGTTGGTTTCAGCAGAATGACCAACTCACGTTTTGCGCTGCTCTGATTGGTTTGACCAAACACCGACTTGGGCAAGCCCGGCAATCCGGAATTATCGTTGGACGCAGCTTGACGCATCAAACCGCCAATCGCCACGATCTGTCCATCACGCGCACGCACGATGCTGTCGGTTTCAGAAATTGAACTGGAAGCCAGCGGCAAACTGATCGACCCGCCTGAACTGCCCAGATCAATGATCTTGGTAACTGTGCTGACCAGGCTTACCGAAGGATGCACATGCAGGATGATCTCGCCATTCTCATCGATGCTCGGCGTGACATCCAGTGCGATGCCGGAGAAGAACGGTTGCAATGTGACACTCGGGGTGGAGATCGCTCCACCAACTGCTCCGGTCGTCGTCGTCGTCGTTACATTTGTGACAAAGAAATCATCCGTGCCAACCTTGAGCACCGCCATCTGGTTGTTCAGCGTGGCAATGCGCGGACTGGACAACACATGCACGCTGCCCTGCGACTCAAGGAAATTCAACAGCGCGGCAAAATTGCTGGTCTGGAAGGCCAAGCCGAATAGAGTACCTGATCCCGACGCCCCAAGCGAAGCCAGGCTTGCCCCCGGGGTAGCCGTTATCAAGCCATTGCTTATCGCCCCCGCCGTAGCCAGGCTAGTGCCGGGTGACAATTGCCCCACAGAAGTACGACTGTTCGGGTTGTTACTGAAAGCGGCCCAATTCACACCCGATTGGAAGCTGTCGTTCAATTGCACGTCAACAATCTTGGCTTCCAGAATCACCTGACGTTCAACTGATATCTGTGATGCCTTGAGGTAAGCAGTGACATTTCTCAACTCATCCGGCATTGCACGCACCACAATCACGCCCGACATCGGACTGACCACCACACTGCGCCCCTTGTCATTGCCAACGATCACAGTCAGCGATTTCTCCAATTCATCCCAAAAATCAGACTTACTGGTCATGGTCACCTTGCTGCTGTTCACAGATTGTCCCGTACCAGCTGTGGGGGTTGCAGTGCCGGGTGTACCAGCTATCGGAGCGTCTGACACCGAACCGGAAGTAACTCTCAGCGACGATGTACCGTTGCGTTGTGACGTCAAATAATTCACCTGAAAAATCCGCGTCTGCAAGGTCAGCGGCTGAATGTAAATGCGGGTGCTGTCCATCTTGTAATCGTAGCCATACATCTCGCGTATTGCTTCCAAAGCTTCGAATACCGTCACGTCTTTCAGATTAAGCGAAATGTTGCCGCTGACATCCGGGTTCAGCAACATGCTGTAGCGCGTCCCCGACACGATAGCCATATACACCTGTTGCACTGGCGTGTTGTTCACCGTCAAATCGAATTTCGTGTCCAGCGACTTGTTGTCCACCTTCGGCATGCCCACCGCAAGAGGGGGCAGCAAAGCATTGTTCACCTCTTCGGGTTTGCTTGGTTGCGCGCTATTTTGCGCGGCTTGATTCATTTCGCGCTGAATCGCATCCGCCGTTTGATTTTGACTTTTCGGAGTGGCACAGCCTGCCAACAGCAGCAGCACACCCAGCCATAACGTTATTCTCATTTTTCCTCCTTCGGGTGCTCGGACAAAAGCTTTTCCTTGTGCGCAGCTGGCTTGGTTTTATGTTTGCCGGACTGCACCTTGCTTGCGGATGATGGTTGTTTGACCTGCGATTCTTTATTTGGCGATTCTTTATTCGGTGATTTCTTTTCCACTGCTTCTTTGTCAGACGTTTCTTTTCGGGTGATTTTCACATCAGGGAACAGCGTCAACACTTGCCTGCTTTGCGCACGCTGCAATACGACACCGCCCTCATTGACTTCAATCAACCTGGCATCGCCATGTTCCCCCCCCAATTCGACGGTTTGCCCATCAATGATCGCGGCGCGACGAGTTTCGGAAATGATGATCGAATGCAAGCCGGACGACCGATTCTCCGTTTCCATTTGCCCAGTCCCGGCCCCGGCAGCAGGCGCAAAAATACTTGCCGGCGGTCGAGTGGGATCGGGAAAGTCTTCGGCGTGAAGAGGACTGAAGACAGAGATCAGCAGGCAAAAAGCATAAACGGCCCATCGCGGTGCAGCGGCAACACTGATGAAACTACTGGTGAAACGACTAGCCATTCCACTAAGCAACCAGAAGACGGTTGCCAAGTGGTTGGTTATAGCCATTCGACTAGGCTGCCAAAATACGACAGCCAAGTCGCTGGTTATCAGTCCACTGATCGTCATACGGCCAGCCATGTCTTGTCCAAACTCAAGGTGTACACGGTCAATGTAAACACGGCATCAGGATATTTTTCCACGCTCAAACTCGCTTCCCCCCAAAACATCTGCGCGGGCATTTTCTCCAGCGCGGTGACGTAACGCATCAAGTCCAGGTAACCGCCGCGCACAGTGATACTCACGCCGTGTTTGAAGATTTGCTTTTGTGAACCCGGTTGTTTTTGCCCGTCCGGTGAATTCGCGGCAGTTGGTTGCGCCGCAATATCAGCTGCTTGCGGCTTTTCAATCAGCAGGCTCACCGGCAAGGTTTTCAACTCGACCAGTTGCAGCCTGCCATTTTTATTCAGCACCTGCCTCAACAATTCGGCCATCTTGTTCGGCTCGATCAATCGATCCCGGCGGCTTTGCAAATAGCCATCCTGTTCCTGCAATTGCTGTTTAAGCTGCGCCAAACGATCACGCAACGGCGAATGTTCGTCGTCGCGTTTTGCTTGCAGCAAGTTTTGCATCTGCGCTTGCAACTCCTTCATTTTTTCCTGCTGCTGAACCACCTGTGTCGACAATAATTTTTGCTTGGCCGACAGCGGATCAAGCAATGCCACATCCATCAGAGAAATCACCACAAAGGCGGCAGCAACGAAAATCATCGCGCGCTCGCGCAACGACATGTTATCTATCGCGGTGCGAACCCGTTCCCAATAACGTTTCATTTAATGGCCACGCTATCAGGGCTGGAATACAAAGTGAACTCAACATAGCGCCGCGCTGCGGAAGCGGGTGCCTGACCCGCCACCACACCCTCATCCGCCCTGGATTGCTGCATCTTCAAGGTAGAGAAAGTCTTGCCCTGCATGATGCGCTCCTTGCCCAGACGCTGGATATAAGCAGGCAACAATTCCGGATTCACCACTCCGCCGCTCAGGCTGATCTGCGCAGCATCTCCCGTCACTTTGAAGGCGGTCAACCACAAGCCCTGCACCACTTGGCGCGAAAAGGCGCGCATGTATTCCGAATAGCCGGTGGTATTGCCCAACGCACCGGATTTCAGCGTCTCGATTATTTCGTTCTGTCCGGCAGTCTGCTTTTCCAGACGCTGCACCTCGTCCTGCAATAATTGATTGGACTGTTGCGGAGAAAACTCGGCCGCATAGCGCGCCAGACGCATCTGCTCGGCGTTGTAGCGTTTGGTGGTTTCTTCCGATTGCCGGTTAAGCTGGTCAACCTGATAAATCGCATAGCCATAAAAAATCAACGAACCTGCGATGATCATGCCCAACGCCTGCAACATCGCCAGCAGCGAAAAATACTTGCGCTGCTTCATGAAAATCGGATTGAACAGATTGATCTGCTGACTCATGGGTGCCTCATAGCACGCGGCTTTCCTGGCGTAACGCCGCGCCCAGCGTTGGCAAGGCGTGTGCAACAAATTCACTGTCTGCAAGCTCGGGGATGGCGCTGATGTCCATCACCTGCGACAAGTCCAGTTTCTGCACTTTCGCATCAAGTTCCGAAGCCAAAAACTCCACCAAACCCGTATTGTCCGGCACGCAAACCAACACCATGTCAACCGGCAGGTGATTATACTGGCGGTCAAAATAATCCAGCGACCTCTGCAACTCCGTTTCAACGCGATCGCGATATTGCTGGCGCAAGCTCTCATTGGCATCCAGCAACTGCCCGACACTAATTTCGATGCGGCGCGACAAGTACAACTCGCCACCTGCCGTAAACGTCATCAGACCACCATAATCATCAAATGCCAGCATAACCAAAGCGCGATCATCCCGCTCAAACAGCGCGGCGATATTCCGCTGTGCCATTTCCGGAATATCAATCACATCCAGCCCAATTTTGGCCTGCTCGAATAACCTGATGCGTTCCTGGATAATGCCGTTCGCCGCCGCGATCGCATACAAGGACTGCGGACGCCCCGAAGCATATTTGCTGGCGGGAACCCGCACCATATCCACCGTGGCATCATCGATGTGGAAGTTCAGACCGTCCTTGATCTTCCAGCGTACCGCCGTCTTCATCTCATCGCTGGGAACATTGGGCGCCTCGACCAGCAACATCTGATATTCGCCCGGTGCCAACAGCGTGGTGACATCATGGTTGCCGATATCCGTCTCGCGGCGCAGATCCGTATCGCGGCGCAGCTTTTCCAGTGAAGATGCGGGCACCGCGCCAGTCTCGTGATATTCGCAGCGCACCACACACGGCATCGCCCCGGCAAACTTGATTTTCGCCAGATAAATACCATGCGCGCCCAAGCTGATCGCAAACCAGCCAGCATCGTGGCTTTTTGTTTTAAATAAGATGGGGATCGACGGTATTTTCATAGTTAACACGAAGATAATTCAATAACATACTGGAGTCAATGACTTTTTAATGAAATACCAGCGTGACCAACCGGCTTTCCCAGCGTGGTCGCACTAATAATTTTAGCTCCAGCATAACGCGCTTACGCGCATTAGTTTGCACTGAAACTACTAAAGCGCACCAGCACTTTAGTGGTTTTAGCTCCAGCATAACGCGCTTACGCGCGAGCTTGCGCTGAAACTATTGCACCTGTTCTTCAGTAGTTTTAGCTCCAGCATAACGCGCTTACGCGCGAGCTTGCGCTGAAACTATTGAGGTGTTCTACCTCAATAGTTTTCACGCAGATAAATAAACTCGTTCGCGCCCTTGTACACACCGAAGGTGGCGCGCGCCGCCGTGCCCGGGCTGGTCAGCAAATAAGCCGGCGCGTTGGTCGTCATGTCCACGCTGCCGGTTTTGCCTGCTGAGCCCGGCGCAGCCAGCGTGAAGCTGGATACCCCTTTGGCAAACACCACCGATGCTGTGGCAGGGACAACACTGGTTGCGCCCGCAGCCCAGGTGGAAGCCGCAAACAGTTTCTGCCAATTGCCAGCAGTGAGGTTGGTCCAGTTGAGGGAAGTCACCGTGGTTGCATTGAGAGTGGTTACACTGTCCGCGATATTAGTCGCATAGTTCAATCCGTTCCAATACTGAGCCGTCACAGCAATCGGCAGTTGCAGCAATTCCGAGCCGTATGCATTGGACAGCTTCATAAGCCCATAGCGCACATCAGTGCTGCCTATCAAGGCATGGTCATTTCCGGCAGCATATGCAGCATCCAAATCGTAGGGGGCCATTCTTACGTTATCGCTGTCAACCGGAGCAATACCTACATACAACGTCGGATAGTAGTTGGTCGTCGCACCTCTGGTGACCATCAGTGGCGCAGTGATATTAGCCACACCAGCGGCAAAACTGCCAGTGGCAGCGGAGGGAATAGTCAAACGCGCGGTCAGGTCGCGTTCGATAAGAGCAACAGCAGAAACTACTTTGGTAACTGCAGCCCCGGCAACAGTTGTAAGGGCAGGAGGCGTTACAGTAATAGTAGTTCCTACTATGCTTGTAACATTAACCGTTAAATTAACGCCTGCAAGACCTGCGCCGGTTATGGTAAGCGTATCGCCAATATTAATGCCGGCGGCTGACACGACGACTAAACTTGGAGTATCAGCAGTGATGGCGCCAGTAGTGGCAACCCCCCCAGGCGGCATAGCGGTAACGATAGGTGTACTCAGCGTAATTGTATTACTTGTCAGACTTGCCACGGTGGCATTCAAAGTCGCGCCACCCGCTCCCGCTCCGGGAATCCACAGCGCATCCCCGACCACAAAGCCGACTGTAGTATCCACCGTTAGCGTCGTCGCGCCCGCTGCTGCCGCCGGGCTGAGGGCAGCATAGGCTGCGGCCAAGCCCAATGGACCTACTGCGGGATTAAGTTTGGCAAGCGCACCCGTGTAGTTTTTCGTGGGACTGCGATCAGCCGCCTGCGCGGTAAGCGTAAACACCGCAGTCATCGGTTCACCCATATAGGTAAAGGTTGACGGACACCCCGTTCCCGGACAGAGGTCGGAGCGATTAACGAGAGACGCTCCACTCACCGCAAAATGATCGGGCGTGAAGCGACCGAACTCCCAAATAAAGGGCGACGCCAGATTAGGCATCAGGCCAAAATTGCAGCCATATTTTCCGCCTACCAAGGTGTTCGAGTAGTTATCCGGCACACAGTCGACCTGAGTGCTGGGGCTGTCTATCCCGGTCCAGGTGGTGCCGGCTTTGAGTGCATCACAGGCATTTACTTGCGCAGGCGTCATAGGCAGAGGCGCGCACTCACTCGTCATATCCACCCCGTCATAAATGCCGCGCCGCGACGTTGTATCCGATGCCGGGTCGTAGCCCGGCAGCGTGAAACCACCTACTTCGCTATAAGTAAACCCATTGGGGGCGGTGGGTGATGCGGTAGACGATGGCGTACCGGATTGTGCCGGTGGAAATGTATTTGGCGATACAACACCAGCCACTGTGGCAGGTGAAATGGCTGCCTGCACGAGCAGGTTATTTATTTTCATGACGCCCGTATATTTGCTGGGAAAGCCTGCCACACCTTTTGTCGTTGCTGTCAGGTTAAAATTGTCGCTGCCGGCCTTGAATGTCGGCGTACCGCCTGCCGTTGTTGTGTTGGCAGCATAGCCAACACCCGTAGATGTCACCGATGCGATATTCAGAGGCCGCACCGAGAACGAGTCTGCCGAGCAGGCTCGCGTAGGCGGGTTGAGTGTTGTGCAGGCCGAGGTCGTGCATTCCGTCATCACGGCAATAAGGTTCTGGTAGGCGGAATTGAGCGTAAATGCCGGATTCGGCGAGGCGACTCCGGTATTGCTGCCCGAGGCAAAGGTGGCAATCTGGGTAGCACCGGCTTCCACCGCAGTCTTGACCGTACAAGTAGCGATGTTAGGGGTGCGAGCGCCAATAGGCCCGCAGCCGTTGTCGGAGTTATCGACAAGTTGCACTTGCACATACTTGGCGCTAAGGGCGGAATAACCGGTCTGAATCGCAGTGCTGGTGAGAGCCGCCACATAAAGATTGAACGCCGTTCCGGTCAGCTTCGTATAGATGTGGCCGGTCGAGAAATTCGGGTAGGCAGGAGGCGATCCCGGATACGCGCTGTCGATAGCGGAAAATCCGCTCGCCGTGCCGCCGGTGGACGGGAAGATAGACTGGGCGCAAATGCGCAGGCTGTCGATTTCATGCACATTGATCGAGCCGCCGGTGGAGCCGGTAAAGGAAATCTTCCAGAAATTCGGCACGATCTGCGAGATCCAGCCTTGACCCAAGGCATAACTGGCCTCGGTGTACGCGTTGAAAGGGCTCAACAGGGAAGTGTAGGTGTTGCCGTTTTTTGTCGTGGCATCGCGGTTGACGCTGACGTTGATGGTTCCTGTGCCAGCATTCCGGGCATCGACAATCACCTGATACTTATATCCGGGATTCGGCGTGGCTGATGCACTATCGGCGCTGATGTTAATACCGCCGGGACTGCTGGCCGTGCCACCCATCCAACGATAGCCACTGGTGCCGTTGCCGGGTCCGCGCACGCCCACCGACTGAATGATGGCTCCGGGGCCATTGACGCGTCCCTCGGTCGGGTTCTGAAAGTTGCCATATTCGTCGAGCGCGACCCCGACCCAGCCACCGGCAAATCCCGGCGGATTTGGCACGCTGTCAGTGCGTTGCGCATAGCCCAACGATCCGCCAAAACCACCGGGCACAGCCGGTATCGAGTAATCGGAAAGCGTTATCGCAATTCCGTCGGCACCGGTGGTGCCGCCCTGGTAAGCGTAATGATTGAATTCCACCGAGATATAGTTGCCGGCGGCGGGGAAGATGCTGGGCACGGTCGCAGCCTTGGCGTTGTTGGCGGTATTTTCGGTCAGTCTCAAGAAGCCAGTACCGGCATTAATATACGGATATATGCCTGTGGTATCGGTGGAACCGTCCGATATGGCCCAGGTGCCGCCGAAGATCGTGGATGGATTCAGATTCGCGCGGCCAAAATTGTCGCAGACGCAAGTAACTGTCACACCCGCCGGGATATTCGGCGGAGCATTACAGACAGGCGTACAACTCTCCTGCACCGTCCCCCCGTTATTGGAAGTGATAATGAAATTGATCGGACAAGTAGAGGTCAGAGTCACCGTGCCTATGATCGCGCTGGTCACCGTCACATTTTGCGTCAGAAGAATTCCACCGGTATTGCTGACCGTCAGATTTGCGAAGCCAATTGTAGCCGCGCCGGATATAGTCTGCACTGCCGCGCCACCATTGAGCGTGAGCACGCCTGTTCCGGGAGTGAAAGTACCGTTTTCAGTATAGTTGCCAGCCACATTAAGCGCATAGGTGCTATTGGCAAACGTATTGGAAGCACCGATGGTGAGGTCGCCGCCCACCGTAAGCGCCGCCGCTTCGGTAGCGGTAGCGGTGCCGCTCAGGGTCAGGTTGCCGCCTATCGTAGATACACCAGTGAGGGTCTTCGCACCGCTGCCACTCAGGCCAAGATTGGAATAGGCCGCAGCCAAGACCGTCTGCGCCGCACCGGTGTAATTGACGGTATTCCCGGCTGCACTGGCAGTAAGGGTAGTGATGGTGGAGCTGCCGCCGATATTCAGCACCCCGGCAGCGGCATTGGTGAGCGTGCCAGCGCCACCCAGGGCGGTGTTGACAATTACCGTACCGCTGTTGGTCGCGGTGCCGGTCACGTTAAGATTAGAATAAGTGGTCGCTTTCACGGTTTGCCCGGCACCGGTGTAGTTGACGGTATTCCCGGCTGCGGTGGCAGTGAGTGTGGTGATGGTGGAAGTGCCGCCGATATTCAGTATCCCGGCGGCGCTGTTGGTCAGCCCGCCAGTGCCTGCCAAGGTTGTTGAGGCCGTCAGCGTACCGTTGTTGGTGAGGGTTACGCCAGTCACGGTCAGATTGGGGATGGTGATCGCAGTGGTGCCGCCTATGGCCTGAGAGTTGGTGCTGAAGGTCTGCGTGCCTGTCCCGGCGGTGAAGGTGCCGCCGTTATTGGTGAGCCCTCCCTGAAAGGTGACTGGCTGGTTACCCGAGTTGTTCCAGGTTCCGCCGCCGCTGACGGTCACCAGGCCGGTGAAGATTCGGGCTACTGCGCCAGAGGTGATAGCCAGGCTTCCCGTCACGCTAGTCGCGCCAGTGATTGCCATGGCAGCAGTCGATGTTAACGTTCCCGCCACACTGAGCGTGCCAGCGTCGTTCAACGTATTGCTCTGGGTAAGAATACCGCCAGAGTTCACCGTTACAGTTGTCACATTGGCAGTGACAACGTCTACGGTGACCGGGAAACCGCTCGCGATAGTTACGGTGTCCGCAGTGGTCGGCACGCGGTTGCCGCCGCTGCATGTCCAAGTGCCTACGTTACTCCAGTTGCCGCTTGCGCTCGATGTACACGTCCTCGCCATCGCCTGCCCGCTCCAGACACCCAGCAGTGACAGCAATAGAATGATCTTAACGATACTTTTTATCATGCCCTCCTCCGCACTGAACGGCCCGCTCGACCTTGCCGTATTTTTCTGCCTGCACCACCCACATTTTATTGCGCAATGGTCACACTCATCTGCCGCTCGGCGTAGTCCGGTGTGACTGGCGCGCCCTGCGTTGCAGTTGAGGTTGAGGTTGTTGGTAAATAGTGAGCCCCAGCCTCACTGCTCGCATTCGCAGTGCATTCGATGTTCACGTTAAAGCCTGACAAGGTATTCGGCAAGGGGGCAACACTTGGGAGGTCGCTCCTGCCGGACAAGCGGTTGCAAACGCAGCCATGGTTTCATTGATTACTTTCGCTTCAGAGAATATGATTCTCATGGTGTTTCATTCGGTTGAGCTTTACCCAAGGAAAGCATAAAAATCTTCAATTGCCCATCTTGACGTTAATCACGCGCTCCACATAGTTCGCGTTGCCGGGCTGCGCGCCGTTCACTCCGCTGGCCGCCGCAGTGATGTCATACACATAGATCGTGGTTGTACCCTCAACCGCTGAAACCGCGCTGCTGCAAGTCACCGTTACCGAAAAAGGGGCGAGCATCCCGCCTAGCGTATTCGCCGGAAAAGTTGTTCCGTTTGCGCACCCCACCCATAGCACCCCCGAAGCGGTTTGATAAACACCTAGCGCCGCCCACTCCACCCCCGCCCGCGCTGCCTGGTAAGCGCGCGAGCTCAACACATCGACCGCAGAGCTTTGCTGTTGCGCGGTAAAGAACGTCACCATCATCGCCCCCAGCGCACTCAACACCACCAGCAGGAAAATGGCGGTCACCAGGCTGAAGCCGCGCTGCAACTTGTAAGCTATATTCGCCATTGGTTTCATTACGGAATGTTATTGACGTGGATTTCCTGATAGAGGCTGACACTTTCCCCGCCACGGGTAATGCCCAGTGTAATCGCCACCAGCCCGTTACGCTGGTTCGCCAAGTCGTAGACGATGTTGCAGATGCTCACCCGGTCGGCGAGGATGGCGCTCAGTCCACCCAACGGAGGGACTGGTTGCGGGGTAATAAAACCATAATTCCAGTAGCGCCTGAGCGTACCCGCCCCTTCTCCACCTGCGGTGCCAACACCTTCGCAGGAATATGTCACCGCTAGCTGATCGTTGGGCACCACGTCAAAGTGCTGGCTCGACAACTCAGCAAAAGCGGGGAATTGCACCCCCAGGATTTGCACTTTGGTCAGCGTTCCCGTTACACCTGTATAAGGGCGGCGAACTCCGGGCCCCGCAAACGTTTTGTCATAAGGAGGATTGCCATCCGATTGCGTGCTGCCAACCACAATCTGGTCACTCGTATCGTCTGTCGCCCCCCTGACAAAAGGAATTGCCGTGCCGATAATCTCAAAGCAGGAATCGGCAATGGTAAAATCGAGTATGTCTTGAGCCCGCGTACCGCCGCATTGCACCGCGCCAGCCGGGTCTGGGTTGGCGCGATAACGCCCGCCATTCTTGGTCGGCAAAAACTCGATATATTGTGAGCCCGCAGCAATGGGAATACGCACGCTATTCGGCACTGCCGTGCGGATGTCGCGCGCCATGCGGCGCAGCGCGGTGTCCGCGATGTCGGTCATCTCGGCGCGACGCGCGCTGTCCATATAGCCCTGCACCGGCGCGCGGATGAACATGGCGACCACCCCGCCGATGATGCCGGTGATGACGATCACCACGATCATCTCGACCAAGGTGAAACCGCGCTGGAATTTTCGCTCAACTTGCATCAGTAAGCCGTCCTGTATCCGGTCACGTCTATCCTTTGCCCCGCCGGGTCGGTAACGGAAACGGTAATCCTCACCGCACTGGCTGCCGCCACCCCCAAATCCCCACCAGCCTGAATAACCACGACTGCTGGATTCACGTTGTAATTCCCCAAGTTCGCGACGGCAACATTATCGAACGTATAAATCCCCGCCGTCGTGAACGCATTGTAGTCAGTCACAATGTGGTAAGCCGTTGAGCGGTTTGCTAGCGTCACCGCCGGGGTTACCCCCGACGCCGAAATGAAATCCTGCAACTCAATTTCTTCCAGCAGCGATTCCGCAACCGCCAGCGCCTGCTTGCGCACCAGCGTATCGGCGCTGTGTCCGGTGACCCTGCTCATCACCAGCAGAATGCCCGCCAGCGCCACGCTGACGATCACGATGAACATGATCAGCTCAATCAGGCTGATGCCACGCTGTCTCGTCATTCCCGTGCAGGCGGGAATCCAGTTAATTGAAGAACTCTCGCGAAGCGTTACAACACCTTGGCATTGTCCGCTTCGCGATCCCATTGTCTTGCTGGATTCCCGCCTGCACGAGAATGACGGCTTAGTGCACATAGCCGGTCTCGGCCTCAACAGTAATTGTGCTACCACCGGTAACTACAGTGGTTGCCGCGTTGGGTTGCCCGAGTCCGTTAAAATTCAGTGTTGCCGGAACAGGCGAGATCGTAATGCTGCTTGCCGGAGAAGTAATTACATAGTTGCCGCTCCCGGTTAGTGACTGAAGCGCACCCCCCAAACAGGCATTTGTTGTTCCCGTCGTTAAACTGACCGTGGTTGCGGTGAACGTCACGCAAACGAAACGCCGCTGGGCAATTGCAATCTTCTGCGCGTAGCGCAACGAGGCTTGCACTTGATCGGCAAAGCCGCGAGATTGAAAGACGTTGTTGTCAAAAAAACGCGGGGCAGCGACGACTGCAAGAATGCCGACGATGACCATCGTCATGATCAACTCGACCAGGGTGAAACCGCGCTGATTATCACCAACGCGCGAACCGAACAATTCCACCTGAGCGTTGACGCCGAAGTGAAGCTCGGCTTCCTGTTTGATCGCTTCAATTTGGCTGGAACTCAAACGCATGTCCTATAGCCCTTCAGGAACGGAATTTAGATAGGTGCGGAGTGTATCAAAAACCGTAACCAGCTGACAAAAAACAAGGGAGGCCGAAGCCTCCCCTGTTTTTTTCAACGTTTCGCCAGCAAGTCAAGCAAACATACGGTGGATAACGCTACGCTCATCCGCCCTACGCGGGCTTTAGCAGCCAGTAATTGTCGATTGAGTAAGAGGACCCAAAGCAGGAGTCGCAGCGGTATACACCACTTGGCAAGTGGCTGACGGACCATTCTTCAACTGAACAGTACTAGTAGTACCGGTACCGCCAATGGTGACAGTCCAATCGGTCGAAGTGCCTGCAGCGACAGTGATACCCGCAGCATACAGGATGCCTAAAGCAACAGTATCGGGATAGCCGTTAATCATGGTGATGGACGCGCCACCCAAAGTTGCAGCAACGCCAGAAGCGTTACCCGCAACCAACTGCGCGGCATGAGCCAAATTTGCCGCAGACGAAATCGCCCCTGCCGCCCCCGTTATTGCAGCAGACTTAGCGCTCGATTGGACATCAAGGAACCTCGGCAGAGCCGTTGCCGCCAAGATGCCCAGAATCACGATCACCACGATCAATTCAATCAATGTAAAACCAGATTGTTGTTTCATTATTGAGTCTCCTAAAGTTTTAAGGCCGCAGCCTTGGTTATTGAGTACTTTCACTTTGCCCATCAAGCCCTTGCCGCAGCAAGATTTTGTCCAGACGACCGCACCATAAGCGAAATCTGATAAGCACGCAATCCCCAACCGACCAGCGGTCGCGCTACGCCAACAAACGGAACACGGCAAAAAACAGATAAATGCTGCCCAGCAACAGCAGCCAGCCTGCCCGTTGCGCGTGGCGCGCAACGAAAAGATCCACTTGACCACGCGGCACATCCAGCATTTTCGTGGCACGGCGCGAGGACACCCATTGATTGGCATCTTCCTCAGTGCCGCGCAGCAGGCTGGGACGCAACCATAAAAACAGCCCGGCTATCAGCGCGACCGCGCCGCCGACCAATGAAGCCAGCACCAAGGCATCAAGCAGACCATCCAGCAGCTTTGCCGGAAGCATCCATCTCAAGCTCAAGCGTTGCAGCGTGGTCGTCTTGTCGAACAGGATGCCGAAGTAGATGAGTATATAGGATGCCCCCAGCGCGATGACTATCCCTACCGCGCGATGGTGTTGATGAAACCAGCGCTCGATGCTGACGCTGCGATCCAGCCACTGGTTGATATGTCGCGTGGAAACCCAACGATTCGCCACGCGATTGAGCCGCTCCAGGAACTGAGGCTTAACGATAAGCAGCAACCCAAGCAACACGCCGAGCAAGGCGCCGAACAGCAAGAAGATCGCCAAGTCGCGCCATAAGAAAATATAAGCCGGATTAGTAAGCATAGCAATGGGGAATATTATAAGTCAGCATGTTAAAAACCTCCGAATAAGTCAGCATGTTAAAACCTCCGAAATGGCGGGCACCACGATACCATAATATGCGTTGAACCCAAATTGTTCATTAAAATTGAGACCGCAGTCCCTTCCCCCTTGCAGGGGGAAGGATAGGATGGGGG
>PLBS01000143.1 GCA_003134595.1 Gallionella sp. | reverse complement strand
CCCGCAATGCCTTGTTTTTATTGGAGGTGAAATTATGGCACACCCTAATTTTTCGGATAAAAGCACCACTGCAAAACCTCCCAAGTTACTTGACCAGGTGAGCGACAAATTGCGCGTAAAGCACTATAGCATTCGCACTGAACAAGCTTATGTGGGCTGGATTAAACGCTATATTTTCTTCCATGACAAGCGCCACCCGAAAGATATGGGGGCGAGGGACATCGAGGCTTTCCTCACGCATCTTGCGGTGGCAGGTAAAGTTTCCGCATCAACGCAGAATCTAGCCAAGAGCTCAATATTGTTTCTTTACCGCGAGGTGTTGGAAATCCAGTTGCCGTGGCTGGATAACGTCACGCAGGCCAAAGCGCCCAAGCGATTGCCAGTGGTGTTGACGGTGAGCGAGGTGCAGGCCGTGTTGTCACGTCTGACGGGCACGCATGCGCTGATCGCCTCGTTGTTGTATGGCGGCGGGATGCGCCTGATGGAAGCGGTGCGGTTGCGGGTGAAGGATGTGGATTTTGCGCGGCACGAGATCATTGTGCGCGAAGGCAAGGGTTTCAAGGACAGGGTGACGATGTTGCCGGAGGCCGTGGCAGCTTTGCTCAAGGCGCATCTGGTCAAGGTGAAGGCCTTGCACGTTGAGGATTTGGCGCAGGGTTTTGGCGAGGTGTATCTGCCTTTCGCGCTGGACAAAAAAAATCCGAGTTCAGGGCGCGATTGGGGTTGGCAATATGTTTTCCCTTCGAAGAATCTGTCGGTCGATCCGCGCTCGGGCAAGACGCGCCGCCATCATGTGGACGAGAAGGGCGTGCAGCGCGCGGTGAAGCAGGTGGTGCGCGATGCGGAGCTGACCAAGCCTGCCACGCCACACACGTTGCGGCATTCCTTTGCAACTCATTTACTGCAAGCTGGCTACGACATCCGCACCGTGCAGGAGCTGCTCGGTCATTCCGATGTTTCCACGACGATGATTTATACCCACGTCCTTAACAAAGGCGGAAGAGGTGTGATTAGTCCGTTGGATAGGTGATTTGCGCGGGTAGGTGACTGCGACAGCGTAAGCAAATCCTGATAGAATGCCACGCCGTTTTTTATTAACTATAATATTAAGTTTGGAGAAAGTAGCATGGCTGTTGAACGTACCCTGTCGATTATCAAACCCGATGCAGTTGCCAAGAATGTCATCGGCCAGATTTACACCCGCTTTGAAAAAGCCGGTTTGAAGGTCATTGCCGCGCGCATGGTGCAGTTGTCGCGCGCCGAGGCGGAAGGTTTCTACGCGGTGCACCGCGCCCGTCCGTTCTTCAAGGACCTGGTGGATTTCATGATCTCCGGCCCGGTGATGATACAGGCGCTGGAAGGCGAAGGCGCGATTCTGAAGAACCGCGATCTGATGGGCGCGACCGATCCGAAGAAGGCAGACAAGGGCACGATCCGCGCTGACTTCGCCGACAGCATTGATGCGAATGCGGTGCACGGTTCCGATGCGGCTGAAACGGCTGCGGTGGAAATCGCGTATTTCTTCCCGGCAATGAATGTTTACTCGCGTTAATACCCGAAGAACCTGATGCAACAAAACCTCCTCGACTTTGATGCGCAGGCATTGGCTGGCTATTTCACGGAAATGGGCGAGAAGCCGTTCCGTGCGCGCCAACTGATGCGCTGGATTTACAAAGTCGGGGAGCCCGATTTCGCCGCGATGACCGACATCGCGGCAGCGTTGCGCGACAAGCTCGCGCAATTTGCCTGCATCACCGCGCCGAATGTGATGCGCGAAGAATTATCCGACGACGGCACGCGCAAGTGGCTGCTGAACGTCGGCACCGGCAATGCCGTGGAAGCGGTGTACATTCCCGAGACCGGCAGAGGTACCCTGTGCGTTTCCACCCAGGCCGGTTGCGCGCTGAATTGCNNATCATCGGCCAGTTGTGGTGGGCGAATCATCAACTCGGCAAGGATGCCGAGGGCAACTGGAAAATCAGCAACGTGGTGATGATGGGCATGGGTGAGCCGTTGTTGAATTTTGACAACACGGTGAGCGCGCTGCGTCTGATGCTGGACGACCAGGCCTATGGCTTGTCGCGCCGCCGCGTGACGGTTTCCACTTCCGGCGTCGTGCCGGCGATGGACAGGTTGCGCGAGGAATGTCCGGTGGCATTGGCGGTGTCGCTGCATGCGCCGAATGACAAGTTGCGCGACGAACTGGTGCCGATCAACCAGAAGTATCCGCTCAAAATGTTGCTGGCCGCCTGCCAGCGTTATTTGGAACGCGCGCCGCGCGATTTCATCACCTTCGAATATGTGATGCTGGAAGGCGTGAATGATTCGGTGCAACAGGCCCGCGAGCTGGTAAAACTGGTGCGCGACGTGCCGTGCAAATTCAACCTGATCCCGTTCAATCCGTTTCCGCAAACGCATTACCGGCGCTCAAGCCCGGATGCGATTCAGCGTTTCCGCGATGTGCTGATGCAGGCAGACATCGTGACCACCACGCGCAAGACGCGCGGCGATGACATCGCTGCTGCCTGCGGACAGCTGGCAGGCCAGGTTCAGGATAAGACCAAACGAACCATGCAACGCGCCAGCGGGGCGGTATAGATGAATACGAGACGCACTGTGAATAAATTAATTGCCCTATTGTTTCCTTTGGCGTTTCCTTCGGCGTTTCCTTCGGCGTTTCCTTCGGCGATTTCCTTGGCGTTTTCGCTGGTCATATTGGCGGGTTGCGGCACGCCTTCGGACAGTTCGCACGCCAGCAAGAGTGCCAAGGTGCATACTGAATTGGCGGGGTTGTACTATGAGCGCGCGCAACTCGGTATCGCGCTGGAAGAATTAACACAAGCATTGGATGCCGATAAAGACTATGCGCCAGCCTACAGCGTGCGCGGCTTGGTGCATATGGCATTGCGCGAGGACAAAGAGGCCGAGGAGGATTTCAAGAGAAGCCTGCACCTCGATAATACCGATTCCGATACGCATAACAACTATGGCTGGTTCCTGTGTCAGCGCGACAGGGAAAAAGAGGCTATTCCCCAGTTCATGGCGGCAATCAAAAATCCTTTGTATACGACACCCGGTCTTGCGTATCTGAATGCCGGGCTGTGTTCCAGAAAAGCGGGCAACAACAAGGATGCCGAGGAGTTTCTGCAAAAGTCGCTGCTGGTGCAGCCTGATATGACGCGGGCACTGTTTGCGCTGGCAGAGTTGAACTTTGCCAATGCTGATTACTCCGCAGCCAGGAAATATTTTGCGAATTTTTCGCAAAAAACCGACAATCTGACCGCGGAGCAACTCTGGCTGGGGGTGCGTATCAATCGCAAGGTTGGCGATCGTAATTCGGAGGCCAGCTTTGGCACGCAGTTGCGCAATCGTTTTCCCGATGCGCGCGAAACTCAATTGTTGATACATGGTGAATAATGGAACATCTTCCGGAAAATAACACCGAGCAAGGCGATCGTTCTGCCGCGATACCGCTGACTTCGTTGGGAAGGATGTTGCGCGAAGCGCGCGAGCGTCTTGGTTTGAGCGTGGCGGATGTGGCTGCCCAGATCAAGTTCGCACCGCGCCAAATCGAGGCTCTGGAAGCGGACGATTTCAAGCATCTGCCCGAGGCGGCTTTTTTGCGCGGCTTTGTGCGCAGTTATGCCAAGATTTTGCATCTGGACGCGCAGACTTTATTGGCGGCTCTGCCGCAAACAAAAGTGGCTGCGGCAGAGTTGATCCCAGCTTCGGTCGAGGTGCCGTTTCCTGTCGCGCATTCATCGCAAAGACAAAATCTGATCTTGTTGGGCGCCGCGTTGCTGCTGGCCGTGATTGTGGTGGGATTTGCGGTGTGGCATTTCACGACTCCGCTTAAGCAAGCCAAGGTTGCAAAGATTGAAACTCCGGTTCCCTTGCTTGAAACTCCGGTTCCCCTGCCCGCTGAAATGCAAATCATTCCGGCTCCGCCTGTCCCGAAGCAGAGCATGATCGCACCCGCTATTCCTGCCGAACCGAAGCTGCGATCTTCGCAAACAGAGGAGCAATCTTCGCCTCGGGCGGCGAAGCCTGCGGCTGCTCAAACCGTGCCGCAAACTCAATCAGCAGATTCTGTGACTCATGACGACACTTCGACGCAGACCACCGCGCTGCGTCTGGTGTTCGATGTGGAGTCATGGACTGAAATCACAGACAAGGATGGCAAAATTATTTCGTCCCAAGTTAATCTGCGCGGCAGCGAATTGAATCTGGAAGGGCGCCTGCCATTGTCGCTGGTGATTGGTCATGCGGCAACGACGCATTTGTACCAGGACGGCGAGCAAGTGGACTTGACACCGTACATCAATTCTTCAAGCGAAGTGGCGCGGCTGACGCTGGAGTGAATATGAGCGCGAACATTATCAAACGCCGTCCGTCGCAACGGGTGCTGGTCGGCAAGGTAATGCTGGGAGGCGGCGCGCCTATCGTAGTGCAGTCCATGACCAATACCGATACTGCCGATGCCGAAGCGACCACGCAGCAGGTATTTGAGCTGGCCAAGGCCGGTTCGGAATTGGTGCGCATCACGGTCAATACTCCCGAGGCTGCCGCGCAAGTGGCGCGCATACGCTCGCGATTGGACAGCATGGGTTGTGATGTGCCGCTGGTCGGCGACTTTCATTACAACGGACATCGCTTGCTCACCGACTACCCCGATTGTGCGCAGGCCTTGGCGAAATACCGCATCAATCCGGGCAACGTCGGGCGCAATCGCAAAGAAGCTGATCCGTTCACGATGATGATAGAAACCGCGATCCGCTACGATAAGCCGGTGCGCATCGGGGTGAACTGGGGCAGCCTGGATCA
>PLBS01000049.1 GCA_003134595.1 Gallionella sp. | reverse complement strand
CCGTTTCATCGCGGCTCAATGAGTACGAAGCCAATGATTCAATGGGGCCTGCGGGGCTGACAATATGAGGGTAGCCATCATGCAGCCGTATTTTTTCCCCTACATCGGCTACTTCCAGTTGATCGCGGCGGTGGATATGTTCATCGTGTACGACAATATCAAATACACCAAGAAGGGGTGGATCAAGCGCTATGACAACATCGTGCTGACCCATGTGTTGGAACACTTGGATGATCCTGTGTTGGTGTTGAAACGCATCAACGACGAGTGGCTGGCAGAGAACGGCAGGTTCTTTCTGGTATGTCCCAATGCGAATTCGCCTTCCCGTCAGATCGCCGTGAAGATGGGATTGATCTCTCATAATGCGGCTGTCACCCAGGCCGAGGCTGAGCATGGCCACCGCTGCACCTACACACTGGATACCTTGGAGCGAGATGCAGTTGCGGCAGGGCTGAAAGTAGTTCACTGGTCGGGGATATTCTTCAAGGCGCTGGCGAACTTTCAGTGGGATCGCCTGCTGCAAACGGACATCATTTCCAAAGAATATCTGGAGGGCTGCTACAAACTGGGGCAACAGTACCCGAATCTGTGTTCGAGTATTTTCCTGATGTGCGAAAAGGGCTGACATGTTGGCGCCGGTAATGATTACCACGTATAGCCGTTTGAATCATCTTCAACGGACGATTGAGGCACTTCAAAAGAACGAACTGGCTGAGGAGACTACGGTATATGTATATTTGGATGGGCCTAAACCGGGGGATGAAGAAAAAGTCGAGGCTGTCAGAAAATACTTAACTACAGTGACTGGATTCGCTGCATTCCACGTGGTGGAACGGCAGCAAAACATTGGAGCGCATGAGAACGCAAAACAGGCAAACTATGAGGTTTTAGATAAGCATGGTTCCATGATTCGAATGGAGGACGACATAGTCACAGCTCCGGGGTTTTTGAGATTCATGAATCTTGCCTTGGCAAAGTACAAAGATGACCACAATGTTTTCAGTATTTCCGGCTATTGCATCCCCATAAAGATTCCAAAAAACTATCAGTACGATGCTTTTTTCCTGCAAAAGTTTGAAGGATGGGGTTGTGGACTTTGGCGCGACAGACTGGATGATGCTTATCATCAAATCACGCCGGAGGAATTTAAAAAGTTTGCTTCCAATAAAAAATTATCCAGAGCGTTTCTCAGAGGGGGCAGGAAAGATATGTTGGTTATGCTGGAAGCTGTCGCCAATGGCAAACTTGAAGCGGCCGATGTAGTGATTTGGTACATTCAATTTTTGAAGAATCAATATACACTTTTCCCGACCCAGTCCCTAGTTAAGAACATTGGCATGGATGGCTCGGGATTTCATTGTGGCGTAACAGACTTCTTCGATGTTTCGTTGAGTGGAAAGACCTCGTTCCACTTACCGGATCAATTGATTATTAATCAGAGAATTATCAAGTCTCACCGCAAATTCTGGAACGATTATTGTGATCAAAACAAACCGGGAATATTTGCCTCAGGAATATTTCGCAGGGTGATCAATATACCTATAAGGGTGTTGCGGCGTCTGCGAAGAATAATCACTGATTGAGAACGCGATAGGCGCCCTGCTCAAGATGAAAACTTTTCAGATAAAAAATACCCAAAACATCGGCTGTTTCTCGGTCATTGATAAACTCATGGCGATTGTCAATTGAATACCTGCCCCGTTTGCAACTCGTTATCCGTCACTTCGAATGGCAGTCGTTACGATGACCGCTATGGATACCCCGGGTACTTCACTTTGATGAGCTGTCAAAATTGCGGCCATGCTTTTTTGGACTGCGACTTGACGCCCGGTCAGCTGGGCGAGTTATATACCAACTACTATCCTCGTAAGACTTTTGATCTTGCACAGTGCAAACCCCATGCGGAAAAAAGTGGGCTGGACGCGTGGTTCAACGGTCTGAATAGTTCGGCCTTTCGTCGAGTCCCCAAAAATGTGCGCGTGCTGGACGTGGGTTGTGGTTTCGGGCAGTCGCTCGGGTATCACGCGGCGCGCGGCTGTGATGTGTATGGCGTAGAGGCCGATGAAAATATTCGTCGTGTGGCCGAAAAATTCGGCTACAAAGTTCACGTCGGGCTATTCGACGACCGTATTTATGAGGCGCAATTTTTTGACTACGTGACGATGGATCAGGTGATCGAGCATGTCACCGATCCTTTATCGACGTTGCGCAGTGTGGCGCGGATTCTGAAGCCGGGCGGCACGGCCATTCTCAGCACTCCCAATGCCAGCGGTTGGGGAGCAAAAATCTTCGGTCGCCGCTGGATCAATTGGCATGCGCCGTATCATGTGCAATTCTTTTCGCGCCGCTCGATGCAACTGGCCGCAGAGCAAGCCGGTTTGGTGGTGGCGGAAGTCAAAACGATTACCAATTCAGAGTGGCTCCATTACCAATGGATACATTTAGCAACGTACCCGAAACCCGGAGAACCTTCGCGCTTGTGGTCGCCCAATCATAACGGGAGGACATTACTACAAAGGCAAATCCTGAGAGCATTGCAGTTAATGCACAGGATCAAAATAAATCATTTGCTCACTCGCTTTTTTGATAGCCTCGGCTTGGGCGACAACTATGTATTCATATTGAAGAAGCCATGATGCAAAAGGTATATATCCTGTTGCCAGTACATAACCGAAGCGCGGTAACCGAGCGTTTTATTGATTGTCTTGCCGCACAAACCTATTCCAATTATCACTTGATCCTGATCGATGATGGCTCAACCGATAATACCGATCAAATGGCGCAAGCCAAGATCAAAAATATTACGGTGCTCAAGGGGCGGGGTAATTGGTGGTGGGCGGGCAGCTTGCAACAGGGTATAAATTGGTTGGAGCAGCACGGGGTAGAAGATCGCGATATTGTGGTGTTCGCGAATGACGATATCACGTTTGATGCAGGATTCTTGCAAAAGGCGGTGAGTATTCTTGATAACCTGGATGCAGCATTGCTGTTGCCTCATCTTCGTGATGAAAAAACAGGGCTGCCGCAAGAGTCAGGAGTGGAAGCGGATTTACAGAAACTTACTTTTAACCCGGCCTCTTCCCCAGATAAAATAAACTGCTTACCCACCCGGGGGCTGTTTATGCGGATGGCTGATTTGCGGAGAATCGGTGGGTTTTATCCAAGGTTGTTGCCGCATTATTGGTCAGATTATGAATTTACCATTCGCGCTCACAGAAAAGGCTTTAAGCTTTGCACCAGCCCTGATCTCGCCATCAGCCTTGATCGTGGCCAATCTGGTTACCGCAGTTTTGAAGATGCCGGATTTGTCGTATTTCTTCAGCGATACTTCTCGAAAAGATCTGTATTAAACCCGGTGTATCACACCTCCTTTGTCTTGTTGGCTAGCCCGTTGTCCTATATGCCACTCAATGTGTTTAAAATATGGCGCAATGCCATCGTTTACTTGGTGCATAAGCTTAAACGCTCGTTAAAAAAACAGATGGAAAAATCTCACTTGGCAAATGCTATCCGGCGTTTGCGCAACAACCTGAAAATTATCGTCGGATCGGCTGCCACGAAACAGGAGGGATGGATAAGTACCAATTACCCGTTATTGGACTTAACCGATGCCCATACATTTGCCGCGTTATTTGATTCCGGTTCGGTCAGTAATTTTCTTGCAGAGCATGTTTGGGAACATATGACGCTGGAAGACGGAATCAAGGCATGTCACAACTGTTTTGTGTACCTGAAGCAAGGCGGGTTATTGCGCATCGCCGTGCCGGACGGATTCCATCCCGATGCAGACTACATTGCCCAGGTTAAACCGGGCGGCTATGGGCCGGGTGCGGATGACCATAAAGTTTTATATAACTACCAAACGCTTTCGGCCTTGCTCGAAAATGCAGGGTACAAAGTCAGGCTGCTGGAATGGTTCGACGAGGAGGGTAAATTCCACCATGAGAATTGGGATGTCGAGGAGGGATTTATTATGCGATCCACGCGCTTTGATCCGCGTAATAATACCAACCCCACTGCATATACTTCGCTGATCATCGATGCCAGCAAACCATAAATGACCCTCGCACCTATTACCCTGTTTGTATATAACCGTCCCACCCATACGCGCCGGACAGTAGAGGCTTTACAAAAAAATATATTGGCAAAGGATAGCGACCTGATCATTTTTTCCGATGCGCCGAAGAAACCGGAGGCCGTAAAAGCGGTGCGCGAGGTGCGGGAATACATCAGGACGATCACCGGTTTCAAATCGGTCAGGATTGTCGAGCGGGACAGGAATTGGGGATTGGCCAATTCCATTATTGATGGGGTGACATCGGTGGTGAATGAGCGCGGGCGCATCATCGTGCTGGAGGATGATTTAGTCGTCACGCCGCATTTTCTGGATTTCATGAATCGCGCGCTGGACAAATATGATAACGAGCAGCAAGTGATCCAAGTGTCGGGTTACATGTTTCCGGTAAAGCTGAAAATTAAAGAGGACGCATTATTCTTGCCGCTCACCACTTCATGGGGATGGGCTACCTGGAAGCGTGCTTGGCAATTGTTTGATCCCGATGCAAAGGGTTATGCCCAGGTCAAAGCGGATTTGGCACTGCGCAAACGCTTCAATCTTGACGAAGCGTATGATTATTTTTCCATGCTGGAAGCGCAATTGGCGGGCCGGGTTGATTCGTGGGCAGTGCGGTGGCAGCTATCCGCTTTCCTAAATGACTCTTTGACTATCTACCCCAGGCATTCTTTAATTGTGAATGCCGGCTTTGATGGTAGTGGTACACACGGATCAGCAGTTGGTCCACTCTCCCGTTCTGGGGTGAATGAAGCATTCGTTCCTGAACGATTCCCAATCGAAATGAAGGTTGGTGATTCCTGGGAAGTGGTATGCCGCATGTTAAGAAACCGCAACCATTTGTCTGTTTGGGATAGGCTTATTGCAAAGATGAGATCGTTGGGGTCTCGCTTAATAAGAAATATGGGAGTGTCGACATGATGATCCTAAGGAAAATGCTTAATGCATATAAGCGAAGCAAGTTCCAGAAGCTCGCTACTTGCCAAGTCGGATCGAACAGCTCTGTTAACTTTCGCCGAGTTGTTGGAAAAAAAGGAGTGAGTTTAATAGTCGGCAATTCATCTATTGTTGATGGGCCGATTTCATATGATCGGGAAGGTGCATCAGTATCGATAGGAGATAGAACGTTCATCGGTGGGTCTTCGATTGTGTGTGCGGAAAAAATAGAAATTGGAAACGATGTACTGATTTCATGGGGATGTACCATAGTCGATCACAACTCTCATGCAACGGATTGGGTATCTCGAAAAAATGATGTTGTTGCGTGGGGACAAGGCAAGAAAGATTGGTCCGGGGTGAAAATGAAACCCGTCAAAATTAACGACCGGGTATGGATAGGCTTTAACGTGATCATTCTGAAAGGCATCACGATAGGCGTGGGAGCAATCGTCGGTGCCGGCAGTGTGGTCACCAGGGATGTGCCCCCTTACACCATTGTTGCTGGTAATCCGGCACGGATCATTCGCGAGATACCAATAGATGAGCGGTAAATTATCTTCCTGGGAAGAGGCCGTGGTCTGGTTGCGCGGTCAGCCGGATCAGCAGGAACTGGTTCGTGCCTGCTTTTACGACGACCCTCTGCGTGCGGCAGCGGAACGTTATTACGCCAGCACGGAGTGGCAAGCCATTCGTGCGCTGATTGCCGGCAAGCATGGGACGGCACTGGATTTAGGTGCAGGGCGCGGAATTTCTTCATACGCCCTCGCACGCGATGGTTGGCGGGTGAGCGCCTTAGAGCCTGACCCGAGCAATGTGGTTGGTGCAGGTGCTATTCGCGCACTCGCTCAGGATGCAAAACTGGATATTCAGGTTGAGCAAAATTGGGGCGAGTCGCTTCCCTACCCCGATGCGACTTTTGATCTCGTGCATGGGCGGCAGGTATTGCATCATGCGCGCGACCTCAAGCAGCTTTGTTGCGAAGCGGCGCGGGTGCTCAAGCCGGGCGGCATATTCATCGCAACGCGCGAGCATGTGATTTCCAAAAAGGAAGACCTGCCTGAATTTCTGGCAGCGCATCCGTTGCACCATTTGTATGGGGGCGAACAAGCTTATTTGCTGGATGAGTATTTGGAGGCTATCCGCAGCAGCGGTCTTGTTTTGACAAAAGTGCTGAACCCTTATCAATCCAATATCAATTTGTATCCTGAAACCGTAAGTAGCTTGAAACAAAGTTTTGCGGGCAGGCTTCATTGTCCTGCAATCCTGATCCCGAATTTCCTGATTACCATGCTCGGCGCAAGAAGTAATGCACCGGGACGGCTTTATTCTTTTGTGGCACGCAAAAATGATTAAGACAGCCTTAGTGACCGGCGCATACGGCTTTGTCGGCCGCTACGTCGCGCGCCAAATGGCAAGTGACGGCTGGCGCGTGATCGGCTTGGGGCATGGTACGTGGGCACGCGAAGAGTGGCAGAGGTGGGGCATCGCCGAATGGCACAGCGCGGACATCACGCTGGAGACATTGATTACCTACGCAGGTGAGCCGGACGTTATCGTGCATTGTGCCGGGAGCGGCTCGGTCGGATTTTCGATGACGCATCCCTACCAGGATTTTCAGCGCACGGTTGCAACGACGCTTGCCGTTCTGGAATTCGCGCGGTTGTACGCACCGCAGGCGCGCGTCGCTTATCCATCCAGTGCCGGCGTATATGGGGTGGTGCAAAAGCTGCCCATTGCAGAAACTGATCCACTCTCTCCGGCCTCGCCTTATGGTGTGCATAAATGCCTTGCCGAAGACTTGTGCGAAAGTTATGCCAGGCATTTCGACATCTCTGTCGCTGTGGTTCGCTTGTTCTCGGTATATGGCGTGGGACTACGCAAACAATTGTTGTGGGATGCGTCGCAAAAAATCATGAACGGGCAGAATGGTTTTTTTGGGACGGGTGAAGAAATACGAGACTGGCTGCACGTTGAAGATGCCGCCAGTTTGCTGATCACTGCAGCAGGTCATGCATCGGCAGACTGCCCGATGGTGAATGGTGGTTCGGGTGTGGGCGTCACGGTGCGGGAAGTATTGACGGAATTATTCGCTTGCTTTGAACGCGCGGATGCGCCAAATTTCTCCGGCACAGCGCGCAGCGGGGACCCCGCTGGTTATGTGGCAGACATTTCTGTTGCCAGGCAATGGGGGTGGCAACCAAAAATGGAACGTCATGAAGGTTTGAGCGAGTATGCCGAATGGTTTAAGAGTAGCGCGCTGTGATACGGGTTGGATTTGTATTTTCCTTTGATGACGGCTGGTTAGGCGGGATCAATTATTTCCGCAACCTGCTTACCGCACTTTATGCATTGCCAGAGCGAAAAATCGAGGCGGTGATTTTTACCGGTCTTCGATCACCAGAAAAGCACTTTGACAGTTTTCCGGCAGTAAAAATTGTGCGCAGCCGCCTGTTTGATCGCGGCTCTTTACCTTGGTTGATACGCAAGCTCTGGTTGCGGGGTTTTTCACATGACTTGTTATTGGAACGATTGCTCAAAAAGCATGGTGTCGAGGTACTGTCGCATTCCGGCTGGCTTGGCAAAGGCGCGGCGATTCCTGCTATCGGATGGATTCCCGATTTTCAGCATGTCCATCTGCCGGAGTTTTTCGGCATGAGCGGAATAGCGTCGAGGAATAAAAGTTTTAGCGATATGTGCCGTTATTGCTCAACCATCGTCGTGAGCAGTTTTGACGCGCAGTCAGACCTGAATCGATTTGATCCGGGTTGCAAATCGAAATCTGAAGTTTTGCAGTTTGTTGTGGCCGCTACCAAAGAAAAAACAACTTTGCCCAGTGGCGGAGAGTTGGAACAGCGATATAAATTTTCTGGAAATTATTTTCTGCTGCCCAATCAATTCTGGAAGCATAAAAATCACCGCGTGGTCATTGAGGCATTGGGGCTGCTTGGCCGTGAAGGTAAAAGGGTGTTGGTGCTTGCCACGGGCAGTACGGCAGATTACCGACACCCGGAATATTTCAAATCGCTGATGGAACGCGCTAAAGAACTTGATGTGTTGGATAACTTTTATCACCTCGGGCTTGTTCCGGCATCTGATCTTGCCGGGTTAATGCGCGATGCCTCGGCAATAATCAACCCTTCACTCTTTGAGGGCTGGAGTACCTCGGTAGAAGAAGCAAAATCATTGGGGAAGCGTGTTTTATTGTCTGACATACCGGTGCATCGTGAGCAAAACCCGGCGCTGGGGAGTTATTTCCCGCCTGACGATGCCCATGCGCTTGCAGCTATGCTTTGGGCTGTTTGGAATGAGCCAGCTTCGGATGAGATGCAGATGATTGAAAGCGCGCGTCGCGCAACAGATGAACGCCGGCTTGAGTTTGCTCAAAAATATCAAAAAATCGTGCTGAACGCTTTAGAATATCATTCATGATGAGCCGTGAGCCGCTCCCATAATTTCCATCATTGTCGCCATTTTTATGCTTGGCGGGATATTCCTTTGAGTAAAAACGAAAATGAAAAGCGGGCAACAATCAGCGTCATAACTGCGACCTATAATGCCGCGAATCATTTGCTCACGCTGGTGTGTGCAGGCTTGGGAAGTTTCTGCTTTCAGGAAGGCCAACTCAGCGAAGACAAGGATGCATATTGGAAGGAGGCTGATACGTTTCTTGATCGCATCACCTTCGCTTTACGGATAAAAATGCTGCTACGGTTTCCGTTGAGCTATGCTCCCCTTCGCTTCAAAAAGATGGTGGCAGGCGATGCCATGTTGACGTGGGTGAAAGGCAAAGGATGGGAGTGATGTGTAACAGTTAGCCATGATTTGATCCATTGCCTTGGCTGCATGAATATCCTTGCAATTAATGGAATTGTTTTCCATAATTGCAAACATGATTAGCCGGATTATTTATCCTCAGCTGTCGGATGCAGTCGCTCATTCCCCTGCGGTGGCACTGCTCGGGCCGCGCCAGGTGGGCAAGACTACGCTGGCACTGGAAATCGGCCGGAGCCACAACGCTCTCTATCTTGACCTCGAATCCGAACAGGATCGCGCTAAACTCGCTCAACCCGAGCTTTATCTTTCGGACCATCAGGACAGGCTGGTCATCCTTGATGAGGTTCACCGTGCCCCAGGCCTTTTCCCTGTTCTGCGTGGTCTCATCGACCGGGGACGCAGAGCCGGACGAAAATCCGGGCAATATCTGCTGCTGGGATCCGCCTCACTCGATTTGCTCAAACAATCCGGTGAAACGTTGGCTGGCCGTATTGCCTATTTGGAACTCGCGCCTTTTAACGTGTTGGAAACACGAGAACTGCCGGCTGACGATCTATGGGTGCGCGGGGGTTTCCCGGAAAGCCTGCTTGCTTCCGATGCAACACGGAGCCTGCGCTGGCGGCAGGATTTTATTCGCACCTACCTGGAGCGGGATATTCCACAGTTTGGCCCGCGCATTGCAACTGAAATCCTGCGCCGCTTCTGGGGCATGCTGGCACGCCATCAGGGAGGGTTGCTCAACACAGCGCAGTTCGCCCGCAACCTCGACGTGGATGTTAAAACTGCCGGCAGCTATCTCGATTTACTCGTTGATTTGTTGCTCGTGCGTCGTCTGCCTCCCTGGCATGCTAATCTGGGCAAACGGCTCGTTAAATCGCCCAAGGTCTATGTGCGTGACAGTGGCCTTGTTCATGCATTGCTTAATATATCTGACAAGGAAGCCCTGCTCGCTCATCCCGTTGTCGGGCAGAGTTGGGAGTGCTTCGTAATCGAAAACCTGCTTGTCTGTGCCGCAACCAAAGCGCAGGGCTATTTTTACCGTACCAGCGGCGGAGCCGAGATTGATTTGCTGCTGGCATGGCCGGATGGGAGTCTATGGGCCGTCGAGATCAAACGCAGCCTGAGTCCCAAGCTGGAGCGGGGTTTTCATGCCGCCTGCGCAGACCTTGCGCCTACCCGGAAGTTTGTGGTCTATCCCGGAGCGGAACGCTACCGCCTTGCGGCCGGTATTGAGGCGATTTCCCTTGAGGATATGGCCACAGAATTGGTTGCAGCTTGACGTGTGTATGGACTTCACTCCTTTTCAGTTGCGACGTTATCATGTGTCTACGAAAGCGGATGAAGTCCAAAGCTCCTTTTTTATCGAAACACCTAAACCATGAATAATTCCATTTCTATATCAAACGTGACTTTTGTAGGGCGGGCTCTGCCCGCCGGATATAGATGTCGGGCGGAGCCCGACCTACGGGTTATTTTCCGTTTGAAGGAGAAATGGAATAAGAACATGATAAGTAGGTCGGGCTATGCCCGACAGCTATATATGGCGGGTAGAACCCACCCTACATTACTGCTCTATTGATCGGGAAATGGAATTACATCATCGTCGCCATTTTTATGCCTAGCGGGATATTCCTTTGAGTAAAAACGAAAATGAAAAACGGGCAACAATCAGCGTCGTCACCGCGACCTATAACGCCGCGAATCATTTGCCCAGGCTGATTGAAAGCCTGCGCGGGCAAACCGATAAGGATTTCGAGTGGGTGGTGGCTGATGGCGCATCCGATGATGGCACGCTGGAATTGTTGCGCTCCGTCACTGACATCAATATCGTGATTTCCTCACAAGCGGATTTTGGCATTTATGATGCGCTGAACCGCGCGATTAAAATTTCGTCAGGCGAGTATTACATTGTGTCCGGGGCAGATGACATACTTTATCCGGAATCAGTAGCATCGTTTCGTCAGATCGCCAGTGAAAAGCAACCTGATATGGTCAGTGCAAAAATTATGGCCGCTGGACGATTATGTCCAGTGAGGCGCCCATGGCCTTGGCTATATGGGGCATTTGCCTATGTGAATAGCCATGCGGTGGGAACCCTGATTAAAAAATCTCTGCATGAGCAGTTTGGTTTCTACAGCCGATCCTATCCAATAGTGGCAGATCAATTTTTTCTAAAGAAGGTGGGGGATGCCGGTGCCAAAATCGAATCGTCCGATTTTGTTGCCGGGGAATTCGGCGTACACGGTAGCAGCGGGAAAGATGTGCTGGGGGTACTCACTGAGAACTTCCGGGTGCAATTGGCTACGGGGGAAAACAAGCTGGTACAAACGGCTTTTTTTCTGGCCAGAACGATTAAAAATTTCAGAAAATTCTAAAGTGACACCCAGCGTTTCTGTCATCATTCCGCTTTACAACAAAGCGCCACATATCCAGGAAACGCTGGAAAGTGTATTTTCTCAATCAGTCCGGCCTTATGAAATCCTGGTTGTTGACGACGGCTCGACCGATGGCAGCGGAGACATCGTGGCGAGGATTGACCATCCCGGCCTGATCCTCATCAGGCAAGCCAATCAAGGTGTCAGCGTGGCGAGAAACGCTGGTGTTAATCAGGCACGCGGCGATTATGTTGCATTTCTGGATGCTGACGATTTGTGGAAACCAAATCACATTGAAGAGCTTGTAAGACTCATCAATGATTATCCGGGTGCCGGTCTGTACAGTACTATGCACTTGATACGCATGCAGGGAGTGTTTTATGTTCCGCGCTCGCCCTTTGGAAGTGAATTCTCCGGGATTGTTAAAGATTTCTGCGCTGCCTACGCTGATGGTCTTTCTCTGGTCACTTCATCAACGGCATGTGTACGACGCGAGGCATTGATTTCTATAGGCGGTTTCCCGATCAATGTCCGTCATGGGGAAGACGTGATTGCGTGGATAAAACTCGCGCATCGTTTTGGTGTTGCACACTCCTCGCGCATTACGGCAATTTATAACCGGGACGCGATCAATCGCGCAGCAAGTTTACCCGACAAAAGTGTACCGGCATCTCTGGACTTTCTTGCAGATTTGATTCGCCAGGAAGGAACGAACGAACAGTTCAGGTTGGGCGCAAGGCTCCTTTTTGCCCAGATTGCCTTTTATACGTCCGCAAGCAAGCGCGAGAGCGGAGAATGGGAGGGGCTGCTAAGTATCTTGAAGCTGGCTAAAAAATGTGGCATGTGGGGGCTGACCTTTAAAATTGCGGTGCTTGTTTTGATCCCTTCAAAGTTGCTTGGCTATGCGCGGCATTTTCGGCACAAGGGTATTTTAAAGGATGGCAGAATGGAAAATAACGCGCCCTAGCATTTATTGAGGATTACATAAATAAAGACAGGGTCTCGCGCCAAGTAGGTCGGGCTACGCCCGACGCGGCGGGCAAGCTTTGCATAGCCATTCGGCTAAGTCACCAAAAAACGGTGACATAAGCCGCTGGTTAAGCCCGCCCTACGGCAAATCGCTTAATCGTCATGAATTTTGTAAGGCTCGATAATTCATGTGCTGTGTGTGTTGTATGCCGTCATAATTATGTTGTGCCAAGCTGGTAAATTTATATTCCCGGCAAAACAGATTCTACTCAGCAGGCTTGAATTGGAGTTGATGTGCAAGTTTCAATAACTGGAGCCACAGGATTTATCGGTAGAAGGTTGGTCCGCTATTATGCTGATCAAGGCGCGACCGTCCATGTATTGTCACGGCAGGATATTCAATCATCGAACGGAAGCAAAATCTTTCAGAATGACCTGGCCGCCTGCGATAGCGATGATCTGATCCCATTTGTAGATGCCAGTGACATCGTTTACCACTGTGCTGCCGAACTCCACGACCTGGAACAGATGTGGCCGGTGAATGTTGAAGGCACCAAAAAATTGCTGGTTGCTGCAAACGGCCGGATTGGGCGTTTTGTCCATTTGAGCAGCACCGGAGTATATGGACCAATATCGCGTGGCATAGTAGATGAGACCACGCCAATTAATCCGCATAATCCGTATGAAAAATCCAAAGCTGAGGCGGATAAACAAGTATTGGCGTTTGCCAGGACTCAGCAGCTATCTTGTTGCTTGCTTCGCCCTTCAAATGTCTATGGTCCGGACATGTCCAACCAATCTCTTTTCCAGATGATCTCAATGATAAATCGTGGGAGGTTTTTTTTTATTGGCCGTGCTGGAGCGATTATGAATTATATCCACGCGGATAATGTATTGAATGCCCTGATCGGTTGCGGTACCAAAAAATTACCGGAAAATGGCGCGATTTATATTATTTCGGATAACTGTTCGCTGGAGAAACTGGTGGGCATTATTGCAGCCAAGCTAAATAAACCGTCACCAACGCTGCGTTTACCCGAATTTTTGGTTAGATCGGGAATAACAATTGCAGAACATTTTTCAACTATTCCGCTAACTCAGTCCAGAGTGGATGCGCTAACCAGCCGTGTCATCTACTCATCGGAACGAATTTTTCGTGAATTATCCTATTCCCATTCGATCACTATGGAACAGGGAATTGAAGGTATGGTAATGAAGTGGATCGAATGTTCTAAAGGCGCAACGTAGCAAACTGGCGCATGCAAACCTATTCGTCATGAAAAAACTCTGCTTTGTCGCAACAATTCCCGACGTAGTACATTCCTTCCTGAAAGGACATATACACGCTGCCGCAGATAAATGGACGGTCAAGATAGTTACCAATCCCGATGGCGCGGAACTGCTGAGCGATCTGGATGCGCAATTCATCCCGCTGGCGATCCGGCGCAAGGTGTCACCTTGGCGCGACTTGCTGGTTTTGATTCAATTGACGATTTTGTTTCGTCGCGAAAAGTTCGATCTGATCCATTCCATTATGCCAAAAACAGGGTTGTTGGCGATGCTGGCTGGCTGGCTGGCGGGCGTTCCCAATCGGATGCATACCTTCACCGGGCAGGTATGGGCGAACAAGCAGGGATGGAAACGCGGCGCACTCAAAACGTTCGACAAGTTGATCGTGTTGTTTGCCACACACATCCTGGTGGATAGTCCGTCGCAGCGTGATTTTCTGGTGTCTGAAGGTGTTTTGAAACCGGGTAAAGGTATCGTTATAGGACACGGTTCGATCTGCGGTGTCAGCGCACATCAGTTTCATCCCGATGCAAAAGTGAGCGGCGCGGTGCGGGCAGAGTTGGGCATCAGCCCGGAACAAACCGTGATCCTGTTTCTGGGCAGATTGAATCGCGATAAAGGGATTCTCGATCTGGCGGCTGCGTTTGCCGACATCGCATCACATCGATCCGATGTTGTGCTGGTGCTGGTGGGTGCTGAAGAGGATGTTCCTTTTGCGCGCGTGCAAGACATTTGTGGAGTGCATCGCGAGCGATTGCGCAGAGTGAGTTTCACACCCAGTCCTGAACGTTATATGGCCGCTGCGGATATTTTTTGCCTGCCCAGTTATCGCGAAGGATTCGGTCAGGTCATTATTGAGGCGGCAGCAAGCGGGGTGCCGACGGTTGCCTCGCGCATTTATGGCATTACCGATGCGGTGGAGGACGGCAAGACGGGATTGCTGTTTCCTGCGGGAGATGTCGCCGCGCTTACTAAAAACCTGTTGACGCTAATTGAAGACCGGACGTTGCGTCAGAAAATGGGCGAGGCTGCGAGGGTGCGTGCATTGGAGTTATTTGCCAGCGAGAAGATAACGCGAGAGCTGGTTGAGCTGTATGAAAAGGCCATGGCATGACCTTGATGTTCCCTTGAGCGAAATTATTCCATTTCCATTTCAAAAGTAAAATAATCGTAGGTCGGGCTATGCCCGACAACCAGATCCGGCGGGCATAGCCCGCCCTACAAAAATGTACGTTTCATCTATAACCAATGACTTACTCAGCGTATTTTGCTGGGTTAGTCAGATGGCTAGTAGTCTTATCAGAATTGAAATTACATTCATTTAGGAGCAGGCTAAATTGAACGACACCTCCGTGCCGGGAAATAGAAAAGTGCTCGTCACCGGAGCCAGTGGTTTTGTCGGTCAGGCTCTGTGCAAGGAAATGCTTCGTCAGGGATATCAGGTCAGGGCAGCCGTGCGCTCGCCTGGTCAATTGCCAGCAGGGATGGAATCGGTGACGGTGGGCGCGATAGATGGCGGGACGGATTGGACCGATGCGTTGCAGGGTGTGGATACCGTCATCCATCTCGCCGCGCGGGTGCATGTGATGAAGGATACTGCCGTCGATCCGCTGGCGGAATTTCTCAAGGTCAATTTATACGGCACGTCGAACCTGGCGCAGCAGGCTGCACGCGCCGGGGTAAAGCGGCTCGTCTATGTGAGTTCGGTCAAGGTGAATGGCGAGCGTACTTTGCCGATACCCACCCTCTCCCCTAGCCCCTCTCCCTTCGAGGGAGAGGGGAAGAGCGTATTTTCCGAGTCAGACGAACCCAATCCGCAAGATCCTTACGCCATCTCGAAGTGGCGGGCCGAACAAGACTTGCAGCGCATCGCACAGGAAACCGGGCTTGAGGTCGTGATCGTGCGCCCGCCGCTGGTTTATGGCCCCGGTGTGAAAGGGAATCTCATCAGCCTGTTGGCTGCGATAGACCGGGGGATTCCATTGCCGCTGGCGGGCGCGAACAATGCGCGCAGTCTGGTGTATGTGGGCAACCTGGCGGATGCTTTGATTGCCTGTGCGACGCATCCCGCTGCCGCCGGGCAGACTTATTTGGTCAGTGATGGCGATGATGTTTCGACGGCGATGCTGGTGGAAAAGATCGCCCGGGCATTGGGTCGCAACAGCCGGGCATTTTATTTTCCGCCGGGGCTGTTGCGCGCTGTGGCAACCTTGCTGGGGCGTGCGGAACAGATAGACAGATTGTTTGGTTCGTTGCGTGTCAGTGATGAAAAGCTGCGCAGAGAATTGGACTGGTCTCCGCCGTATACGCTGGAGCAGGGTTTGCGTGAAACAGCTGAATGGTATCGCAGCCGGCATCTGCGCTGATTGCGCATGTGATTCCACGCCTGAGAAAATGCGGCAGTATCCTTGCATATTGAGCTTTCCAAAATACATGACAATGTTGCCACAAACCCCCTCCCTCAATCCCTCCCCCACGGGGAGAGGGAAGGCAAGCCCTTCTCCCTCTGGGGGAAGGGTGGGGAAGGGGGAGAGACTGTCGCCAATAACTGAAACGTCAATAATCCACCATGGCGAATTTTTAGAGGTTGCCTAAACGCATCGAATATAATCGCGTCTCATTTGGAATATAACGCGCCTCGCCCGAGGCGGTAAATAATTCCATTTCCATTTCAAAAGTAAAACAATTGTAGGTCGGGCTATGCCCGACAACCTGATCCGGCGGGCATAGCCCGCCCTACGAAAATGCACGTTTAATCGGGAATTGGAATAGCATGATATTAGTGACTGGCGGTGCGGGTTTTATTGGTTCGAATTTCGTCCTCGACTGGTTGGCGCAAAGCGATGAGAGCGTGATCAATCTGGACAAGTTGACCTACGCGGGCAATCTGGAAAACCTCGCTACGCTCAAGGATGATCCGCGCCACATCTTTGTGCGCGGCGATATCGGCGACGCGTCTGTGGTGGGCAAGTTGCTTGCCGAACATCGCCCGCGCGCCGTGGTCAATTTTGCGGCGGAAAGCCATGTGGATCGCTCCATCCACGGCCCCGAAGATTTCATCCAAACCAACATCGTCGGAACTTTTCATTTGCTGGAAGCGGTGCGCGCCTACTGGCAAAACCTCCCCTCCCCCGCAGGCGGGGGAGGGGTCGGGGGAGAGGGTGCCACCAAAGAAAGCTTCCGTTTTTTGCATGTTTCCACCGACGAGGTGTATGGCTCGCTGAGTGCGCAAGATCCCGCATTCAAGGAGACCAACCGCTACGAACCGAACAGCCCTTATTCCGCCAGCAAGGCCGCCAGCGACCATCTGGTGCGCGCTTATCACCACACCTACGGCTTGCCGGTGCTGACCACCAACTGTTCCAACAACTACGGACCGTACCACTTTCCGGAGAAGCTCATTCCGCTGATGATCGTCAATGCGCTGGCGGGCAAACCGCTGCCGGTGTATGGCGACGGCCAGCAAATCCGCGACTGGCTGTACGTCAAGGATCACTGCAGTGCGATTCGCTGTGTATTGGCAAAAGGCAAATTGGGCGAGGTCTACAACATTGGCGGCTGGAATGAAAAAGCTAACCTCGACATCGTGCACACGGTTTGCGCGCTGCTCGACGAACTCCGTTCACGAGCCGACGGTAAGTCTTACCGCGAACAAATCACTTTCGTCACCGACCGTCCCGGCCACGATCGCCGTTATGCCATCGATGCGCACAAGATCGAACGCGAACTGGGCTGGAAGCCCTTTGAGACTTTTGAGTCCGGCATACGCAAGACCGTGCAGTGGTATCTGGATAATCAGGATTGGGTGCGCAACGTGCAGTCAGGTTCCTACCGGCAGTGGATGGAAAAGAACTACGTGGGGTTGGCTGGATGAAGATCCTGCTGTTCGGCAAGAACGGCCAGGTTGGCTGGGAATTGCAGCGCAGTCTTGCGCCGTTGGGAGAGTTGATCGCGCTGGATCACGACAGCAAGGAGCTGTGTGCCGATTTCACCGATCTGGGTGGTCTCGCACGGACGGTTCGAGCCGTTGCACCGGATGTGATCGTCAATGCCGCCGCGCACACAGCGGTGGACAAGGCAGAGAGCGAGCAGGAGCTGGTCCGCACCATCAACGCACTTGCACCCGGTGTGTTGGCACAGGAAGCCGAGCGTGCCAATGCCTGGCTGGTCCATTACTCCACGGACTATGTGTTCGACGGAAGCGGTGACAAACCCTGGCTGGAAACCGACCCCGTCGCTCCGCTGAATGTGTACGGTGCTACCAAGCTGGAAGGCGAGCAGCTGATCCTGCAATCCGGTTGCCGGCACCTGATTTTTCGTACCAGTTGGGTGTATGGCGCGCGCGGGGGCAATTTTGCCAAGACCATGCTGCGACTGGCTCGCGAGCGCGACAGCCTCAGCGTCATCAACGACCAGATCGGCGCACCCACCGGAGCGGATCTGCTGGCCGACATCACCGCTCACGCGATCCGCACTGCCCGGCAGCGACCGGAACTGTCCGGCCTGTATCATCTGGTTGCCGGAGGTGAAATTTCGTGGCACGGCTACGCCAGCTTCGTCCTCGATTTTGCCCGGCGTGCAGGCGTCCCACTCAAGGTCGCATCGGAAGCCATCAAGCCCGTACCCACCAGCGCTTTCCCCACACCCGCCAAACGCCCGCACAATTCGCGTCTGGATACCGCGAAGCTGCAACACACTTTCGATTTGAACCTGCCATCGTGGAAAATCGGTGTGGCGCGCATGTTGAGCGAAGTGCTGGAGAGCGTTGAATAGTTGATTGGGTGACCGAACTGATAATTCCAATTCGCATTAATAACAGCATTATTGAGCTTTCCAAAATACATGACAATGTTGCCACAAACCCCCTCCCTCAATCCCTCCCCCACGGGGAGAGGGAAGGCAAGCCCTTCTCCCTCCGGGGGAAGGGTGGGGAAGGGGGAGACTTTCGCTAAATCACCCCTCCACAACCTGCAAACTGACCCCTAACGTCTTCCACTGTTTTACTTCATCCTGTAACGCGGTTTCGGTCAGGGGATTTTGTGCCAGCCAGTCCGGGTCTATCGAGAGGTGAAATTTTGTGCCGCTGAATCGTCCGTGCAGGGCGGGCAGGCTGCTGTCGCTGCGGTTGCGATAGAACAGCACAGCCAGGCGCAGGCTCATCGCCAATACGTAATCTTTGGCATTTTTCAGTTGCCCCTGCAGCTTGTTCAGGCTGCCGCGCTGTGCCAGCGTCAGCAAACTCAGGCGCGCCTGCTCCTTTTTTGAGAAGCCCGGCATGTCGGCGTTGGCGAGGATATAGGCGGTGTGTTTGTGATAGCCGCTGTGTGCGACGCTGATGCCGATCTCGTGAAGGCTGGCGGCCCAGTTGAGTATATGCAGCGCGGCTTCGTCGATTTCGCCGTCGAAAAATTGCTGCGCAAATATCTGCGCCAGTTTTGCCACACGCCCGGCCTGCCTGGTGTCGACGTGATAACGTTGCATGAATTGCTGCACGGTCACGTTGCGCATGTCGTTGTCGTGAAAGCGTCCCAACAAGTCGTACAACACGCCTTCACGCAACGCCCCCAAAGCGGCATCCATGTAAGTGATATCCAGTTCACAAAAGGCCGCGTACAGGATGGCAAAGCCGCCCGCCAGCGAGGGTATGCGATCCGGGCGCAAGCCCTGCAGATTGAGCTTTTGCACGTCGCCCGCATTGAGCAAATGGGCGCGCAATTTGTCGAGTCCTTCGCGCGTGATACCGCCCTTGCTGTAGCTGTTCAGCTCCAATATCTCGGCGATGGCTCTTGCCGTGCCGGACGAGCCGAGAGCCTGCTGCCACTGTCCTTTGTAGTCGGCGACGATGGTTTGCAATTCGTTGCGCGCGGCGAGTTCGGCCTGTTTGAGATTTTGTTTGGTGATTTTTCCGTCCGGGAAAAAACGGCAGCTGAAGCTGACACAGCCCATGTACAGGCTTTCCAGTTTAAGCGGGGTGAGTCCGTTGCCGATGATAAATTCGGTGGAGCCGCCGCCGATGTCCATCACCAGCCGGTTGTCTTTTGATTGCGGCAAGCCATGCGCCACGCCGAGATAGATCAGGCGCGCTTCCTCATGTCCGGCGATGACTTCTATCGGGAAACCCAGGGTGTGCTCGGCTTGCGGAATGAAGTCGGCGGCATTCTTGGCCACGCGCAGCGAGTTGGTGCCGACCGCGCGCACGGCTTCGCGCGGCAAGTCGCGCAAGCGTTCTGCAAATCGTCCCAATGCGGCCAGGGCGCGTTGCTGTGCTTCGGCATCAAGGTATTTGTCGGCGGTGAGTCCGGCGGCAAGCCGCACCGGTTCACGCAACCCGTCCAGCATATACAACTGATCTCCCTCCACACGCGCGACTTGTAGCCGAAAACTGTTCGACCCCAGATCTACGGCGGCGAGGATGGGCTGTTGCCGCACTACAGCTGAACTTCGCGCTCAACTTCGTCCACGGTGATGTGGCGCACGTCGCGTCCCTTGACCATGTAGATGACATACTCGGACATGTTTTTGGCGTGGTCGCCGATGCGCTCGATCGCCTTTGCCACGAACAGGATTTCCAGCGAAGTGGAAATGGTGCGCGGGTCTTCCATCATGAAGGTGATGAGATAACGCATGATGGCGCGGAATTCTTCATCCACCTGGTCGTCCTGCCGCACCACTTGTGCGGCCATCACCACATCAAGGCGCGCAAAAGCATCCAGCGATTTGCGCAGCATGTCCAGGGCGATATCCGAAGCATGTTTTATTTCATGATAGCGCGGGATGGCAAGCCCCTGTTTTTGCGACAGCAGCTTGGCCATGCGGGCGATCTTCTCGGCTTCATCGCCGATGCGCTCCAGATCGGTAATGGTCTTGATTACCGCCATCACCAAACGTAAATCACCCGCCGCCGGCTGGCGACGCGCAATCACCTGGCTGCACGCTTCGTCTATCTTCACCTCCATGGCGTTGACGCGATGGTCGTCATTGATCACACGGGTCATCAGCGCCACATCGCCGCTGACGAGCGACTCGACGGCACTCTTGATCTGGCTTTCAACCAATCCGCCCATCTGCAATACGTAAGCGCGGATGGCTTCGAGATCGGCATCGAACTGCCGGGAGATATGTTCACTATTGGCCATGATGTATTCCTTGTGTTAAGCAACTGCGTAGCATAGGCGACAAATGTGAAGGGAAAATGACAGCCACACCACCCCTCACCTCAATCCTCTGATGAAACCACTAGCCATTCGACTAGGCTATCAAAAAACGATAACCAAGTCGCTGGTTATCCCGCAAGCGGTAGAGGAGGCAATCGTCCCTTCCCCGTTTGGGAAGGGGATTAAGAACTTTTACGCTGTCATCGTCTTCACGCCTTCCGCTGTGCCGAGCAGCAGCACATCGGCGGCACGGCGCGCGAACAAGCCGTTGGTAACTACACCTGCGATGTGATCCAGCGTGGATTCCAGCTCCACCGGATTCATGATGGTCAGTCCATGCACATCGAGAATGATGTTGCCATTATCGGTGGTAAAACCTTCGCGCAACTTGGGCTGTCCGCCCAACGCGACCAGTTGGCGCGCCACCGAACTGCGCGCCATCGGAATCACTTCAATGGGCAACGGAAAATTGCCCAGTATATCCACCAGTTTGCTGGCATCGCACACGCAGATGAATTTTTTGCTGGCAGCCGCCACGATTTTTTCACGGGTCAGCGCGCCCCCCCCGCCCTTGATCATGTGCAGATGGCGCGTGATCTCGTCCGCTCCGTCCACATACACCTGCAGGCTGCCCGCATCGTTGAGCGACAACACCTCGATGCCATGTCCCGCCAAACGCTTCGCCGAAGCCTCCGAACTGGCGACCGCGGCGCGTATCTTGTGCTTGATCTTGGCTAGTTCATCAATGAAAAAGTTGGCGGTGGAACCGGTGCCCACGCCGACGATACAATCGAACGGCACATACTCAATCGCAGCCCTGGCGACTGCGCGCTTCAAATCATCCTGATTCGTCATTTTACTTGCTCTCTTTCAATATTATTCATTTGCGTTCGTGATTATTGCAGGAATTGGGCGCTTTGGGGAATGCCAACTTTGCATTTGCCTTATATCTGCCGGGCAGGTGGTAAAATGAAATGAGAAAATCACAATAATCAGGAGGATTGAAAATGCAAGTCCATACTGTTGCAACCGTCCCTTTCACCGATCAAAAGCCCGGCACTTCCGGGCTGCGCAAGCGCGTGCCGACCTTTCAACAGGCGCACTATCTGGAAAATTTCGTGCAGTCCATCTTCGATACCATCGCTGCCCCGCCGGGTGCGACGCTGGTGTTGGGCGGTGACGGTCGTTATTACAATCGCGCAGCGATTCAGATCATTCTCAAGATGGCGGCCGCCTATGGTTTCGGGCATGTACTGGTCGGTAAGGGCGGCATACTTTCCACCCCCGCTGCTTCCTGCGTGATTCGAAAATATGCGACTTACGGCGGCATCATCCTGTCCGCCAGCCATAATCCGGGCGGGCCGGACGGGGATTTCGGCATCAAGTACAACACCGCCAACGGCGG
>PLBS01000038.1 GCA_003134595.1 Gallionella sp. | reverse complement strand
CTGCCGCTGATCGCATTGGTCGCGGTGTTTTACTTTTTAATATTGCGCCCGCAGTCCAAGCGCGGCAAAGAACAGAAAGCCATGATTGCAGCACTGCAACGCGGTGATGAAGTTGTGACGGCTGGCGGCGAAGTCGGCACGGTCAACAAGGTTTACGAGCAATACGTCGGCGTGGAAATCGCCGAGAACCTCGAAGTGAAGGTGCAAAAGAGCGCGATTCAAAGCGTGTTGCCCAAGGGAACGATCAAGGCTATCAAGTAATGGGCACCTCTAAAAATCCAGATTTCATCCCAACTGATGGAGCAACTAGCCATTCCACTAAGTTGCCAAAAAACGGCAACCAAGTGGCTGGTTATGCTGCGTTGTGGAAAAAATTTCTTGCTTACATATTAACCATATGCGGCGCTGCGAAATTTTTTCCACGCCTTGCATTTGAGCGAACTCTGAATTTTTAGAGATACCCTAAATTAAATTTCGCGGGTTCGTGTCCCGATCGGACACGAACGCAGTTATCAAGAGGTTGTCATGAACCAATATCCGTTATGGAAATATCTGCTGATTCTGGCCGCGTTGCTGGCCGGGTTGATTTACACCTTGCCGAATTTTTACGGTGAATCGCCTGCTGTGCAGGTGTCGCCGTTGCGCACCAGTTTGAAAGCGGATGCCGCATTGCTGGAGCGCGTTGGAAGTGTCCTGAAGACGGCTAGCGTTAATCCGGAACTGGTCATGCTGGAGGGCAACAGCGTCAAAGCCCGCTTTGCCGATACCGACAGCCAACTGAAGGCCAAGGATGTGCTGGTCGCCCAGCTGGGCGAGGATTACGTGGTCGCGCTCAATCTGCTGCCACGCTCGCCGCAGTGGCTGACCAAACTTAATGCGCTGCCGATGTATCTCGGCCTGGACTTGCGCGGCGGGGTGCATTTTCTGTTGCAAGTGGACATGAATGCCGCGCTGAGCAAGGCACTGGAAGCGGCCACCGGCGATATACGCAGCGCGCTGCGCGATCAGAATATCGCTTATTCAGGCGTGAGTCGCGACGGCAAAGTGTTGTCGGTGAAGTTCCGCGATGCGGCTGCACGCAGCAAGGGCGAAGCTGAAATCAAACAGCGTTTCTCCGACTTCGCGCTGAATAGTGCGGATGAACGCGGCGAGTACAACCTGCTCGTCACCCTCAAGCCGGAAGCGGAGAAACGCATCCAGGATTCCGCAGTGCAGCAGAATCTGGTCACCCTGCGCAACCGGGTGAATGAGCTGGGTGTGGCCGAACCGGTGATCCAGCAGCAGGGCGCGGATCGTGTAGTGGTGCAACTGCCCGGCGTGCAGGACACGGCACGCGCCAAGGATATTCTGGGACGTACCGCCACGCTGGAAGTGCGCATGGTGGATGAGACTCATCAGGCCAGTGCCGGTGCGGCCGCGCCATTCGGCACCGAGATGTTCAAGGATCGCGAAGGCCGGATGCTGTTGGTGAAGAAGCAGGTGATACTCACCGGCGAACGCATCAACGACGCACAGCCCGGTTTCGACAATCGCACCAATGAAGCGGCGGTGCATATCAATCTGGACGGCGTGGGGGCGCGTCAATTCAAGGATGCGACGCGCGAGAATGTCGGCAAACGCATGGCGATCATCCTGTTTGAAAAGGGCAAAGGCGAAATCGTGACGGCACCGGTCATCCGCGAGGAGATCGGTGGCGGACGTGTGCAGATCACCGGCAGTATGAACACCGTTGAGGCGCAGGACACCGCACTGCTGTTGCGCGCCGGCGCGCTGGCGGCACCCATGGAGATCATCGAGGAGCGTACCGTCGGACCCAGCCTGGGCGCGGAAAATATCACGCGCGGCTTTAATTCCACCAAGATCGGTTTCATCATGGTTGCGCTATTCATGATGGCTTACTATCTGATGTTCGGCACGATTTCAGTGCTGGCACTGACAGCGAATTTGCTGTTGCTGGTGGCGTTGCTGTCCATGATGCAAGCCACGCTTACTTTGCCTGGTATGGCGGGTATCGCGCTGACGCTGGGCATGGCGATCGATGCGAACGTGCTGATCAACGAGCGTATCCGCGAAGAGCTGCGCAACGGCGTCACTCCTCAGGCCGCGATACATGCCGGATATGACCGTGCATTCGGCACCATCCTCGACTCCAACGTGACCACTTTCATTGCCGGGATTGCGTTGTTCATGTTCGGCTCGGGTCCGGTCAAAGGGTTCGCGGTGGTGCTGTGTCTGGGTATCATGACTTCGATGTTCAGCGCGGTGATGATTTCGCGCGCGATCGTGAATTTGTTTTACGGCCGCAAGGCCAGGTTAACAAAAGTAGCAATTGGTTAACGCTATAACCAAACTACCGTTCGCCCTGATGAAACAACTAACCATTCGACTAGGCTATCAAAAGACAATAGCCAAGTCGCTGGTTATGAGCTTGTCGAAGGGTGAATCTAACGCTAAGTTTTCAATCCGCTCATGGTTCGACAAGCTCACCACGAACGGATTGATGTAATGGTTCGCTAAGGAAAACAACATGGAATTTTTCAGGATCAAGCACGACATTCCGTTCATGAGTTATGGACGCTATACCACCGCGATTTCGCTGGTGACGTTTTTGTTTGCGATATTTTTTCTCGCCACCAAGGGGCTGAATTTCGGGGTGGATTTCACCGGCGGCACGGTGATGGAGGTGCATTACGCGCAGTCGGCCGATCTCGCCAAGGTGCGCGCGCAACTCGCCGAGACGGGTTTGCCGGATGCATTGGTGCAGAATTTCGGTTCCAGCTATGACGTGCTGATACAAGTGCCGTTCAAGCAGAATTTCGCCGGAGCCAAGCTCAGCGAACAGGTCATGGCAGGCTTGCGCAAGCAGGATGCCAGTGTGGAAATGCGCCGCGTGGAATTCGTCGGCCCGCAAGTCGGCAAAGACTTGATCGACAACGGCGAGTTGGCGCTGCTCCTGGTGTCGTTGGGTATCGTCGGTTATCTGTGGTTGCGTTTCGAGTGGAAATTCGGCCTGTCCGCCATTATCGCCAACTTGCATGACGTGGTGATCATTCTCGGTTTCTTCTCCTTTTTCCAGTGGGAGTTCTCGCTCTCCGTGCTGGCGGCGGTGCTGGCGGTGTTGGGCTATTCGGTCAACGAATCGGTGGTGGTGTTCGATCGAATCCGTGAAAACTTCCGCACCATGCGCAAGGCCGAAGTGTCCGTGATCATTGACAATGCCATTACCCGTACCATGTCGCGCACCATCATCACGCACGGCTGCACACAGATGATGGTCGGCGCGATGCTGTTCCTCGGCGGCGAAACGCTGCACTACTTCGCCATGGCGTTGACCATCGGCATCCTGTTCAGCATCTACTCCTCGGTACTGGTTGCCAGCCCGCTGTTGATGTTGTTCGGTGTATCGCGCGAAGATTTCATCAAACCGGAAAAGACTGAAACCGAAGAAGTATTGCCGTAAGGATGTCTCTAAAAATTAAAATTCCGTCATTGATAAAACTACTAGCCATTCGACTAAGCCCGCAAGCGGGCAAGTCGCTGGTTATCCCGCGCAGGCGGGAATCCAGTCCAATGAAAAAACCTCCGCAACGCGGAGGACAAAACTCAACTGCATTTTTAACAAACCCGCTGGATTCCCGCCTGCGCGGGAATGACGACTTCTGAGGCTTCGATACTGTGGATTTGCTCACCGCATTCATGGACATCATTCTGCATCTGGATGCACACCTGCTGGCACTTACCCAGCAATACGGCGTGTGGGTGTATGCCATTCTGTTCCTGATCATATACTGCGAAACCGGCCTGGTGATCGCGCCTTTCCTGCCCGGAGATTCGCTGTTGTTTGTGGCGGGCGCGCTGTGCGGAATGGGGGCACTGCAACTTGGGTGGCTTGCACCGTTGCTGATGCTGGCGGCATTCAGCGGCGACAACACTAACTACTGGGTTGGTCGGCTGGTCGGAATGCGCCTGCTTAACCACGCCAACTCCAGGCTCATCAGGCCAGAGCACCTGGCCAAGACCCACGCTTTCTACGAAAAACACGGCGGCAAGACCGTCATACTCGCGCGCTTCCTGCCCATCATTCGCACCTTCGTGCCGTTTGTGGCGGGAATAGGCATGATGCGCTATCGGCTGTTCGTGCTGTTCAGCGCGCTGGGCAGCGTGGCGTGGATAACCAGCCTGACCGTGGCGGGCTATTTGTTCGGCAACATCCCAGTGGTGAAAAGCAACCTCACCCTGATCATCGTCGGCATTATCGTGATTTCTTTACTGCCCGCACTGCTTGAATTCGTTCGCCACCGCAAAAGCAATCAATCCGCTTGAGCGAACCACGACGTTGATGTGCAGAACTAAAAAGCCCGGCTTGTTCCGGGCTTTTACGTTGATGGGGAGCAGGTTAATCAGCCGAACCTTCCCGTGATGTAGTCCTCAGTTTCCTTGCGCTTCGGGTTGGTGAATACGGTGCTGGTTTCGCCGAGTTCGATCAGGTCACCCAGGTACATGTAGGCGGTGTAATCGGATATGCGCGCGGCTTGCTGCATGTTGTGGGTAACGATCACGATGGTGAAGTCTTCTTTAAGTTCGTCGATCAGCTTCTCGATGTGCGCTGTGGAAATCGGGTCGAGCGCGGAGGTGGGTTCGTCCAACAGCAGCACCTGCGGCTTGACCGCAATGGCACGGGCGATGCATAGACGCTGTTGCTGTCCGCCGGAAAGCCCGGTGCCGCTTTGTTTGAGCTTGTCTTTCACCTCGGTCCACAGTGCGGCTTTGCGCAACGCCCATTCCACGCGGGCTTCCATGTCATGCTTGCTGAGATTTTCGTAAAGTTTTACGCCGAATGCGATGTTGTCATAGATGGTCATCGGGAACGGCGTGGGCTTTTGGAACACCATGCCGACCTTGGCGCGCAGCATGTTCAAGTCTTGTTTCGGGTCGAGGATGTTCGCGCCATCCAGCATGATCTCCCCGGTGGCTTTTTGTTTCGGATAGAGTTGATACATGCGGTTGAAGGTGCGCAGCAGGGTGGATTTTCCGCAGCCGGACGGGCCGATGAATGCGGTCACCATTTTTTCCGCGATGCTCAAGTTGATGTCTTTGAGCGCGCGGTAGTTGCCGTAATAAAAATTCAGGTCTTTGATGATGATCTTCGGATTGGCGATGCTTTCAATGTTCATTTGCAATCCTTGTTAATGGGTAGTGGCGCTTTGCCGGAACAGCACGCGCGCCAGGATATTGAGTGTCAACACGCTGACGGTGATCAGCAGCGCACCCGCCCAGGCAAGCTTTTGCCAGTCCTCGTAGGGGCTCATGGCGAACTGGAAGATCACCACCGGCAAGTTAGCCATCGGCTGATCCATGTTGCTGCTCCAGAACTGGTTGTTGAGCGCGGTGAATAACAGCGGCGCGGTTTCACCGCTGATGCGTGCCACGGCCAGCAACACCCCGGTGATGATACCGGCGCGCGCGGCGCGCAGGGTGATAAAGTTGATCACTTTCCACTGCGGTGCCCCGAGTGCCGCAGCGGCTTCGCGCAGCGTGCTGGGAACCAGGCGCAACATGTTTTCGGTGGTGCGAATCACGATCGGAATCACCAGAATGGATAACGCCAATGCGCCCGCCCAGCCGGAAAAATGCTTGACTCGAATCACATAAATCTCATACACGAACAGGCCAATCACGATGGAAGGAGCGGACAGCAGCACGTCGTTGATGAAGCGGGTGATCGGTGCCATCCAGCCGCGTTGGCCGAATTCAGCCAGATAGGTGCCGGCCAATATCCCGATGGGGGTGCCGATCAAGGTGCCGACCAGCGTCATCATCAGGCTGCCCGCGATGGCGTTGAGCAGGCCGCCCGAGCTACCCGGAGGTGGAGTCATTTTATCGAATACCATGGGAGTGAGCGCGGGCAGTCCATGATCCAACAACGTTATCAATATCCAGCACAGCCAGAATAGACCAAACAGCATGGCCAGCACCGAGACAGAGAGTCCCATTGCGTTGATGATGCGGCGGCGTGTGTATAGATTCAACATGGCGTTCACGCAGCCTGTCCTTCCAGTTGCCCCAGCTTGTAGAGCATGTAGCGGGCGATGGATAGGACGACGAAGGTAATGAAGAACAGGATCAGGCCGAGTTCGATCAGCGAGGCAGTGTAGAGATCGCCGACTGCCTCGTTGAATTCGTTGGCCAATGCGGAGGAAATGCTGTTGCCCGGCATCAGCAGCGACTTGCTCAACTCATGGGCATTGCCGATCACGAAGGTGATGGCCATGGTTTCGCCCAGTGCGCGCCCGAGCCCGAGCATGATGCCGCCCGCCACACCCACCTTGGTGTAAGGCAACACCACCTGCCACATCACTTCCCAGGTGGTCGCGCCGAGTCCGTAAGCGGATTCCTTGAGCAGGGTGGGCACCACCTCAAACACGTCGCGCATCACCGAAGCAATGAACGGGATGACCATGATGGCGAGAATGATGCCGGCGGTCAGCATGCCGATGCCCATCGGCGGGCCGGAGAAGAACGGGCCGATGTAAGACAGCGTGCCGATATGGTTGTTGATCCATGGCTCGACATGATCGGCGAACAGCGGGGCAAACACGAACAGCCCCCACATGCCATAGATGATGCTGGGGATGCCCGCGAGCAATTCGACCGCGATACCGAGCGGGCGGCGCAAAATGCGCGGCGAGAGTTCGGTCAGAAAAATGGCGATACCAAAACTTACCGGAATCGCAATGAGCAGCGCGATGCCCGAGGTGACCAGCGTGCCGATGATGGGGATCAGCGCGCCGAATCTATTGTTGACCGGGTCCCAATCGGAACTGGCCAGAAAGCCCAGGCCAAAAGCATGAATGGCGGGCATGCTGCCCACCACGAGTGAAACGATGATCGCTGCCAACAACGCCAATACACCAAATGCGGAAACACGCGTCAGACTGCGGAACAGCAGGTCGAACACCGCTTGTCGTTTAAGGCGCGCTTCGTGGGAAAACATCGGCATGGTTATGTGCTGTTGGTTAAAAAATAACGGGGGCTCCGAGCCCCCGCGATTATAGCTTAAGGGTTCTCCTCTAGCTTATTTCCAGACCGCCTTGCCTGCTGCGTCCTTGATTTGTGCTTTCCACGCGGCACGAATCAGCTTCACCACATTTTCCGGCAATGTGACGTAGTCCAGGTCAGTAGCCAGTTTGTCGCCTTTCTCATAAGCCCAGTCAAAAAACTTCAGCACTTCCTTGCCGGTTTCCGGCTTGTCCTGCACCTTGTGCATCAGGATGAACGTCGCACCGCTGATCGGCCAGCTGGCCTTGCCGGCTTCGTCGGTCAGGATCTCATAGAATCCAGGTGCCTTTTCCCATTGCGCGCCGGCAGCAGCGGCCTTGAAAGCGGCAATGTCCGGCTGAACGAACTGACCGTCGCGGTTCTTCATTTGCACGTGGTTCATCTTGTTTTGCAGCGCGTAAGCGTATTCCACATAACCGATGGTACCCTTGATGTGTTGCACATTGGCTGCCACGCCTTCGTTGCCCTTGCCGCCCACGCCGACCTTCCAGTTGGGTGCCGCACCTTCGCCAACCGCGGACTTCCACTCAGCGCTCATTTTGGACAGATAGTTGGTGAAAACAAAGGTGGTGCCGGAACCATCCGAGCGATGCACCACGACGATGTCATCTGCGGGCAGCTTGAGGTCTTTGTTCAGTGCGGCGATTGCAGGATCATTCCACTTGGTGATCTTGCCCAGGAAGATATTTGCCAGGGTCGCGCCGTCCAATTTCAGTTTTCCGGCTTCGATACTGCCGACATTGATAACCGGAACCACGCCGCCGATCACGGTGGGGAATTGCATCAAGCCTTCTTTGTCGAGTTCTTCTGGTGTCAGCGGCTTGTCAGAAGCGCCGAAATCCACGGTCTTGGCGGTGATTTGCTTGATGCCGCCGCCCGACCCGATGGATTGGTAATTCAGGCCGATGCCGGTTTGCGTCTTGTAGGCATCAGCCCACTTGGCATAAACCGGGTAGGGGAAAGTGGCACCCGCGCCGGTGATGTCGGTTGCCTGGCTCGCGCCGGCATAAGCTGCCGCAGTGGCAGCAGTGATGCCGATGATGAGTTGTTTCAGTTTGCTGTTCATAATGTCTCCATTGGGTTGAGTGTGCTGCCTTTCGCTACTTCAGATTCAGCAATGCCTTGTTGCGGAGTGCATGTTATGGCGGTTGTATTACAGGATTATTACAGTTATTTGTGTGTTTGATGCTCATCTTGCATGCCCGCATTAACAGTGTATTAATAGCCGTATTATTTTAATAATTGTTTAACAATGGAAACATAAAATGTTTAATCCGGCGGTCGGACAGGTTTTGCGTAGGAGCGGGCCATGCCCGCGAACATCCTTATCGCGGGCATGGCCCGCTCCTACATTACACAATACAGCTCGCAGCAGCATCACCAAATGGGTGGTGAGTGGCAAGAAAAATTATTTTAAATATTTTTAAGGAGCTAATTTTGCAAGACAAACAATACAACGTGTTGGTGTTATGCACCGGCAATTCCGCACGCAGCATTTTGGGCGAGGTGCTGTTCAACGTGTTGGGCAAAGGAAGATTCATCGCACACAGCGCGGGCAGCAAGCCGGTTGGACAAGTCAACCCGTTTGCGTTGGAGTTACTGCGGCAGCAGGGGCTCAGCACGAAAGGACTGCGCAGCAAAAGTTGGGATGAGTTCGCTGCACCCGGCGCGCCGGAGATCGATTTTATCTTTACGGTATGCGACAACGCCGCAGGTGAAACTTGTCCGATCTGGCCGGGCAAACCTGCCACCGCGCATTGGGGAATCCCCGATCCAGCGGCCGTGGAAGGTGATGATACAATCAAACGCGCGGCTTTTCGCAAGGCATCCGAGCAATTGGCGCGGCGCATCCAGTTGTTCATGAGCCTGCCGATCGAATCACTGGACAAGCTCGCGCTGAAAGAAAAACTCGCCGAAATTGGTCGCATAAAGGACTAACAAGATGAATTTGTTCGAGCGTTACCTGACCGTTTGGGTCGGGCTGTGCATCATCGTCGGCGTGCTGCTCGGACAATTTTTGCCGGGTGTGTTTCAGGTCATCGCCAGTCTGGAGATCGCCAAGGTCAATATTCCAGTTGGCGTGCTGGTGTGGGTGATGATCATTCCGATGCTGCTGAAAATCGATTTCGGTGCGCTGCATCAGGTCAGGGCGCATAGCCGCGGTATTGGTGTCACGCTGTTCATCAACTGGGGCGTGAAACCTTTCTCCATGGCCTTCCTCGGCTGGTTGTTCATACGCCATTTGTTTGCCGATTATCTGCCGCAGGATCAACTCGACAGTTATATCGCCGGACTAATTTTGCTGGCCGCCGCGCCGTGTACCGCGATGGTGTTCGTGTGGAGCCAGCTGGTCAAAGGCGATCCATATTTCACGCTGTCGCAAGTGGCGCTCAACGACACCATCATGATCTTCGCTTTCGCCCCGCTGGTGGCGTTGTTGCTCGGTGTCGCCAGCATTGCCGTGCCGTGGGACACGCTGTTCGTCTCGGTACTGTTCTACATCGTGATTCCGGTCATCATCGCGCAACTGTTGCGACGCCGGCTGCTGGTGAATGGCGAGGGCGAGTTCAACCGCACGATGGAGCGCATCGCGCCGTTCTCGATGGGTGCGCTGCTGGTGACTTTGGTGTTGCTGTTTGCCTTGCAGGGCAACGCCATCGTCGCGCAACCGCTGGTGATCGCAATGCTGGCCGTGCCGATTCTGATCCAGGTGTTGTTCAACGCAGGGTTGGCCTATAGTCTGAATCGCCGCCTGGGCGTCGCGCATTGTGTCGCCGCGCCGTCGGCATTGATAGGCGCAAGCAACTTCTTTGAGCTGGCGGTGGCCACCGCCATCAGCCTGTTCGGCTTTCAATCCGGCGCGGCGCTGGCCACCGTGGTCGGCGTACTGGTCGAAGTGCCGGTGATGTTGCTGGTGGTGAAAATCGCCAATGCCACGCAACACTGGTACGGGCTGGGCAAACAGAATTAAATCATGCAGCTCCAAAAAACTTAAGAAGATAACGGCAATAAAAAACGGGTCTCGAAAGAGACCCGTTAGGTTTTGCATTGCGCAGGGGCGATTCACGCCTCGCACCTACCTGGTTACGTCCAATTATAACCAGCGACTTGGCTGCGGTCTTTTGCAGCCTATAACCAGTCACTTGGTTGCCGTCTTTTGGCGACCTAGTGGAATGGCTAGTAGTTTTTTCAGTCGATTGGCTATAACCAACCACTTGGCAACCGTCTTTGGGTTGCTTAGTGGGATGGCTAGTTGTTTCACCAGTAGTTCTATCAGAACGTGTGACGTACACCCAGACCAAATCCGCTAACCTTCGCACCCGCTGCGGAAGGAAGCGTAGCTACGTCCACAAAGTTGTATTTGCCGGCTGCCTTGTTGCTGATTTGTGTGTACATACCATACAACTCGGTGCGCTTGGACATCGTATAGCCATAACGCAAGGAGATTTGGGTAGCGCCCGTATCTACACTGGTACCGTAATCACCGGCCTTGGTAAAGGACGCGCCAAGATTGCTCGTGCCAAGGTGGTATTTACCGGACAGAGAAAACGCGGTGCGTTTTTGGTCGCCTACTGTTGCGCTGCCGATGGTCATGCTTTCATAAGTCAGACCCACCTGAAAAGCATCAACGGTGTATGCGCCAACCAGACGCGTTGCGCTATCGGTGGTAAGCACGGTTGCGGCAACGTTTTTGTGCTGTTCATTGGCCAAGGCGACGTAGATAGGACCCGCGTCATAGGCACCGGAAATAGACAACAGTTTAGGTGTCCCGGATGTGGTTGCAGTGTCAGGGGTATCATTCTTTGTGCTGTAAGCTGCCTTAATCTGAAAACCATTCATGCTAGGCGTCCAATACTGGATGGAGCTTCCCTGGCGCAGGTTGAACTTGCCCGGGCCACTGCCCAGCAGTGCTGTTGAAGTTGCGATGCTGCTGTTGTCGAACAGTTCAACCTTGTTGTGCGAAACCTTGAAAGGGGTATCCCATTGACCGACAAACGCGGTACCGAAGCCGCCCGTCAAGCCGATGTTGCTGTTGCGAATGCCGTCAAATATGCCCAGATTTGTCGCTGCTGTGGAAACGGTCAAGCCAGCTGGAACAGTACCACCAAGTGTAGTAGTGTTAGAAGTGGTTTCATTGCCAACCAGGTTCACGCGGCTCTCAATTTGGAAAATACCTTGCAGTCCATCGCCCAGATCGTCGCTGCCTTTCAAGCCGAAACGGGAAGCGTTGGAAGTGACACGGCCGCGGCTGGTTGGACCAGTAGTGGCTGAAGCAGCACTGGTTTTAACCAATTCAGCATCCGCATCCAGCACACCGTAAAAATTGACGTTGGCATTGTCGGCGAACGCCGCCAGTGGTGCAACCAATCCCGCGGCCAGCGCGAGCGTAAATACTTTCTTCTGCATCATCATGACTCCTCGTTTATTAATAAAGCCGCCCTATGCGACCCGGGCAGATTAACCGTGGAATGTGAAGAATTGATGAACGGGAGATGACAGAATTGTTACACTTCAGAATGAAGTTACCCTTTGAGAAAGTGTTTGGCATAGCGGCTGCTCATGCGCGACATCGGCAACAAGATGAACAGATCGGCGGTGTTGAATTCCGGATCCCAGGCCGGCTCTCCGCAAATATAAGCACCCAGTCGCAAGTAACCTTTGAGCAACGGCGGAATCGGCGCATCGAGATATTGATTAAGCGCGCGCAGCGGCAGCGGGCAATGCGGGAATACGCTGTATTCGGCGGGTGCGGAATAGATGCGGTGCAGCTTGCGATAGAGGCTGGCCGCGACATGGCCGCCATCCGCCATGCTGATGCTAGCACAGCCGATCAAATATTCATGGCGGTGTTGCTGCATGTATTGAGCCAGGCCGCTCCACAGATGGGTGATCGTCGCACCATCGCGATAATCCCGGTGCACGCAGGAGCGCCCGACTTCCACCATCCGGTCGCTGAGATGCAACAGACGGGTCAAATCGAATTCGGTCTGAGAATAATAGCCGCCGATTTTCTCCGCCTGATCGGGTGAGAGTATGCGATAAGTTCCCACGACTTTATTCTCTGTACTGTCGCGTACCAATAAATGCTCGCAGTATTTATCGAAAATGTCGCGATCAATTCCTTCTTTAGCGCTGGGCAGATTGGCGCCCATTTCTTCGGCGAATATTTTAAAGCGCAGGCGTTGAGCTTCCAGTATTTCCGTTTCGTGGTGTGCCAAAGTGGTTATTAAACGGCGTTGAACACCGGGTTGAGTTTGTCGGTTGAGCTCCAGCATCGCGTTCCCTTTTGATTGGTTGAAGATGCGCACAGATTAGGGATGTCTTGTTGCAGGGTGATGACGGGAATATGAAGAAAGTATGAATTCTCTACTTGGGAAGTCGATTCAAGACAGGATTGATAAGCAACGCATAAGACGACTGTGATGAAAGCAGGGTTTGCGGAAAGGCGGAAGCTCCCTGCTGTGCGACAGTTTTCCGGGTAGTGCCAATAGTTTGCAGTCCTTGTGCGATGGCTACTTGTGCAGTGCGTGCCAGCACGCGGCGATTCTCGTTGGCGACCAGCAGCGCGGGGGTGAATACCACTAATGCGTTGAGATGCGGGCAGCGCAGAATTTGCCAGATGGATTGC
>PLBS01000031.1:13665-13803 GCA_003134595.1 Gallionella sp. | reverse complement strand
AGCTGCCGCCATACAGTTGCGCCAGCGTGTGCGCGAAGCTGGCTTGAGCACTGAGGTTTTGAGCGGTATGGCAGCACTGGAGCAGGTTGTGGTGTTGCCGGAAGTGGATGCGGTGATGGCGGCCATCGTCGGCGCCGC
>PLBS01000031.1:13406-13639 GCA_003134595.1 Gallionella sp. | reverse complement strand
TGCCCATCGACAGCGAACACAACGCGATTTTTCAAGCCTTGCCGCGTGGCTACGACGGCAATCTGGCCGCCAGCGGCGTGCGCCGCATTCTGCTGACCGCGTCGGGTGGCCCATTCCGAAATACACCGCTGGGCGAACTGCATAACGTCACACCGGAACAGGCTTGCGCGCATCCCAACTGGGTGATGGGGCGCAAGATTTCGGTGGACTCGGCGAGCATGATGAACAAGGGT
>PLBS01000031.1:0-13380 GCA_003134595.1 Gallionella sp. | reverse complement strand
GCGCAACTCGGCAATCCCGATATGCGCACGCCGATCGCCTATGGCTTGGCTTATCCTGAACGTATAGACGCCGGTGTGGCGCCGCTTGATTTGTTCAAGGTAGCGACGATGAATTTCACAGCGCCCGATTTCGAACGCTTCCCCTGTTTGGCCTTGGCATATCAGGCTTTGCGTACGTCAGGCACGGCTCCGGCGGTATTGAACGCCGCAAACGAGGTGGCGGTGGCGGCCTTCCTCGACAAACAAATTTCCTTCTTATCGATTCCGCGCGTCATCGAGGCGGTGCTGGATGCTTTGCCTGTCAGTACCGTCGGCTGTCTGGACGATGTACTTGGCGCGGATGCCGAAGCACGTCGCGCCGCGCAACAACAAATTCAGAAGACTGGAAGATGATCACCTTACTCGCATTTGTCGGCGCGATCGCGCTGTTGGTGGTGTTCCATGAGTTCGGACACTATTGGGTGGCGCGCCGCTGTGGTGTAAAGGTGCTGCGTTTTTCGCTGGGGTTTGGCAATGTGATTTACAGCAAACGCTTTGCCAACAGTACCTTCGACAAGGCTCAGGACAGGGGCACCGAGTGGGTGATTTCCGCGATTCCGCTGGGTGGCTACGTCAAGATGCTGGACGAGCGTGAAGAAGAAGTTGCTCCGGAAGATTTGCCCTACGCCTTCAATCGCAAGCCGGTATTGCAGCGCATGGCGATCGTGGTGGCCGGGCCGCTGGCGAATTTTCTGCTGGCCATCGTGTTGTATTGGGGTTTATTTATTCACGGCGTGCCGGGGCTGAAACCGACTCTGGGCGATGTGCCGCAAGGCACACCCGCTGCCATTGCTCAGATGCAATCAGGTGAAACCATACTCAGTATCAATGGCGAGACTATCCCGAGTTGGCAGGAATTGCATTGGATGTTGCTGAAGTTGGCCCTCCGGCAAGACCCAGGACAGGCCGCTTCGCCCTTCGCTACCTCAGGAGGCTCAGGACAGGCTCTGCAACAAGGTGAGGTGAAAATCGAAGCGCAAAGTGCCAGCGGCACGCCGTTGTTTCACTTGCTGGATATCAGCGGCCTGGAAGCAAAGGATCTGGATGGCGATTTTCTCGATAAGCTCGGTTTGCATCTCTACCAACCTGTTGTCTTGCCCGTCATCGGTAGTGTTGCCGCAGACAGCGTGGCACAACGCGCCGGCTTGCAAGAGGGTGATCATATTCTGCGTGCAAATGGTGCAACGATGCAGCGTTGGATGGATGTGGTGGAGGTGATAAGAGCGCATCCTGGGCAAACCGTGCAGCTGGATGTTCAGCGCGGCGCATTGACATTGCATATCACAGTGGTTCCGCAAGCCGTTGCCGAATCCGGCAAAACAGTGGGCAAGATCGGCGCGGGGCCGAAAGTGGATGAGGCCGCATGGCAAGCGATGTTTACTGAAGTGAGTTACGGCCCGCTGGAAGCGTTGACGCAGTCTCTGCGCAAGACTTGGGAAACCTCCGCCATCAGCCTGCAAATGCTGGGCAAGATGGTGATGGGTGAGGTGTCGATGAAAAATTTGAGCGGTCCGATCACGATTGCTGATTACGCCGGGCAGTCCGCAAAAATGGGTGTGGTGGCTTATCTGAGCTTTCTGGCGTTGATCAGCATCAGTCTCGGGGTGTTGAATTTGCTGCCCATTCCTTTATTGGATGGCGGGCACTTGCTGTATTATGTCGCCGAATTGGTCAAGGGTAGTCCGGCCTCCGAACGGGCCTGGGAAATCGGCCAAAAGATAGGCATCGCGCTGCTGGGCACGCTGATGGTCTTTGCTATATATAACGATATTAATCGCTTTGTTTCAGGCTAAAAAATGATATTTAAAAAACTGGCAGGCATGATCTTCCTGCTCTGTGTCTCACCCGGCTTTATCTCTCCTGTTTGGGCAATCGAGCCGTTCACCGTCAAGGACATTCGCGTCGAGGGCATTCAGCGTACCGAAGCCGGGACGGTGTTCAGTTATCTGCCTATCAAGGTCGGAGAAACTATGGATAACGAACAGGCCGCTGAGGCGATACACGCCTTGTATGCCACGGGGTTTTTCAAGGATGTGCGCCTGAAAGTCGAGCAGGGCGTGTTGATCGTGCAGGTGCGGGAGAGGCCTTCGATTGCAAGTATCGAGGTTAATGGGGTAAAGGATTTTCCCAAGGATCAGCTCAAGGAAAGCATGAAATATGCGGGGCTTGCCGAAGCGCGCATTTTCGACAAAGGCGCGCTGGATAAAGCCACCCAGGAACTGAAACGCCAGTACGTTGCGCGTGGCAAATATGCCGTCAAGGTGACGACCACCGTCACTGAGCTGGAACGCAATCGGGTCAGCATCGTGTTCAATGTGGTGGAAGGCGAAATTTCCAAAATCAAGCAGATCAATCTGATCGGAAATCATGCCTACCCGGAAGCCGAGTTGCTGGATTTGATGAAACTCGGCACGCCAGGATGGTTTGCATGGTTCAGCAGCAACGATCAGTATTCCAAACAAAAACTGTCCGCCGACATGGAGGCGCTGCGTTCGTTCTATATGGACAGCGGCTACCTGGAATTCAACATCGATTCCACGCAGGTTTCGATCACGCCGGACAAGAAGGATATTTACATCACGATCAATTTCACCGAGGGCGAGAAATATACCGTCGCCCGTGTGAGTGTGTCCGGTGATACGCTGATACCAAAAGCAGAAATTGAAAAGCTCGTGCAGGTGAAAGCAGGGGATACGTTTTCGCGCAAGGATATGACCGAAACCAGCAAGAAAATCGGAGAACGTTTGGGCCACGAGGGCTATGCCTTCGCCAATGTGAATGCGATTCCGGAAATCGATAAGGAAAAGCACCAGGTCTCTTTTAATTTTGTGGTGGATCCCGGCCAGCGCGTGTATATTCGCCGCATTAACGTTGCGGGAAATAACAAAACCCGCGATGAGGTCATACGCCGCGAGTTCCGCCAGACTGAAGGCGAGTGGTTCGATGTGGAAAAAATCAAGAAATCCAAGCAGCGCGTGGACAAGCTGGATTTCTTTTCCGAGGTTAATATTGAAACTCCGGCAGTACAAGGCGCGGCAGACCAGGTGGATGTGAACTTGGCGGTCAAGGAGAAATCAACCGGAAATGTTTCGGTGGGTGCGGGCTTTTCAAGTGGCGAAGGCCTGGTGCTGACAGGGAGTGTGACGCAGGCTAATCTGTTCGGCACTGGCAATTATCTTTCCACTCAAATCAACACCGGGAAAGTTAATCAGGTCTACTCGGTTTCCTACACCAATCCCTATTTCACCGATGATGGTGTAAGTCGCGGCTTTGATATTTATAAGCGCAACACCGATTCGCAAAGTACGGCGATCAGCCAATACTCATCGCATACTTTGGGCAGTGGTGTGCGTTTTGGTGTGCCGATAGCCGAGGAAGAGACGATCAGCTATGGTCTGGCGGTCGAAAGAACTCAATTGGGGTTGTTCTCAACCAGCCCGGCGCGGTTGAAGGAATACGTCAACGCATCCGGCACGACCAACAGCAATTTGTTGGGAACGATCGGTTGGGGCAGAGATAGCCTCGACAGCGCAATTTATACCACCGAAGGGACGATGCAACGCGCCTTTGCGGAAATCGCGTTGCCGGTGTTCGACATGCGTTACTACAAGCTGAATTACCAGCATCAATGGTTTCATCCGCTGAGCAAAGATGTCACCCTGCTGCTGCATGGCGAGGCTGGCATTGCAGGTGGTTATGGCGGCCAGCAATTGCCGTTCTTCAAGAATTTTTATGCCGGCGGCCCCGGCTCGGTGCGTGGCTATGATGCAAATTCGCTTGGTCCGCGCGATGCGTCGGATGCGGTATTGGGGGGCCCGCGTCGCGTGCTTGGCGGAACCGAGTTGTTGATGCCATTCCCGGGGACGGGCAATGAAAAATCCGTGCGCCTGAGCGGATTTGTCGATGCGGGTGGGGTCTATGGGCCCGGTGATCTGCCTGGCAGTGCCGGAATACGCTATTCTGCAGGCGCGGCCGTTACATGGATATCTCCGGTGGGGCCGCTTAAATTTAGTTATGCTGTGCCGATCAATAAACAGCCGGTGGACAAATTGCAAAAATTCCAATTTACTTTGGGTTCGGTGTTCTGATAAAACTACTCTCCCCCTTCCCAACCCTTCCCCCGAAGGGAGAAGGGCTTGCCTTCCCTCTCCCCGTGGGGGATAACCAGCGACTTGGCGGCTGTCTTTTGGCAGCCTAGTCGAATGGCTAGTTGTCCCATCAGGGATTGAGGGAGGGGGTTGTGGCAACATTGTCATGTATTTTGGAAAGCTCAATAGTCGTTGGTTATGATGTGTAAGGAGTTGGTGATGAAGACGATGATCAAAGCAGGTATGTTGGCCGTGTTGCTGAGTGCGGGAGTGGCGCTGGCCGCAGATTTCAAAGTGGGCGTGGTGGATACCGAGCGCGTGTTGCGTGAGTCTGCTCCCGCGATGAAGGCGGAAAGTAAAATTGAAAAGGAATTTTCCGGACGCGACCAGGAAATCAAGAAGTTGATGAAACAGGCGAAAGAGTTACAAGCTTTGCTGGACAAGGAAGACGGTAAGCTTTCAGACGCCGATCATCGCAACAAGGAGCGCGAATTGACTGCCATGAACTTGGACTTGCAACGCATGCAGCGCGAGTTTCGCGAGGATTTGAATTTGCGCAAGAACGAAGAGCTGGCCATCGTACTGGAGCAGGCCAACAAGGCTATTCAGGCGATTGCCGAAGCGGAGAAGTTTGACCTGATTTTGCAGGAAGCGGTGTATCGTAATCCAAAAATAGACATCACCGACATGGTGATTAAGCATCTTGCCGATAGCAAGGCCGATAGCAAGGCCGATAGCAAGGCCGGCAAATAGGCGGTATTGCTCGTATGACTGTTTCTTACCGATTATCCGAGATCGCGGCGCAGTTGGGCGGGCGCATGTTGGGCGATGCCGAAGTGCGCATCTCTCAGATCGCCACGCTGGAAGCTGCGCAGCCCGATCAAATCAGCTTCCTCACCAACAGTAAATATCGCGCACAGCTTGCCAGCACTCGAGCCGGTGCAGTGATTCTTGGTGAAGCCGATGCGGATGCAACCGAATTGCCGCGCATCATCTCGGATAACCCTTACGCGTATTTTGCCAAAGTTTCGGCTTTGCTAAACTCTTTGCCGGAAACCAAGCCCGGTATTCATCCCAGTGCGGTCATCGGCGCGGGTGCGAAGATAGACGCGACTGCCAGCATCGCAGCGACTGCCGTGATTGGCGAGGGCGCAACGATAGGGGCGTTCAGCGTGATCGGCGCGGGCTGCTATATTGGCGAGAATGCAGTCGTCGGCAGCCATGCGCGGCTGTATCCGCGCGTGGTGATTTATCACGACTGCCTGATAGGCGATAACCTGATTGCGCATTCCGGTGCGGTGATAGGTTCGGATGGTTTCGGCATCGCGATGGATGAGGGGCACTGGATCAAGATTCCGCAAATCGGTCGTGTGGTGATCGGCAATGATGTGGAGATCGGTGCGAACACCACCATCGATCGCGGCGCTTTGGATGATACGGTGATCGAGGACGGCGTGAAGCTGGACAACCAGATTCAAGTCGCGCATAACGTGCGCATCGGCGCGCACACCGCAATCGCCGGGTGTGTCGGTATCGCGGGCAGCACCACCATCGGGCGATACTGCCTGATTGGTGGTAGTGCAGGGATTCTGGGGCATTTGCAAATAGCGGATCATGTGGAAATCGCGGCGTTTACCCTGATAGGAAAGTCTATCCGCGAAGCGGGTTCCTACGCCGCCATTTTCCCGTTTGCCAAGACCGAAGACTGGCGCAAAAATACCGTGCATCTGCGTCATCTGGACGATCTGGTGAAGCGCGTCAAGACATTGGAGCAACAGCTTGAATCTTTAAGCGTGAAATTATTGAAACGGGAATCGTAAAAAAAGGAAATACTGATGAGCACACAGATGGATATAAACGAAATCACCAAACTTCTCCCGCACCGCTACCCGTTCTTGCTGATAGACCGAGTGTTGTCCATGGAGCCGGACAAGAGCATCGTGGCACTGAAAAATGTGACCATCAACGAACCGTTTTTCCCGGGACATTACCCGCACTTTCCGGTGATGCCGGGAGTGTTGATCATCGAAGCGATGGCTCAGGCCGCCGCGCTGTTGTCGTTCAAATCCATGGGTGCAGGAGCGAGTGAAAAATCGGTGTATTATTTTGCCGGCATCGACGGTGCGCGTTTCAAGCGCCCAATCAGCCCCGGCGATCAGATGATCATCAAGGTAACACTCCTCCGCAGTATGCGCGGCTTGTTCAAATTCGCCGGGAAGGTTGAGGTCGACGGGCAACTGGCCGCTGAAGCGGAGCTGATGTGCACAGTAAAATCGGTTCCTTAATGCGCCATCCCGCCGCCATCATTCACCCGAGCGCCAAACTCGCCGATGACGTCGAGGTGGGGCCATATTCCATCATCGGCGAGCATGTCGAGATAGCTGCGGGAACCTGGATCGGACCTCATGTCGTAATCGAGGGGCACACTCGCATTGGTAAAGCCAATCGCATCTTTCAGTTTTGCTCGATAGGCGCAATACCGCAAGACAAGAAATATGCGGGTGAGCCAACACGCCTGGAGATTGGCGATAACAACACTATCCGCGAATTTTGCACCTTCAATACGGGTACGGCACAAGATGTTGGCGTCACACGCATAGGTAATGACAATTGGATCATGGCTTACGTGCATGTGGCGCACGACTGCCAGATTGGCAGCCACACCATCATGGCAAATGGAGCGACTCTGGGTGGCCACGTGCATGTGGGTGACTGGGTATTTCTGGGCGGACTGTCCGGTGTGCACCAGTTCGTGCGTATTGGCGCACACGCGATGACCGGCTTTCAAACACGCTTGTCGCAGGATCTGCCACCTTATGTCACTGCAGCCGACAATCCGGCTGTGGCACACGGCATCAACTCGGAAGGTTTGAAGCGGCGCGGATTTTCCGGCGAGTCCATCATGGCGATCAAACGCGCATACAAAACGCTGTATAAATCCGGTCTGAGTCTGGATGATGCCAAAGCCGCGATTCAATCCCTGGCGGCGGAACATCCCGAAGTGCAGCCGTTGGCAGATTTCCTTGCCGCCGCAACGCGCGGCATCATTCGTTAATCCTGATTTTGTTATGGCACAAAAAGTTGTGATAGGTATTGTCGCGGGCGAAGCATCGGGCGATCTGCTCGGCAGTCATTTGATGTCGGCATTGAAGGGTATACGCCCGGATTTAAAGTTCGTTGGGATCGGCGGACCCAGAATGCAATCTGCCGGTATGGAAATTCTGTTTCCGATGGAAAAGCTGGCGGTGAACGGCTACGTCGAAGTGCTGCGCCACTATTTCGAGATCGCCGGAATTCGCCGCAAGCTGCGCGCCTATTTTCTGGCCAATCGCCCGGATTTGTTCATTGCGATAGACGCGCCGGATTTTAATCTTGATCTGGAGCTCGTGTTCAAGCAGCACGGTATACCCACCATCCACTACGTCAGTCCGTCGATATGGGCGTGGCGCGGTGAGCGTATCCACAAAATCAAGCGTGCGGTTACGCACATGCTCGCGCTGTTTCCGCATGAGGCCAAACTCTACCAGCAGGCCGGCGTGCCTGTGGATTATGTCGGACATCCGCTTGCCGACATGTTGCCGGAGCAACCGAAGCGCGCCGAGATGCGCGAGACGATGCGCATCCCGATGAAAGCAAAGGTGTTCGCATTCCTTCCCGGCAGTCGCCAGAGCGAAGTCAAATATCTTGCGCGCACCTTTATCGAAACAGCCAAACTGATCCTGCAGCAACTGCCGGATGCACGCTTTCTGGTGCCGCTGGTGAGCCGCGAAACGCGCGGTATTTTCGAACAGGCTCTTTATGATTGCGATGCGCAGGAATTGCCGATCACCATGCTGTTCGGACATGCGCAGGATGCCATGATTGCCGCCGATGGCGTGCTGGTTGCATCAGGAACCGCCACGCTGGAAGCAGCCCTGCTCAAGCGGCCGATGGTGATCACCTATCGCATGCCGGCGTTGTCGTGGTGGTTGATGAAGCGTAAAAGTTATCAGCCTTATTTTGGCTTGCCCAACATTTTGTGCGAACGCTTCGTCGTGCCGGAGCTGATGCAGGAAGATGCCACGCCGGAGAATCTCACCCAGGCATTGCTCAATCTGGTCAACAACACGGAAGCCGTGGCGCAGCTTGAAGAAATTTTCACCGCGCTGCATCAAACGCTGCGCCAGAACACTGCGCAGAAAGCGGCTGCGGCCATCCTGCCGTATCTGCCAACTACATGAATTCCCTCTCATCCGCTAGCAGGATAACCAGCGACTTGGACGCCGTCTTTGGGCGACCTAGTCGAATGGCTAGTGGTTCTATCAGAGGGGCTAGGGGAGAGGGAAAATTGCTCAATCAACCATCTTGATCTGCGGCGTGGACGAAGCCGGGCGAGGCCCATTGGCAGGCCCGGTCAGCGCGGCAGCGGTGATACTCGACCCTGACTATCCCATCGCAGGCTTGGCCGATTCCAAAAAACTTTCCGAACGGCAACGCGACCAACTGGCAATCATCATTCGCGAACGCGCGCTGGCATGGGCAGTGGCCTACGCTGATGTCGGCGAAATTGACCAACTCAACATCCTGCAAGCCACGCTGCTGGCGATGCGCCGCGCCGTGCTGGCCTTGCACATTCAACCGCAGCAAGTGCTGGTGGATGGCCTGTATTGCCCGCAAACCGGCATTCCAAGCCAGGCCATCGTGAAGGGCGACAGCAAGGTCGCCGCGATTTCCGCCGCCTCGATCCTGGCGAAGACCGCGCGGGATGCGCTGATGCTGGAATTGCACGAAACCTATCCGCACTACGGCTTCGCCGACCACAAAGGTTATCCCACTGCCGCACACCTTGCCGCGTTGCGCGAACATGGCGTATCGATCGTGCATCGCAAAAGTTTCAGGCCGGTGCGTGAACTTTTATTCCCTGTCCCTCCTGCGGGAGAGGAAAGAGGGCGGTTTTCAGGTATCGTACTATCCAACCAACAATCGCCCAATAAAAAACCATGACCCTGTTCAAACTCATCCATCTGCTCGCAGCCCTGATCTGGGTGGGCGGCATGTTCTTCGCCTACGTGGTGTTGCGCCCGGCTGCGGTCGAGGTACTCGAACCGCCACAGCGTCTGCGCCTGTGGGACGCGGTGTTCCGCCGCTTTTTCAACTGGGTATGGGGCGCGGTCGCCGCACTCATGGTCAGCGGCTTGTACCTGATCTATTTGTATGGCGGCATCGCCCACGTGGCGCGTCACATCAACATCATGCTGGTCATGGGGTTGGCGATGATGGTGATCTACGGCTACGTGTTCTTCGCCTGCTACGTGCCGTTCAGCGTGCATGTCGCCAAACAACGCTGGAAAGAGGCGGGAGAGATGTTGGGCAAAATACGCAAACTGATCGCTGTCAATCTGACATTGGGACTGCTGATCGTGTGCGTGGCGGTGATCGGCATGGCGTGGGCGTACTGATCATTCCATAATTCATTACACCGTTCGCCCTGAGGTATCGAAGGGTGAACTTGTGTGTGTGGCCTTGGGCTTCGATACCTCAGCCCGAACGGAATGAGCGAGCGAGCTTCTTTGGTATACTACTACCCGTTTTATAGCATTTTAAATTTTCGGCACGTACAAGGGCACAGGAATTTTCTTTTTAACTTTCAGTTTGGAGAACCAATCAATGGACGAAAAAAACACTGTCGCTCAACTCAAGGAGCGTCTTAGTAAAGATAGTAACGATATCGAGGCTGCGATATCTCTGGGTAACATCTTTTACGACAATGGGGATGCCGGACAGTCCATCCTCTATTATCGGCGTGCTCTTGATATCAATCCGGATTTGCCCGGTGTGCGTACCGATCTTGGCACGATGTATTGGCGCAATGACGATATCAGCCTGGCTGAGCAGGCTTTCCGAGACGCAATTGCCCGTGATCCAAGCTTCGGTCATGCCTATGTGAATCTTGGCTTGTTATTGCATCGTGCCAAAGACAATGTCACCGAAGCCCGCACTGTCTGGCAACAACTGCTGAAGGTTAATCCGGAGCATGATGTGGCGACCAAGGCGCGCGAATTGTTGCAGGAAACGGCGGCGCTGGTTAACTGATGTTCGACAGCCCGCACAGGCTGGGGTGAGCCGCCTTCGTTAAGCGTGGGTCAGACTTTCGAAACTCGATATTTAAGTTTTGTCGATGGGGAGATGTTGAGCAAATACTCCGGGTTTGGATTTACAGCCATCCGTCTTCTTGGACGGGGTGGTGAGCAAGATTTTTTTCAAAGGAATTAAGTCGCGGATAACTTGACGGCTTAAGGAGATGAAATGGAGCGCGTACCGGCAAGGCTATTCACGTTCGACTTCAAGATGGAAGCCGTGAAGCTGATCACCGCACTACACTTGACCTATATCGAGGCGGGTCGCCGTCTCGATATTCCGCCCGAATCCATCAGGCTCTGGCATCAACAATTCCTGAGCAACACGCTGTTGGGAGACCCGGGTATCGGTGAGCTTGCCCCTGACCAGCAACGCATCGAGCAACTGGAACGCGAACTGACGATCGCGAAATTGGAGCGCGACACCTTAAAAAATGCAGTGGTGCACTACTTTACCGGGCAGAGCGTGGATGCCGATGGCAAGCGGATACTCACGGGTATGGGCGTGGACATAGTCGAATATCAACGGCTTCAACGGGCAACAGAGGCTCTGTTGCGACGCAATCAGACCTTGATGAGAACCGCTATCGACGGCATCCACATACTGGATATTCAGGGCAACCTGGTGGAGGTCAATGACTCCTTCTGTCAAATGTTGGGCTATACCCGGGAAGAAGCGGCCAGCCTGAACGTGACTGATTGGGACGCACAATACCCGGCCGGGGAGTTGCGCAATCGCATCGAGGATTTCATCCGCAACAATAGCAGCGACACGTTCGAAACCATACACCGCCGCAAGGACGGCACACTGATCAATATCGAGATCAGCTGTAGCGCCATGGAGATAGATGGACAGCATTACCTTTTCAATTTAGGCCGCGACATCACCAAACGTAAACAGGCGGAGTCGGAAATCCACTCCCTGGCTTTTTATGACGCTTTGACTCGCCTGCCCAACCGCCGTTTGCTGATGGATCGCCTGCATCAAGCCATGGTATCAGGTACACGTAATGAGCAATACGGAGCCATCCTGTTTCTTGATCTCGATAATTTCAAAACGCTTAACGACACCAAAGGGCATGACATCGGCGACTTATTGCTGATCGCGGTCGCGCAACGCCTGCAAGGTTGCGTGCGTGAAGGAGACACGGTTGCCCGGTTCGGCGGTGACGAGTTCGTGCTTATTCTTGAAGGGCTTAGTTCAAAACAGGATGAGGCTGCCGCGCAAGCCGAAATGATCGCGGAAAAAGTCCGCGCCGCACTTAATCAATCCTATAAACTCGACGGGATGCAGCATCACAGCTCGACCAGCATCGGCATCAACTTGTTTTTAGACCATCCCGGCACCGTCGACGAACTGTTCAAGCAGGCCGATGTGGCCATGTATCAAGCCAAGCAGGCCGGCCGCAATGCCATTCGTTTCTTCGATCCTGCCATGCAAGCCGTGCTCGACGCGCGCAGCGAATTGGAAGAAGCACTGCGCGGGGCAATATCGAAACAGCAGCTCCGCCTGCATTACCAGATACAGGTCGATGCGGCATTGCAGCCGATCGGGGCAGAAGCATTATTACGCTGGGAACACCCGGATCTGGGCATGGTTTCGCCTGCGCAATTTATTGAACTGGCCGAGGAAACCGGCCTGATCCTGCCGATCGGACTATGGGTGCTGGAAACCGCCTGTGCACAACTCAGGCTATGGCAAAGCGACCCGTTGTTCCGCGAACTGGATGTTTCGGTGAATGTCAGTGCGCGCCAGTTCCGTCATGAAGACTTCGTCGCACAGGTCGAAGACGTGCTGGACAAGAGCGGTATTGACCCGAGCCGGCTGAAACTGGAACTGACCGAGAGCCTGATACTGAACAATGTCGAAGACAGCATCAGCAAAATGCACCAGTTGAAGTCGATAGGAGTGGACTTTTCCATGGACGATTTCGGCACCGGCTATTCCTCGCTCTCCTACCTGAAACGATTGCCGCTTGACCAGATCAAGATCGACCAGTCATTCGTGCGCGACATCAGCACCGACCCGAGCGATGCGGCCATCGTGCAGACCATCATCGCGATGGCTGAAACGCTGGGCCTGAAAGTGATTGCCGAAGGCGTCGAAACCGAAGCGCAGCGCGAGTTTCTTGAACTGCGCGGCTGTCCTGCTTTTCAGGGACATTTGTTCGGCGAAGCGATACCGGTGGAACAGTTTGAAGCGTTGCTGGATAGATGGGAGGAGAGGCGGGCGGTGTTCTTGTGATTTTTCGTGATCGCGCACCGTCAGCCAGTCGCCGGATCACACCAGTCTTAAGGGCACCTCTAAAAATTCAGATTTCGTCATTGATGAAACTACTAGCCATTCGACTAAGCCCGCGAGCGGGCAAGTCGCTGGTTATCCGGCGAAGGCCGGAATCCAGTATTTTCAATAGGCTGGACACCGGCCTTCGCCGGTGTGACGAATTTTTAGAGGTGCCCTTAAACTGGTTAAGCCGCCAATCTTTCGATACGCACATCAAGATCGCTGCCCAGAAACATACCCATTAACACCTAATTCCATTTCTATTCCAATCGAGCATTTTGTAGGTCGGGATTTATCCCGACATAACCAGCGTCGGGTTAAAACCCGACCTACGGATTACTGCCCGTTTGAAGTGGAAATGGAATAAAAGACAGGAGCGAGTCCCCTGACGGCTGATTGGTGTGGTTTGGAGGGAGCGTAAATTAGTTTACAGCGCCCAAGGATTAAAGACTTGCGGGTACAGCGCGAAATCCTGCACGTTGCGGGTGACCACGGTGAGGCCGTGACATTGGGCGGTGGCCATGAGCAGGCCGTCCATCACCGGCAGGGGCTGTCCGGCCAGTTCGGTGTGTGCGGCGTTGTGCCCAGACGTGGAGGGCTGCGGCATCGAGCGGCAGGATTCGTCCGGCGAAACGCTGCTCAACCTTGCCCAGCCATGCGGTGAGTTTCTGGCTGCGGCGCGGAATGAAATAGGGACGGAGCACAAATGATTTTTCTGTGAGTCGCAAGGAGACCGAAGCATGAGGAGAAAATGGGCCGTGATCGGGCTGGTTCTGGTGGCGCTCACCGTTCCGGCCAGTGATGCCGAGGCGCGTCGCACCGGCAGCGTTCGTACGCAAGTCATCGACATGGT
>PLBS01000017.1 GCA_003134595.1 Gallionella sp. | reverse complement strand
TGTTGTTCAGGCTGGTGGCTTCTTTTTTGGGTAGAGTCTGGGCCATCGCTTCATAGGCAGGTTGGCTTTATCCAGCCTTGTCATTTTCTTGTTCAGCCGTATTCTGACTGCTCCAGATTTCCAGAAGTAATCTGGTGACTGTGAATATCACGGGACCCAGGATCAGGCCGGACGGACCGAAAACAATCAGCCCGCCAACGAGAGAAATAAACGCGAGGACAGTGTGCATTTTCAACCGGCTTCCAACCAACATCGGATACAGCAAGTTGTCGATTCCGCCGACCACGATCGCGCCCCAAAGGGTGAGCAACAGGGCTTTCCCTCCGCTGCCTTCCAAAACCAAAAAGATGGCCGCAGGAATCCAAATGATAAAGGCACCCAGCACCGGCACCACGGCAAGCAGCGCCATTACCACTCCCCAGAGCAATGGTGCCGGCAAGCCCAGCCACCAAAACATCAGCCCGCCCAGGGTACCCTGCACGGCGGCGACGGCAAACGTACCGTAGATGGTCGCATGAACGGTATCATTTACACCGTCAAACACACGGGTCATGTCCGCCCCCGAGAGTGGCGATAGGGACCGAAGCCACTTGAGCGCCGCGCCCCGGTCGCGCAGAAAATAGAAAAATATGTAAAAGGTCAGAACAACGCCAATCAACTGCAGCACGGATCCCTGGACGAAAGAAGCGGCGGTGCCAGTCAGCCATGAGGTAGCGTTATTGACCATTTCCGGCAGATCGAACTGCCGCTCGATCCAATGGCCGACAGGCGCAATGAGCGGGTGGGCATCAAGGGAACGGCGCCATTCTCCAGACTCGACCATAATCTTGATGGTTTCCGCGCCACTGGCGGCTTCGCCAATTATCCGCTCCGCCACGAACATCGCCGGCACAACCACGGTCAGAGCGGCCACTAGAACGCAGATCGTGGCGGCTAAGTTAGGGTATTTTACTTTCGGCTCAAGCCACCGATAGAGTGGAGCAAACAAGACTGCTAGCGCCAAGGCTCCAGCGAACGCTGGAATGAATGGCGCGGCCAACAGGTAACAAAAATAAATTCCGGCGACGGTCACCGCCATCAGCAAGAGAGTATGAACGTGGCTGCGCGAACCCCAGTCATTCGAGGTTGGAGCAGAAATTTTTTTGGTTTTTGGTTCGCTCATCGCCGGTTTAATTTGGATTCAGATAATGGCCAATGTTTATGATAGATCAAAAGTGATAGATTAAAAGGGCCGTGCTCGGATTGTTCGAGATGCCCGCGTAGCAAGCGCCCCACCCATTCTGCGAACGATCAAATGGCTTTCAATGCCGCCAGCGCCGCGTCGTAATTCGGTTCGTTCTTGATATCGCTCACCAGTTCGGTGTAACGCACCACATTGTTGCTGTCCAGCACGATCACGGCGCGTGCGGTGAGTCCGGCCAATACGCTGTCAGCTATCTTGACGCCGTAGTCGCGCATGAACTCGCGACCGCGCATGACGGAAAGATTGACCACGTTGTCCAGTCCTTCGCTGCTGCAAAAGCGCGCCATCGCGAAGGGCAGGTCGGCGGAGATGTTGATCACGACGGCATTGTCCAGGCTTGCGGCTTCTTTGTTGAAGCGGCGCGCAGAAGCCTGGCAGGTCGGCGTATCCAGGCTGGGCACGATGTTCAGAACCTTGCGCTTGGCGGCGAAGCTGTCCAGCGTGATGTTCTGCAAGTCCTTGTTCACCAGCGAGAAGGCGGGCGCTGCTTTGCCCACCTGAGGAAAATCGCCGTACAGTTTTACCGGTGCGCCGCCCAGAGTTGTGGTTGGTGTGGTGTTATTGGTCATGCTGTTCTCCTTATGTTTAAGTGAAATAGGGTGCAATGAAATCGCACCATTCGGTTAAGTGGCACATCTGTAAAACAGTGCCCTATTCGTTGTTATTTTGCCGTTAGCCGCCACAGCGATGTGAGCTCTGCTGCACGAGCCGCGTGGAGCGGGTCGCTGGTGTCAGAGACGCGGGGGTGATGCGGCTTCACGTCTATTTTACCCAAAATCTTCAAGCCCGCCGCATCAATAACAGAAAGCAACTCGGCGCGTGTGCGCAGACCCAGGTGCTCGGCCAGATCGGAGAGTATCAGCCAGCCCTCGCCACCGATCTCCAGATGCGCAGTCAGCCCATTGAGGAATCCCCGCAACATGCGGCTCTCCGGGTCGAACACCGCGTGCTCAAGCGGCGAGCTTGGCCGCGCTGGAAGCCACGGCGGGTTGCATACGACCAGTGCGGCGCGTCCTTCAGGAAAGAGATCTGTTTGCACCACGTCAACCTGTGCGGCGAGACCCAGCCGCGTCAAATTTTCGCGCACACAGGCCAGCGCACGCGGATCCTGATCGGTGGCGACGATGCGTTTGATGCTGCGGCGTGCCAGCACGGCGGCCAGCACGCCTGTGCCTGTGCCGATATCGAATGCGACAGACTGGGTCGCGGTTAGCTCGGGCAACGGGGCATCATTCACCAGCCCGATGTACTCGCCGCGTATCGGTGCGAATACGCCGTAGTGCGGGTGGATGCGCGCGCCCAGCGCAGGAATCTCCACGCCATTCTTGCGCCACTCGTATGCGCCGATGATTCCCTGCAGTCCGCGTAGCGATGCAATGTAGGGTTCGGTGGGCGTGTCTTCTGTTTCGGGGCCATAAGCTTCTGTGCAAGCCTGGCGCACATCGGGTGCGCGGCGCAGGGGAATGCTGTGGTCTGCATTAAACGGTATCAGCAACAGGCCCAAGGTGCGGGCGCACTGCGATTGAGCCAGGCGGTGCAGGTGAAAGGCTTCGGCGGGTGTGGCGGGGGGTTTTTTTTTTTTCCGNNAGCGGGGATTTTTTTGTTTTTGCGTACACTTGGTTTTTCATTTGCGCGCCGTGTCATCGCCTGCAGCAATTGGCGCGCGTTCTGAAAATCACCGCGCCACAGCAGTGCGGTGCCTTCGCAGGCCAGACGGTAGGCGGCGTCGGCAGTCATGCGATCGTCGGCTATCACCACGCGCTTGGGCGGCGGCATGCCACTTTCCGAGCGCCAACGGGCGGATTTTTCTTCGCCCGCTTCGTTCCAGCGAATGACGGGATCGCTAATAACAGAAAGGTCGCTCATCGTGACAGGCGAGCCAGTCGCGGCGGCAGATGGATTGCCAAGGACAGGATGCATAGGGGACAGATGGATAAAGGCATGTCAGGGTTGGAGTATGTGTGTATGGGCAGCGATTCGAAAATTCGGCACAATCTATTGATATCTTCGGAATTGATTGCGGATCATTCCCCTGGTTAAGATGCGCTGGGCGAATTTAGAAAAGAAGTA
>PLBS01000004.1 GCA_003134595.1 Gallionella sp. | reverse complement strand
CGGAGTTGGTTGTTGATACTGGCAGCCTGTCTTTGGATGATTCCGTGGCCAAGGTCGTCGAGTTATTGCGCGAGCGCGGTGTTATCGGACCAGGTGCGCATTGATGATGCGTGTAAGCATGGGGGTATCTCTAGAAATTCGCTTTTCCGTGATGAAGCGCAAGAAGCCGCACAGCGAACGACGAGACATATCAGATCGATAGGTGATGAGTGAGCGAGCACGCGACGCAGCGGTTCGCGCGGAAAACGAATTCATAGAGGTGCCCATGGGCTTGCTGGAAGAAGTCGAGGTAATTGCACGGGAGGCAGGCGCTGCGATCATGGGCATTTATGCCCGGGATTTTTCCGTGTGGGAGAAGGAGAATCAATCTCCGCTGACTGAGGCAGACGCAGCGGCACATGAAGTCATCACCCGGCGCTTGGAACGGTTGCAGCCGGTGCTGCCGATTCTCTCCGAGGAGGCGGTCGGGGATTTTTCCGGCGCGGATAGTTCAGGGCGTTATTGGCTGGTCGATCCGCTGGATGGCACCAAGGAGTTCATCAAACGCAATGGCGAATTCACGGTCAACATTGCCTTGATCGAGAATGTTCGTTCTATTTTGGGTGTGGTTTACGCGCCGGTGCTCAATGTGGCCTACCTGGCCGCTGAAGGATTGGGGGCATTCAAGGTGGGAGCAGACGGGATGCGTGCACCGATCCGCGTTGCTGAACACACCGAAGGAGCGTCCTGGCGCGTGGTCGGAAGCCGTTCTCATGCCGGGGATTCCCTGACGGCATTTTTGCAACAGCTCGGCTCACACGAACTGATGTCGATGGGAAGCTCGTTGAAATTCTGTCTGGTGGCGGAAGGAAATGCCGATGTTTATCCGAGAATGGGGCCGACCTCTTTGTGGGATACCGCAGCAGCCCAATGCGTGGTGGAACAGGCTGGCGGCGGAGTGATCCAATTGACGGGAGAGCCGATCTCTTACGCTAATCCTTCCGCTGTTCTCAATCCTTTTTTTGTTGTTCACGGAAAGAGTGCGGTTAACTGGGCCGACTTGGCTCGGGGTTCGCGCCATCAGGTAGCTTCTACACCCACTATTGCGTAATCACGACTCGCGCTGATTTGATCCGCGGAGAAAACACCGGCACGGCCGGATAGTTACCCCACTGAATTATTATCTGAAACGCAATCCGTGCCAAAGGGCCAGCGCGCCCGAACGGACGCATTTGCGACGAAGCCGCCTTGGAGTTCTGTCAATAACTGTACGGTGATATTAACTTGATCGTCTGCTTACGACCCTAAGGCGGCGTTCCCATTTCCCGAAAGCGGACGTAATTGGATGGTCTGTCGCCCATATCGGCGAACAATTAGCCAATCGATGATCTCTTAACCCAGATTGAGAAGACGCTCCAGTATCTTCCTCTTCGCCGCACAGCGTTCCTCGGTCCAGCAAGACTTGTAAACTTTCGAAATCTTTCCACCAGTATATATAGTGATCTCAAATGGCTTACCCATCAGCACTGTATGAACGTAACTCACGAAAGCCTCGGCAAAGTCATCATTGGGATTTGTGACAGCATAAAGCGTGGGGAAATTTGTACGCTCAAGTGCTTCGTAGGTATCGCCCATCTCCGCCGCCGGGAGTTTCGCTCCGAAATAGTAAACAACGTCCTTCCGCTGTGGAAAGCTCTGGTCAAAGACGGTTACGTATTGATTGGTGTCTTTCGAAATTACCCACGATAGCTGAAAATATGGATAGCCTTTCGGCGTCGTGAGTTCATTTGGAGGAGTGTCCCAATCGGGGATAAAGCCCCCACCAATGGAAAGTACGTGTCCCAGCTCGTGAAGCAGGATGTATTGGATTGCCTGTTTCCGATTGTCCTGCGACGCTTCCTCGATAGTTGCATTTAGCTTGAAATCGGGACTTCCTCTGAACGGGGTATTTTCTTTCCAGGTTGCCCAGCTATTGGCTATTCTGCTCTGCAAGACTGACGCATCGAGGACGATAAAGCCAGCGACGGGTTTCGAACCCTCATAGATTTGCTCAGTGAACCCGCTCCCTCCCAGGTCCTCGACAAAATAAATGCCCGCCAGTTTCTGTGCGAGGAGGCGCCTCACCGGGGCGGGGATATCCGCAAACGCTTCGCGCACATCGGAGAAGAAATCGGGAGCCAGGATGACGGATCGCGGCTTGTTGGGAAGGCCTTCCTTGATGTTGTCCAACTCGAGATAGTTCACCAGCTCAGGAGGTGCGGAGCCAATGCGTTCCTCAACCGGTTTGGCGAACGCCTGCTGCCAGAATGCAAGTTTCCTGGTTATGTGATTGTGATGAGCCCAGACTACGTATTCTGTGTCAGCGTATCGAGTGACTACTGCGCCAGCGACCGCGGCCAAGATGCAAAGAGCGGTGAAGCCAAGACATACGAGCAGTGACCTGGCCCTTTGCAACCGGTCTCGACTCAGGACCAAGTAGTAAGGCATGGCTATGAATGGCACAGCAACAACCGCTATATTTAGCCACTTTGGGCGTACGAAAGAGCGTGCTTTGCTGTCAAGGTAGTACCAATCGAACAGCAGAAACCCCTCTACGACCATAAATAAGGCGTACCACCATAGTGGTTCGAAAATCCTGTGGGATCTGAGGTATGCAGCAACCGCCCCAAAAACGATGGAGAAAATCAGAAATGCGATAAGCGGTCGTTTCCCGGCCATATGAGGCAATTCAGAACCGGTTAGTCCCTTGCGATGCATGGAACTGGGTCATAGTGTGACATAGGAAATGCTTCGTAGAAGTGGTGCAAGACCTTCCGTAGCCGCTGAGATTCCTGCACAACGTGCGAGCCAAAGTCGTTGTACGGCCAGACTTGGCCTTCCAATTCTTCTAGTGATTTCGTTCGATCAAACATAAGTAGTTGCTAATGTACTTTTACGAAGTTGTAGAAAATCTCTTTTCATCGTCACATCGTGCCTTAACCCAAAATGGATAGCAACCCTGGGGGTCTGCTTTCGGTGGTGAGCTCACCCGCACAATCCGCTGCGGAACGGGTCGAGGCATGGGCATCTACTTGGGGCATTCGCCAATTTCAGCAGATCGGCGGCGCACCTGTTTCTGTCTGGCGCGAACTACGCCGCATAGAGAACGCCCCCGAAGGCATTCTCAAGCAAGCGCTGGAAGCAGCGGATAAAGGCGAATGGTGGCGCTTCATCCAGCTCATGGGCGGCGCTACAGCTAAGCGCAAAGATCACCCCATCCAACTGGCGAAAGAGAATATCGAAGATCTGGGCAAATACGGCGAACCGATTGGAGAAAAAATCTGCGGCGTACAGGCCGATTCGATCACCCTACCCACTCGCCTGCATCAATGGCACATTGAAAAGCAAAATCGCTCTAGCGGTTCGACGCAAAGCGCCCGCCCGGAACGCGCGCTTGCGCGCGCCCGGACGGACGCATTTGCGGCGAAGCCACCTTGGAGTTCTGTCAATAACTGTACGCAGATATGAGTGAACTTCTTCTTCACGCCCACAGTTGCCAAGTAATTTTGTTATTGCGCTACCCTAAACCCGACATTCACCAACTTCCGCTTCCGACACACAGCAGCCCTTTTATTTTTTCCACAGAGTTGAGTTAATGTACTTCATGTACGCCTCGATCAGTGCTTGTGTAAGCCCGCGAGCCTCGTTCAGTTCTTGATCAGTAGCTGGCCGGAGAGCATCACCAGCGTTGCCTCGGTGCCGCCCCTCCTTTAGAGGGAGATTATTGCAGAGAATACCAAGCCTAGACCACATACCTTCAGAAATGGGAAGGTTAGACATTACTTCGTTCTTGCTGCCAAATCTTTTAGCCAGCAATTCTCGAACGTCGTAGAGATGGATAAACTCGTCTGCCGGATCACGGACTGCGGCGCTGTAACTTTGAAGCATAAGCGAAAGCGTCTTATCGACTGGGCATAGTGATGCGGCCAATTGAGCAAAGTGTAGCTTCTGTTGTATTCGCTCATCCTTTGTGTCAATGACGATGCCGTCTTTGCCCGAGTAGCGCAGATCAGCCCTCATCCCTCCAAATCCAAAACGGCCTGGTTTACATTCCAGGACAAAGCCTCTGCTCCCATCCGCGTTTAGATTTGTCACGCTAGGCGTTGCTAGGTCGTAGCACGAATGCGATTGAATTTGCACGCCAATGAACATATTGGTTACCGATAGCTCGACTTTGGCACGGAGAGTTTCATCCGCCTCAAGCGCAGCACGCTCGATCGTTGCGACAATCACCCCTTGTTCGATTGACACTTCGTATCCGGCCTGTCTGACGATGAAGGACTTTTCGAAAAAGTCGGCAGGCGTATACGTCCAACGAAGCTCCACGGCGGGGGTCATGTCTAGGGTGGCTATGATATCTAGTGAAAGAGTTGAAATAGCATCATCGGTGCATGCTGACGTGAATCAAGCAGAATATCAAGATGCAGTTCCGGTTTTGGCACATAGCTCCCCTTCAAACATACAGATCCGATTCTGATTTTACGTCTGCTTCCAGGCTAATATCTGTCGGTCATTAATCCCAAAACGGAATGCATCATATCGGAGTTGCAAGACTGTTGGCGTTGCCATTCTTTTTTGATTGAGGCACGATGCAAAAACTCATATCATTCCATTTCAAGAAATCTCCTGATCATCGTCGGAAGGCATTGTTGTAAGCGCAAGCTCAATATTCGAGGCAAGGTTATTGGCATATTTTGCGGCCTCAAACAAATGAAGCGACTTGTAATATTCGGATTTCGATCGAAAATTATCGATGTCATCCAACAGTATCTTTCTTGTTTCGTCTTTTGTCATCTCGCCACTCCTAAGCTTGGTTGATAATATGTGAAGGTACGACATTTTCATTTTACATGTTGCACCGATTGAGAAGCCATATTTTGATATATAGTGCCCATGCTTCACCAACCCCAAAAATAACCAAGGAAGGATCCATCATGAACCGCTCAGAATTAATCGACGCATTATCAACAAAAACAAACAGCACAAAAGTTGACGCAGACAAAACCATCGGAGCACTGATTGACATCATCACCTCCACCCTGAAAAAGGGAGACAACGTTGCCCTGGTCGGTTTTGGCACATTCGAAGTTAGAAAACGTGCGGCACGTAATGGCCGTAATCCATCCACAGGCGCACCTTTAAAAATCAAGGCATCCAAGGCGCCAGCATTCAAGGCTGGGGCAACGCTTAAGACGGCGGTGAATGGGACTAAAAAGTAGTTTTTCAAAGCAACCGCCAGGGCATCTTTGTGGTTGTATTTATTAAGGTCAGCTTTCGGGCGGTCAAGAAAGAAACATAGCGTGCAGCAATGTGCCAGAACCGGTCATTCGTTCAAAAAGTCGCCTATGATACGAATGGCAAAGTTCAGATTTCAAAAATTATAGAATGGCGAGAAGGGGGTATTTGGCATGAAGACAACCATGAGAGGTTTGATTTTTGTTTTGCTCGCTGTTAGCGGAACGG
>PLBS01000159.1 GCA_003134595.1 Gallionella sp. | reverse complement strand
AGCGAGATGCCGACGTTGCCCACCGCGTAAATGGTGATGTAGGGAATCACCGTGAAGCCGGAAAAAATGATCAGCGCGGAGAACAGCAAAGCGCGCAGATGATTGGGGTCGCGCAGCACTTCGAACATCGCCGAGAATGGATGCGCGCGCTTCTTGTCGCTGATGTGATAGCGCAGTTCCGGCAAGATGCGCGCGCCGACAATGATGAAAAGCACGGTCAGGATCGCGATCAGGATGAACGGCGCGCGCCATTGGAAATGATTGGCCAGCCACAGCGATAGCGGCACACCGGCAACCGTGGAAAGAGAAAATGCCGTTGACACGATGCCACCCGCCTTGGCGCGCCGCGCAAAAGGAATCACATCGCCGACTATGGTTTGCACCATCGCGCCCATCACGCCACCGAACGCGCCCGCCAAGCCGCGCGCGATGAGCAGCGTGGCATAGCCGGGCGCCAGTCCGCACGCCAGTGTCGCCACCCCAAACAGCCCGAACACGGCCAGTAACAAGCGCTTGCGCTCGAAACGATCGATGAACGTTGCGGCAAACAGGCCGGACAGCGCGGCACTGAAACTGTAGGACGCGACCAGCAGGCCGAATTCATGCGTGCCGATGCCGAATGCTTTTATCAGGATCGGGCCGAGCGGCATCATGATCATGAAATCGAGGATGTGGCTGAACTGGATGCCTGCCAAGGTAAGCAGTAAATAGCGTTCACGTTGCGGGGTGAGCGGGGGGTGCATTGTGCTGATTTTATCAGACTAAGAGCCATCATTCCGGCGCAGGCCGGAATCCAGCCATTAAACAACTTTCACGCGTTGTGTGAACAAAACCACAAAACATGTTGAATAAAAACGCTGGATTCCGGCCTGCGCCGGAATGACAAATTTCTAAAGGATAAGCAACAGTTTTATTACAGCCGAATAGAAAATCATGCGCTTCCGGCAGTGCTAAAATTACTCCCTGAATTTTTATCGTTCCATCATGCCGCAACCTTCTTTCGTCCATCTCCGTTTGCATAGCGAATATTCGATTTCGGATGGCATGGTGCGCGTGGACGAGGCGGTAGCCGCCGCGCAGCACGATGCGATGCCGGCACTGGCGTTGACCGATCTGAATAATTTTTTCGGCCTGATCAAGTTTTACAAAGCGGCACGCGGCGCGGGACTCAAGCCCATTGTCGGGTGCGATGTGTTCATCACCAACGATGCCGATCGGGAGCGTCCGTATCGCCTGCTGTTGCTGTGCCAGTCAATTGCAGGCTATTTGTTGTTGTGCCGTTTGCTCAGCCGCGCCTATCTGGAGAACCAGCATCGCGGGCGCGCCGAGGTGCGCCGCGAGTGGTTCCATCAGGGCACCGGCGGGCTGATCGCCTTGTCCGGCGCGCATCTCGGCGATACCGGCAGCGCGCTGTTGTCCGGCAATGCGGCACAAGCCAGGCAGTTTGCGCAGGAATGGGTGAGCCTGTTCAACAACCGTTTTTATCTCGAAGTTCAGCGCGCCGGATTTGCGGATGAAGAGCATTACATCCATGCAGCGACCCAACTCGCCGCCGAACTCGGGCTGCCGGTGGTCGCCACCCATCCGGTGCAATTCCTCACCGCCGAGGATTTCAAGGCGCACGAGGCGCGCGTGTGCATTGCCGAAGGCTATGTGCTCAATGACAAACGGCGCGCAAAGCAATTTACCGCGCAACAATATTTCAAGACGCAGGCCGAAATGGCGGAGCTGTTCGCCGATCTGCCGGAGGCGTTGCAAAACAGCGTGGAGATTGCGCGCCGCTGCAATCTCTCGCTGGTGTTGGGTAAGCCGCGCTTGCCGGATTTCCCGACGCCTAATGGTCAGGGCTTGGACGACTATCTGCGCGAGCAGGCGCAACTCGGTTTGCAGCAACGCATGGCCATGCTGTATCCCGATGCGGCGGAGCGAGCCGCCAAACAGCCGGAGTATCAGGCGCGGCTGGATTTCGAGATCAATACCATCATTTCGATGGGCTTCCCCGGCTACTTCCTGATCGTGGCAGACTTCATCCGCTGGGCGAAAGACAACGGCGTGCCGGTCGGCCCAGGGCGCGGCTCCGGTGCGGGTTCGCTGGTGGCATACAGTCTAGGCATCACCGATCTCGACCCGTTGCGTTATGTGTTGCTGTTCGAGCGTTTCCTGAATCCCGAGCGCGTGTCCATGCCGGACTTCGACGTGGACTTCTGCCAGGACGGACGCGAGCGCGTCATCGACTATGTGAAGCAGAAATACGGTGCGGCCAGCGTGGCGCAGATCGCGACTTTCGGCACCATGGCTTCCAAGGCGGTGATCCGCGATGTCGGGCGCGTGATGGATTTTCCCTACGGCTTGTGCGATCGCCTGTCCAAAGCGATTCCGCTGGAAGGCGTAAAACCGGTGTCGCTGAAAAAAGCGCGCGAGATGGAACCGGAAATCAACAGCATCGCGGAGAGCGAAGAAGGTGTGCCGGAGCTGCTGGAGCTGGCCGGTCGTCTGGAAGATTTGACGCGCAACGTCGGCATGCACGCGGGCGGTGTGTTGATCGCGCCCGGCCAGCTCACCGATTTCTGCCCGCTGTATTGCGCCGACAGCAGCACCAGCGTGGTCAGCCAATTCGACAAGGATGATGTCGAATCGATCGGCCTGGTGAAGTTCGACTTCCTGGGCTTGCGCACGCTGACCATACTCGATTGGGCGATGCGTCATATGGCGAGGTTGGAAGCAAATAAACAATCCGCTCGTGGTGAGGTATCGAACCATGAACACCCAGGCTTCTATACCTCAGCCCGAACGGCATCTTTTTCCCTGGAAACCCTGCCTCTGGATGATCCTGCGACTTACGAGTTGCTGCAAGCAAGCAATACCACCGCCATTTTCCAGTTGGAATCGCGCGGCATGAAGGACATGCTGAAGAGTGCCAGGCCGGATTGTTTTGAAGACATTATTGCGCTGGTGGCGCTCTATCGGCCCGGCCCGATGGATCTGATCCCGGATTTCGTGCGGCGCAAGCACGGCGAGAAATTCGAGTATCCACACCCTGCGGTCGAGCCGGTCTTGCGTGAAACCTACGGCATCATGGTGTACCAGGAGCAGGTGATGCAGATGGCGCAGGTGGTTGGCGGTTATAGCCTGGGAGCAGCCGACCTGTTGCGCCGTGCGATGGGCAAGAAGAATGCGGAAGAGATGGCCCAGCAGCGCGAGATTTTTGTCAACGGCGCGCTCAGGAACGGCACCTCGAAACAGCAGGCTGGCCACTTGTTCGATTTGATGGAAAAATTTGCCGGCTATGGTTTCAATAAATCGCACGCTGCCGCCTACGCGCTGGTGGCCTATCAAACGGCCTATCTCAAGGCGCATCATCCGGCGGCATTCATGGCGGCGACGTTGTCGGGCGATCTGGACAATACCGACAAAGTGCGCACCTTCTACGTTGATACGCTGCAACAGAATATTCGCGTGTTGCCACCCGATGTGAACAGCTCCGGTTATGTGTTTTCCCCGGTGGACGAGACTACCATTGCTTACGGACTGGGTGCCATCAAAGGTACCGGCGAAGCGGCCATTGCCAGCATCGTCAAGGCGCGCGAGCAGGGCGCGTTCAAAGACATGTTCGATTTTTGCCGGCGCGTGGACAAGCGCATCGTCAACCGGCGCACGGTTGAAGCATTGATACGCGCGGGCGCGTTCGACAGCCTTAACGATCATCGCGCCAGTCTGATGGCCAGCGTGGATGCGGCTTTGGCGAGTGCCGATCAGCAGGCGCGTGCGGCGAATCAGAACAGCCTGTTCGGGCACGACGAAGCGGATGTTGCGCTGATTGTGAAGTACGCCGATGTGGCGCGCTGGCGATTGCGCGAGCAACTTGCGCACGAAAAATCCAGTCTGGGATTTTATCTTGGCGGGCATCCGTATCAGGAATATGCCGATGAATTGGCCAACTTCATCAAGGTGAAATTAAACGACCTCACACCGCAATTCGTCGGCCAATCGAATGGCTCCGCAGGCGGCTCGGGTCACAGTTCGGGGCACACCTCACGGCGTGGCGTGGCGGTCATGTTGGCAGGCATCGTGGCTGGGCTGCGCATCCAGCAAACACGGCGCGGACGCATGGCGATCGTCACACTCGACGATGGCAGCGCGCAAGTTGAGCTGACGGTGTTCAACGAAATTTACGAGGCCAGCCGTCCGTGGATACGCGAGGATGAATTGCTGGTGGTGCGCGGCACGGCAAAGCTGGACGAGTATTCCGGCAACGTGCGGGTGAGCGGCGAGGAGCTGTTCGACTTCGCCTCGGCGCGTTCCCACTTTGCGCAACAACTGGCCCTGCGCTGCAACGGCAACGCCAGTATCGCGCAACTCAAAAAATTATTTACACCCTATCGCGACGGCAAATGTCCGGTGCAGATTCACTACCGCAACGATAACGCAAGCTGCCAACTGCGTCTGGGCGAGGCCTGGCAAGTGACGTTGCATGATGACCTGCTGCGCGATTTGCGCGGCTTGTTGCAGCCGGAAAACGTGAAGGTGGTTTACAGTTGAACAGGGCTGCCTCATAACCAGTATTGAGGTCATTGTGGCAGAGGGAGTAGAATCGCCCACTTGCGCAGTTTGGCCAAACAGCACGGCGGGGGAAAAACAATCAGGATGGACATTGTCGGTGTATTGCCGTTGGATGTTGCGGGCGCGGTCATCGTGCTTTGGCTGGCACTGGGACTGCTGGGGTTGGCACTACAGCACAGCCCGCACCTCATCACCAATGTCATTTTTCCGCTCGGGGCGATTGTTTCGCTGGCGCTTGCCGCAACCGGTTTATGGGCGCTCAGTGCAGATGCCAGCTATGCCATCTTGCCGCTGGGCCTGCCGGATCTGCCTTTTCACCTTCGTCTCGATCCGCTCTCCGCGTTTTTCCTGATCCTGTTGGGCGGCGCATCGTTCGGTGTGTCGCTGTTCAGCGCCGGTTATTTCAAATCCATGCAGGGTAATACGCTGGGCTTGCTGTGTCTGGAATATCACCTGTTCCTGGCCAGCATGGCTCTGGTGTTGCTGGCTGACGATGCCTATATGTTCATGGTGGCGTGGGAGACGATGGCGTTGTCTTCTTATTTTCTGGTCACCACCGAACACCATGTCCCCGACATCCGCAAGGCGGGATTTTTGTATCTGCTGATTGCGCACGTCGGGGCGATCGGGATTCTGCTCAGCTTCGGCGTGATGCAGGGCGGGCATGGCATCGGCGCTTACACATTTGCGGCGATGCGCGAGGCGCACCTGTCGGCGTTCTGGTCATCGGTGGCGTTTCTGCTGGCGTTGTTCGGCTTTGGCGCGAAAGCGGGTTTGCTGCCGCTGCACGTCTGGTTGCCCGAAGCTCACCCGGCTGCGCCCTCGCCGGTTTCCGCATTGATGAGCGGCATCATGCTGAAAACGGCGATCTACGGCATCCTGCGCGTCACCTTCGATTTGCTCAGTGTGCAGCAATGGTGGTGGGGTGTGCTGGCGTTGGCGCTGGGTTTGATGACCGCGATTTTCGGCGTGATGTTCGCCGCCGTGCAGGGCGATATGAAGCGGCTGCTGGCGTATTCTTCGATTGAAAATATCGGGCTGCTGCTGGTGGGGATCGGCTTGACCATTATTTTTCACGTCTATGGCAAGAACGCGCTGGCGGCGTTGTCGCTCACCGCGACGCTGTACCACAGCCTGAATCACGCTTTTTTCAAGTGTTTGCTGTTCATCGGCACGGGTTCAATTTTGCACGCTACCGGCGAGCGCAACATGGGGCGCATGGGCGGGCTGATCCATCACATGCCGTGGGTCGCGGTGCTGATGCTGGTCGGTGTGCTGTCCATATCCGGCCTGCCGCCGTTCAATGGCTTTGTTTCGGAATGGCTGCTGTTGCAGGCGTTTTTGTTGTCGCCGGGCTTGCCCAACACCTACATCAATATGCTGATCCCGGTGGCCGCTGCGGTGATCGCGCTGGCCGCCGCGCTGGCGGCGTATGTGATGGTGAAATTCTACGGGATCATTTTTCTCGGCCAGCCGCGCGGAGAGGCACGGGAGCATGCGCACGATGCCGGTGTCTGGGAGCGCATCGGTTTAAGCTGGCTGGCGCTTGGCTGTGTGGCGCTGGGCTTGGCGCCGGTTTATGTGGTGAGGCAACTTGATCTGGTGACGCAAGTATTGGTTGGACGGGGGCTGGGCAATGCGGCTGCCGGCTGGTTGTTCCTTGCTCCGGTTGACATCGAGCGTGCCAGCTATAGCCCGGTGTATTTTCTGTTGGCGGTGCTGGGGGTGATGCTGGTAACCGCATTGGTGGTGCATTATTTCTATCACGGCCGGCTGCGCCGCGGCCCGGCTTGGGACTGCGGTTTCCCGGCGCAAACTTCGCGTATGCAGGATACTGCCGAAGGATTCGGCCAGCCGATCCGGCGCATCTTCGAGCCGTTCTTCCGCATCGAAAGCGAGTTGCCAAGCGCCTTCGATACGCATCCGCGCTACCACGGCCGCAGCGATGATCGCATCTGGTTCGCGCTGTATCTGCCGATCAAAAGCATCACCGAAAAACTCTCGTCCTGGGCCTCGTTGTTGCAGCATGGGCGCATCCATTTGTATCTGACATATACCTTTGTCACGCTGGTCGTATTGCTTGCTTTTGTATGATGACCATGGATCACGCTCTCGGCATCCTGTTTCAACTTTATCAGTCTCTGCTGGTGGTAGTGCTCGCGCCGCTGCTGACGGGTTGGGTGAACCAATGCCGTGCCTGGCTGCAAAACCGCTCCGGTCCCGGCGTGATGCAACCCTATCGCACGCTGCGCAAGCTGTTTCACAAGGATGCGGTGATGGCCTATAACGCCTCGCCGTTATTTCGCGTCACACCTTATATTTTGTTCGGCTGCATGTGGTTGGCGGCTGCCATCATTCCGATCGTTGCGGTGGATTTGCCATTTTCGCCCGCCGCCGATGTGATCGCACTGGTCGGGGTGTTTGCCCTGGCGCGGGTGTTCATCGCACTCGCTGCGATGGATATCGGCACCGCATTCGGCACGCTCGGTGCGCGGCGCGAGATGCTGGTGTCGTTTCTCGCCGAACCGGCGTTGTTGATGGTGTTCTTTACCGCTTCGCTGATCAGTCACTCGACGCAGCTGCCGCGCATCGTGGAAGCGCTTGGGCATCATCAGTTTGTTTTGTATCCCAGCCTTGCCTTTGCCGGATTGGCTTTCGTGATCGTGCTGCTGGCCGAGAATGCGCGCATTCCGGTGGATAATCCCGGCACGCATCTGGAACTGACCATGATTCACGAGGCGATGATCCTGGAGTATTCGGCGCGCCACCTGGCGCTGGTGGAGTGGGCGAGCAGCCTCAAGCTGTTTGCCTATATTTCCATCGGCATCGCGCTGTTCGTTCCCTACGGCATTGCCGAAGTAGGTGCCATGGTTGGAAATTGGGGAAGCGCGCTGCCGCTGGCCATCACCGCGCTGCTGGTGAAGCTGACATTGGCTGGTGCCGCACTGTCTTTGCTGGAAGCGCTGCTCGCCAAGATGCGCATCTTCCGCGCGCCGGAATTTTTGGGTACCGCGTTTTTGCTGGCGGTGCTGGGACTTTTGATCCATTTTTTACTGGGCGCATGATGGAAGCCTCTAAAAGTCCAGATTTCATCCCAACTGCGGCGTTGCGGATAAAATTTCTTGCTTACATATACCCCATATGCGGCGCGGCGAAATTTTCTCCGCGCCTTGCATTTGGGCGAACTCTGAATTTTTAGAGGCTTCCATATGACGATGGGCTACAGCATTCAACTTATCAATCTGCTTGCTTCCATGCTGCTGCTGATCGCCTTTGCGATGCTGTCGCAACGCCGCATCTTGTCCCTGATCAATTTGTTTGCATGGCAGGGGCTGGTGTTGTCGCTCAGCACCTTTGTGGTGGCGTACTCGACGGATCAGCACCATTTGTATTATTCCGCAGGGTTGACGTTGTTGCTCAAGGTGTTGGTTTTGCCGTGGCTGCTGCATCGCCTGATACGCAAACTGAACGTGAGATGGGACGTGGAAACGCTGATCAACATTCCGACCACCATGCTGGTCGGCATCGGGCTGGTGATTTTCGCCTTCAACCTGGCCGCGCCGATTTCGCAACTCTCCGAGAGCATCACGCGCGGCTTGATCGGTATCGCGCTGGCCAGCGTGCTGCTGTCGTTGCTGATGATGTTGACGCGGCGCAAGGCCGTCCCGCAGGTGGTCGGTTTCCTGGCGATGGAAAACGGGCTGTTCTTTGCCGCGACCAGCGCCACGCACGGGATGCCACTGGTGGTGGAACTGGGCATCGCGCTGGACGTGCTGGTGGCGACATTTATTTTCGGTATCTTTTTCTTCCAGATTCGTGAGACCTTCGACAGCCTCGACATCTCCAACATGGAAAAGCTCAAGGATGATTGATTTACAGCTCATGGCGCTGTTGCTCACCCCGCTGTTGGGCGGCCTGCTGCTGGCCGTATTCGGCTCGCGCAGTTGGGCAGCGGAGCTGAATTCGCTGATGAGTTTCTGCACCTTTATCGCGGCTGTGGTGTTGACCATGCGCGTGATCGACTCGGGGCCGCAAGTCGCGTTCAACGAACAGTTTTTCATCGACCAGTTCAACGTATTCCTGGTTGCCCTGACCGCATTCGTGGCCTTCACCACTTCGTTGTTCTCGCGCCCCTATATGCGCATCGAGCAACATCACGGCAAGCTCAGCACGCAGATGTTGCATCTGTACTACAGCATGTACCAGCTGTTCACTTTATCCATGTTGATGGCGTTGACCACCAACAACATGGGCATCATCTGGGTGTCCATGGAGGCGGCCACGCTGACCACCGTTTTGCTGGTCAGTCTGTATCGCACCCCGGCCAGCATCGAGGCGGCGTGGAAGTATTTCATCCTGTGCGGGGTGGGCATCGCGCTTGCACTGTTCGGCACCATCCTGTTGTATTTCGCCGCCGAGCGTGTGCTCGGCGAAGGCGGCACGGCCTTGCTGTGGACGCATTTGAACCAGGTCAAAGGCGGCCTTGAACCCACGGTGCTCAAGCTGGCATTCGTCTTTCTGCTGGTCGGCTATGGCACCAAGATCGGCCTGGTGCCGCTGCACAGCTGGTTGCCGGATGCCCATGCGGAAGGCCCCACACCGGTTTCCGCGGTGCTCTCCGGCCTGCTGCTGAATGTCGCGTTATGCGCGGTGATGCGCAGCAAGGTATTGGTGGACGGTTCCTTGGGTACCCACTTCGCCGGCAACCTGATGATGGGATTCGGCCTGTTGTCGGTGGTGGTTGCCGCATTGTTCCTGTCGCGGCAAAAAGACATCAAGCGCATGTTCGCCTATTCCTCCATCGAGCACATGGGGCTGATCACGTTTGCTTTTGGGATGGGTGGACCGGTAGCCACCTTCGCGGCGATGCTGCATATGACCGTGCACTCGCTGACCAAGTCGGCGATCTTCTTCGCGGTTGGACATGCGGTGCAAAAAGCCGGCACACAGCAGATGGAAAACATACGCGGCATGATGCAAGTCAGCCCCACGGTGGGCTGGGGGCTGATGCTCGGCACACTGGCTATTTTGGGTATGCCGCCGTTCGGGATATTCGCCAGCGAATTTTTAATCATCACCACGGCCATGCACGACTATCCGTGGACGACACCGATTCTGCTGATTGCGCTGGGCATCGCGTTCGCCGCTGTTTTCGGCAAGGTGCAACCGATCGTGTTCGGCGAAACCACCGCACTCCGTCTGCCGCACCAGCCGGCACTGATCCCGGTGTTCGCGCACTTGTTGCTGGTGTTGATCCTCGGGCTGTATATGCCGCCCTATCTGGCTGACTGGTATCGCCAGGCGGCGGCTTTGTTAGGCGGATAAATTATGGGAACCTCTAAAAATTCAGTAACCGTAGGGTGGGCTGTGCCCACCATGTCGGGCGAGCTTTGCATAGCCATTCGACTAGGCCGCCAAAATACGGCAGCCAGGTCGCTGGTTAAGCCCGACCTACATTTGGTTCCGGCTCGTCCGCTTTAGGATGAGATAAAACGATGCCCATCACCCATCCCAATCTGCATCTGACCAAACTTGCCGGCGCGATTCCCGCGTGGTCGGGCGAGATCAAGCCCGACGATCTGCAGCCGATTTGCCAGAACGTGCGAGACGGCGGCGGGAGGCTGGTCGCATTGTGGGGCAGCGATGCTCGCGGCGATGTGCGCGAACGGGGCAATGGATACGCTTTGCATATCGCGCTGGTCAATGAGACGGGTTTGATTTGTTTGAGTGTGCCATTGCCTGCCGGGCAGCCCGGCTATCCCGATGTCAGCCAGATTTTTCCGGTGGCCAACCGCATGCAACGTGCGGCATATGATCTGCTCGGCATTTACGCACACGAAGGCCATGACCACCGCAAATGGCTGCGCCACGGTGCGTGGCATGGCGGCAGCTTTCCGCTGCGCAAGGATTTTGACGCGACACAAAGTCGCACCGATGAACCGGACGCTTATCCCTTCGTGCAAGTGGAAGGGCAGGGCGTGCATGAAATTGCAGTCGGGCCGGTGCATGCCGGCATCATCGAGCCGGGGCACTTCCGCTTTTCCGTGGTCGGCGAAAAAACGCTGCGCCTTGAGGAACGTTTCGGCTATGCCCACAAGGGCATCGAAAAACGTTTCGAGAGTTTAAATATTCAGCAAGCCGCCAAACTCGCGGGACGGGTGAGCGGCGACAGCACGGTCGCTTACGCCTGGGCTTATGCGATGGCAGCGGAAAGCATTGCCGCCGTCACGCCGCCGGACCGGGCGCTGTGGCTGCGCGCGTTGTTTCTGGAACGCGAACGCATCGCCAATCACTTGGGCGATCTTGGCTATCTGGGCAATGATGTCGCGTTGTCGTTCGGCTTTGCGCAGTTCTGGATTTTGAAGGAGCAAGTGCTGCGCAATAATGCCGAGCTGTTCGGGCACCGCTACCTGATGGACAAAATTATTCCGGGCGGCGTAGCTGCGGACTTGGTGGAATCAGGCAAACAAACGCTGTTCAAAGAATGCGCCATGCTGGAGCACGAGGTGCGTTTGCTGCGCGGCATCTACGAAGAACATGCAGGGGTGCAGGATCGCTTTATTGGTGCCGGACGTGTAGCACCGAAATTGGCCGCCCAACTTGGGCTATGCGGCTTGGCCGGGCGCGCCAGTTCACAGGCTTGGGATGCGCGCGTGCAGTTTCCCTGCGCTCCCTATGACAAGCTGGATGTGCAAATGGCGACCTATCGCAACGGCGATGTCGCGGCGCGTGTCATCGTGCGCTTCGATGAATTGTTTGAATCATTGCGTTTGCAGCGCGAGATTCTAGCCAACCTGATACACGACGATGGGCTGGCAATACCACTGGCAAAACTGCCCGCAAATGGCTTCGGTGTGGGCATGGTGGAAGGCTGGCGCGGCGAAGTGCTGGTGGCGATACACACCGATGCAGACGGCAATCTCACGCGTGTGCATCCGCATGACCCATCGTGGCAAAACTGGCCGGTGCTGGAACATGCCGTCATAGGCAACATCGTGCCGGATTTCCCGCTCATCAACAAATCATTTAACCTTAGTTACTCAGGGCAAGACCTTTGATGAGAGCCACTAAAAACCCAGATTTCATCCCAACTGCTGCGTTGCGGATAAAATTTCTTGCTTACATATACCCCATATGCGGCGCGACGAAATTTTTTCCGCGCCTTGCATTTGGGCGAACTCTGAATTTTTAGAGGCTCTCATAAATGTACCAACTCATCAAACAGATCATCAAGACAGGCATAAAAACCGAAAGCCCGCCACTGCCGAACGAGGCAATGCGTATTGAGACGCAGCGACTGCAGGAGGAGATTCTGCACGTGTTTGGCAGCGCGCTGAACATACGTCATGTCGATGCCGGATCATGCAACGGTTGCGAATTGGAGATCCACGCGGTCAACAATGCCTATTACAACATCGAAGGCCTGGGCATCAAATTCGTCGCCAGCCCGCGCCATGCGGACATGCTGCTGGTCACCGGTCCGGTGTCGCGCCACATGGTGACCGCGCTCAAGCGCACCTTTGACGCCACGCCGGAACCCAAGCTGGTGGTGGCGATTGGCGATTGCGCCTGCGATGGCGGCATCTTCGGCGAAAGCTACGCCAGTTGCGGGCGCGTCGCCAACGTGATTCCGGTGGACGTGGTGGTGAGCGGCTGCCCGCCCACGCCCACCGCGATACTGCAGGGCATACTCACCGCGATCAGCGCGAAGAAATAACGGAATCTCAAAAAAACCACTATGTCATTCCCGCGAAGGCGGGAATCCAGCGATTTTATTCAATATGCTTTTGTGGTTTGTTCTTGCTGTGCAAGAAATTTTTTCTTTGACTGGATTCCCGCCTTCGCGGGAATGACGGATTTTTAGAAGGTCTCGTAACTTCCTGCTTATTTAATCCGCATTCCGGGCTGCGCGCCGTCATCCGGGCTGAGAATGAACAAGCCGGACGCGTCACCGGAAGCCGCCAGCACCATGCCTTCCGACAGGCCGAACTTCATTTTGCGCGGCGCGAGGTTGGCGACCATCACCGTCATTCTTCCCTTGAGCTTTTCGGGATCGTAAGCCGACTTGATGCCGGCGAACACGGTGCGCGTTTGTTCCTCGCCGATGTCCAGGGTCAGCTTCAGCAGTTTCTCCGCACCTTCGACATGCTCGGCGTTGACGATTTTTGCCACGCGCAGATCGATCTTGGCGAAGTCCTCGATGCCAATGAAGGACTCGAAATCCTTCTCTGCGTGCGCGACTTCCTTGTTTGCGGTGTGCTGCTGGTGTGCGGCATGGCGCTGCTCGGACTGTGCGACTTCCCCTCGCCCGCTTGCGGGAGAGGGGCTAGGGGAGAGGGAGTCCTTGTTGGAGTCAATCATGGCGTCAATTTGTTTTTGGTCAATGCGGGTCATAAGGTGTTGGTAAGGTTGAATACGCTTAGTTAAGTTTGGTTTAATCCCCCATTGCAATGGAAAGGGCAGCTGCAGAAATTCCGCTGCCTGCCTACTTAGCTCAGGAAGAATGGGCTGTATGTGATAAATTAAAAGCGCAAAAGCATCAATTGCTGCTGAACAAACATCATGTAGTAACTGACGCTGACTCTCATCTTTAGTGAGATTCCAAGGCTTGTATGAGTCATATTTTTGATTGATTAAATCTGCGCGATGCATGATTTCTCGGATTACCTTGCTGTACTCACGATTTTCGTAGGCAAGTTCAATTTCTTCGCTGCCATCCCAAACAATAACCGGGAGTTCGCTACGGGTAGTTGAACCTAATATATCATCAGCCAATGTGCCATCATTTTTTGGCCACGCAGATAAATATCCATCAAAGTATTTGGTTAGGAACCCAGCCGAGCGTGATGCAATATTCACAAGCTTGCCCACCAAATCGGAATTTACCCTTGCCACGAAATCTTCCAGATTCAGGTCGATGTCCTCCATCGTGCCATTCAGCTTGGCGGCGTAGTAGTAGCGCAGGTATTCGGGGTTGAGTCCCTGTTTGAGGTAACTTTCGGCGGTGATGAAAGTGCCTCGCGACTTGCTCATCTTCTCTCCGTTCACGGTGAGGAAGCCGTGCGCGAATAGTTTGGTCGGGGTGCGGAAACCGGCGTGTTGAAGCATCGCGGGCCAGAACAGCGCGTGGAAGTAGAGGATGTCTTTGCCGATGAAGTGATACAACTCGGTGCCTGAGCGTTCGGCTTTTTGTTTGTCCCAGAATTCATCGAAATCAACGGGCGTTCCCCCACCCCCAGCCGGCCCCCTCGCAAGCTCTCCCCCGGTTGGAGAGGGGAGCGAGCAGAGTTGCTTGAAGCTGCCCATGTAGCCCACCGGTGCATCCAGCCACACATAAAAATACTTGCCCGGCGCATCGGGTATCTCGAAGCCGAAGTAAGGCGCGTCGCGCGAGATGTCCCAGTCGGTGAGTTTGTTTTCGCCCTCTGCGCCCAGCCATTCCTGCATCTTGTTGGCGGCCTCGGGTTGCAGCGCGCCGCTACGTGTCCATTCGCGCAGAAATTTCTGGCAGGTGTCGGCGGAGAGTTTGAAGAAATAATGATCGGAGTTGCGCAGTTCCGGTTTCGCGCCGGACACGGCGGAGTAGGGATTCTTCAACTCGGTGGGAGCGTAGGCCGCGCCGCAGGCTTCGCAATTGTCCCCGTATTGATCCTTGGCACCGCACTTTGGGCATTCGCCCTTGATGAAGCGGTCCGGCAGGAACATGTTCTTGATTGGGTCGTAGAACTGTTCGACGGAGCGTACCTCGATCAAGCCGGCGGCTTTGAGTTTGCGATAGATCGCCTGTGCATATTCCCTGGTTTCGGCACTGTTGGTGCTGCCATAGTGGTCGAACTCGACATGGAAGCCGTCGAAGTCCGCCTTGTGTTCGTGCCACACGCGGTCTATCAATTGTTCCGGGGTGATGCCTTCCTTTTCAGCGCGCAGCATGATGGGCGTGCCGTGGGTGTCGTCGGCGCAGACGTAATGCACCTCATTGCCCCGCATCTTCTGGAAACGCACCCAGATGTCGGTCTGGATGTATTCGACCAGGTGGCCGAGGTGGATACTGCCGTTGGCGTAGGGCAGGGCGGAAGTGACCAATATTTTTCTTGGTTCAGCGGACATCTTACTTATGGACATTGTGACTAAGCCGAAATGCTGTAAAGGCGCGGATTTTAGCAAATCGCGCGCAACAGCGGCGAATTGGTTAAAATCGCGCCCTTGGAAAATATGTGGAGAGGAGCAAGGTTCAAGGCACAAGGCTCAAGGTTCAAGGACATAGTGTTTCGCTTTTCCTTGAAACTTGCACCTTACACCTTTCACCTGAATTTTATGAGCATCAAGTCAGACAAATGGATACGCCGCATGGCGGAGCAGCACAAAATGATCGAACCGTTCGAGCCGAATCAGGTGAAGGAGATCAACGGCAAGCGCATCGTATCGTATGGCACCTCAAGTTACGGCTACGATATTCGCTGCTCCAACGAATTCAAGCTGTTCACCAACATCAACAGCACCATCGTCGATCCGAAGAATTTCGATCCGAATTCCTTCGTCGAGGTCACTGCCGATTACTGCATCATCCCGCCCAACTCGTTTGCTTTGGCGCGTACCGTTGAATATTTCCGCATCCCGCGCAGTGTATTGACCATCTGTCTGGGCAAGTCCACTTATGCGCGCTGCGGCATCATCGTCAACGTCACACCGTTCGAGCCGGAATGGGAAGGCTATGTCACGCTGGAGTTTTCCAATACCACTCCGCTACCTGCGAAGATCTATGCCAACGAAGGCGTGGCGCAAGTGCTGTTCTTCGAAAGCGATGAAGTCTGCGAAACGTCCTATAAAGATCGCGGTGGCAAGTATCAGGGGCAGGTGGGCGTGACCTTGCCGAAGATGTAATGTAGGTCGGGCTTCGCCCGACATGGCGGGTAGAACCCGCCCTACGATAATCCGTTTCCACACCAACTTCGAAATCTGCGACAATCCGCGCCAATTCGTTATCCCCACAGGGAGTACACAATGAAATTTCGTTTTCCTATTGTCATCATCGATGAAGACTTCCGCTCTGAGAATGCCAGCGGGTTGGGCATACGCGCTTTGGCCGAGGCCATTGAAAAAGAGGGGATGGAAATCCTCGGCGTCACCAGTTATGGCGATCTGACTTCGTTTGCGCAGCAGCAGAGCCGGGCCTCGGCGTTCTTGCTGTCGATCGACGATGAGGAATTCGGTGCGGGCAGTGCGGAGGAAACCGAGGTCGCGCTGAAGAGCTTGCGCGCGTTCGTCCAGGAGATTCGCTTCAAGAACGCCGATATTCCGATTTACCTGTACGGCGAGACGCGCACTTCGCGCCATATTCCGAATGATGTGCTGCGCGAGTTGCACGGCTTCATTCACATGCACGAGGACACGCCGGAATTCGTGGCGCGCCACATTATCCGCGAGGCCAAGGCTTATCTGGATTCGCTGGCGCCGCCGTTCTTTCGCGCCTTGTTGCATTACGCGCAGGATGGCTCCTA
>PLBS01000171.1 GCA_003134595.1 Gallionella sp. | reverse complement strand
TTGGCGACTTAGTGGAATGGCTATAACCAATGACTTACCCAGCGTCTTTTGCTGGGTTATAACCAGCCACTTGGTTGTCGTCTTTTGACAACCTAGTGGAATGGCTAGTAGTTTTATCAGTCAGATGGCTAGTAGTCATATCAGTAGTTTCATCAGTTGGGATGAAATGTGGATTTTTAGAGGCTCCCTTTAATCAGGGTGCAAGTTCCCTGGTTATTTAAGGTTGGAATATGGGCGAATCATTATTACTAATCACCATCATTACCTTGGTGGTTCTGACGATACGCCGAGCGAGGCCTGTGATATTGGAGAACCCGGTCATTATCCAGCGTCCCGGGCAATACCACATTACCCTCGCGCCGCAACTCAACCGTGCGCAAACCTTCATCGAACAAATCGCCAAGCAGTTTGCCCAATTGCACCTGTCTGGAGGCGATCTTTCCACTCAGTACTTTGAAGTGCGCGATCCCAAGGTGTTTTCTCAGGGCGAGAGTTCTTACTTATTAGCGATCGCATTGCGCGGCGGGGTGTTGTATTTTCAGGCGGTCAATCCCAAGCCTTTGCTGCGCGATGCAGACAGCCACTACAAAACCTTGCGCGAATTTTCCGAGTCGGTGCTGCAGCATCATCCACTCTCAGAACCTGCGGATGAGCTATGGGCGGAGAAGCTGCGCGCCGCAGTCGACACGATTGCGGGGCAGTTGAAGATAGCCGTGAAAATATTGCCTGCAACCGACTGAAGAGGATGGCTATGAATTCTGGCACCCGCAGACTAGCCAATTCCATCAATCTGAATCCGCCAGGCAATCAAGGGGCGCGAGCGCCAAGACCGCTTTGGGCCAACAGCCGAAGCTCGAGGTTTTGAAGGCATGTGAACTTGCTGCTTACGTTGAAAACCGATGGCAGATAGCACACCTGCATGCCCATAATTGCTCACCTGGAGCGCCTGCAATATGCTTGAACCTCATCACTCATTGAGGTATAAAGGCGTTCGTTTTTTCTTTATATCAGCGCTACCTTGCGGGCTACAGCCCTCACTGACTCCGCGCTGGAAGGTACTCTTGTAGAAGGTTCAATTGACCAAGTGAACAGCTATCCGGAATCATCAAACAATCTTGATTTAAAACAGTACGCAATCGATCACGTGGTAGATGGCATTTACTGGAGTGATGCACAGGCACGTATTCTGGATGTGAATGATGGTGCCTGCAAGATGGTTGGCTACAGCCGGGAAGAGCTGACATCCATGACGGTGGCGCAGCTAGACCCTAATTATCCTATCGAAAAATGGCCTGCACACTGGAATTTTCTTAAGAAGCAAGGCTCAGCCACATTCGAATCCGTCCATCGACACAAAGACGGCCATCTCATCACTGTCGAAATCACCGCAAACTTCATTATCTACAACGGCCGGGAACTTAACTGTGCCTTTGTGCACGACATCACCGCGCGCAAGCTGGCGGAAAAAGCGCTGATTGAAAACCAGGCCATTCTTTCCGGTATCGTGAATAACACCACGGACATTATTTTTGTCAAGGACAGTGAGGGGCGCCATCAACTTATTAACGATGCTGCGGTACGCTTCATAGGCAAACCACGCGAAGCTGTGATCGGCTACGGCTGCATGTCCATTTTTCCTCCCGATCAGGCGCGAAAAGTGATGGAACTGGACGCCCAAATCATAGAAAGCGGCCAGACCTTTTCCCTTGAGGAAATGTTCACCGTTGGCGGCAGGACTTGCACTCTCTTGACGACCAAGGGGCCGATGCGGGACGAGAATGGCACAATTATTGGTACTTTTGGTATAGCTCGTGACATCTCCGCGCGGAAAGATGATCAGCGCTTGATGGAAATGATGAAATTTTCCATGGATCACATGGCAGATAAAGTTACCTGGGTGACTTCCGATGCAAAGGTTGTCTACGCGAACTTGGCCGCCTGCAGCTCTCTGGGTTATACGATGGAGGAGATGCTGAAGCTGGGAATACCTGACTTTGACCCGGACTTTCCGGCAGAGGATTGGCCCAAACATTGGGAAGAACTCAAGAAACACGGCTCTTTTACCTTCGAATCGAGACATCGCACCAAGAGCGGCGATATCTATCCGGTAGAAGTCTCAATCAATTATATGCGTTTTGGTGATGAGGAATATAACTGTGGTTTTGCTCGTGATATCACCAAACGCAAGCAGATAGAAGAGGCGTTGCAACTGTCCGCAATGGTTCTCCATAACAGCAGTGAAGGAATGCTGGTCACTGATGAAAACAATCAGATCATTTCCATCAATCCTGCCTTTTCAAACATAACGGGTTACAGTTTTGAAGAGGTGCAGGGCAAAAATCCGCGTATGTTCAAATCCGATCGCCATGACCAAGCCTTTTATCGGGCGATGTGGCATGAAATTACCACCACCGGCCAATGGCAGGGCGAGATATGGGATAAACGCAAAAACGGCGAGACCCATGCCAAATGGCTCACCATCAACACCATTCGCAATAAAGATGGATCGATTCATCGATATGTGGCGCTGTTCTCCGACATCACCGAGAAGAAGAAGTCCGAAGAACTGATCTGGCGGCAGGCCAACTTCGACACGCTGACCGGATTGCCCAATCGCGACATGTTCCGCGACCGCCTGGGACAGGAAGTGAAAAAATCGATTCGGGCCGAGCTGCCCCTGGCATTACTCTTGGTTGACCTCGATCAATTCAAGGAAGTGAATGACACGCTTGGACATGCGGTGGGCGACATGTTGTTGAAAGACGCAGCACGCCGCATCAGTGCCTGCGTGCGTGAATCAGATACGGTGGCCCGTTTGGGTGGGGACGAGTTTACGGTCGTTCTATCTGAAATTTCTGATAGCAGTCATGTCGACGATGTCGCGCAGAAAATTATCCGCAAGCTGGCAGAGCCATTCCATCTGGGTAGTGAGGTTGTTTATGTGTCGGCCAGTATCGGCATCACCCTGTACCCGAACGACGCCACCGACATTGATGTGTTGATGAAGAACGCTGACCAGGCGATGTATGTGGCCAAGAACAAAGGCCGTAACCGTTTTAGTTATTTCACCGCTTCGTTGCAGGAAGCAGCACAAACCAAGCTGCGGCTGACCAACGACTTGCGCGGCGCGTTGGAGGCCGGGCAATTCAGAGTCCATTTTCAACCGATTGTTGAGTTGTCGACCGGTCGTATCCATAAGGCAGAAGCACTGCTACGCTGGCAGCATCCTGAACGGGGCATGGTGGGCCCTATGGAGTTTATTCCGCTTGCTGAAGAAACCGGGCTGATTAACGAAATCGGCGATTGGGTATTCAAAGAGTCAGCCCGCTGGGCCAAACATTGGTGCAATCGATTTGGGGATGATTTCCAGGTAAGCGTTAACAAATCCCCTGTGCAATTCAGGGCCGAAAGCAATCACTTCACGACGAAATGGTTTGAGTATTTGCAGGAACTAGGGCTTTCCGGGGGAAACATTGTCATTGAGATTACCGAAGGGCTGCTGCTGAACGCCGATACCCATGTGGCTGACGAACTGCTCAGGTTACGTGACGCAGGCATTCATGTGGCGATAGATGATTTTGGCACGGGCTATTCGTCGCTTTCCTATCTCAAGAAATTTGATATTGATTATCTGAAAATTGACCGATCGTTTGTGAATGACCTTGAGACAGATGCAAATGACATGGCCTTATCCGAGGCGATCATCGTGATGGCGCATAAGCTGGGGCTTAAAGTCATTGCGGAAGGGGTGGAGACGGAAGGGCAGCGCAACTTGCTGACTATCGCCGGGTGCGACTACGCGCAAGGCTATCTGTTCTCAAAACCCGTTCCGCCGGAAGAGTTTGAGAGGCTGCTGATTTCACAAGGCCAGTAACAAAATACAGCCCAGTATCTTTACCGGGACGCTTCCTGCGCTGCGCGGTTTAACTTGCTGCGCAAGTTAGCTTACACCGCGATCTAGTCCTGTTGATTTACAAAAGTGGTATTGTGGCTCCAGCATAACTTGTTGCGCAAGTTAGCCTACGCCGAAATTTTGTACTACTGTTTTTACAGTAGTACCAAATTGTCCCGGTGGATGATTTCGGTATCGCCGCCATAACCGAGCAGGGATTCGATTTCCTGGCTGACATGACCCGCGATGCGACGCGCTTCTTCGGCGTTGTAGTTGGTCAGGCCGCGCGCGATGTCTTGCCCGTCTTCGCTCACACAGGCGACCACCGCTCCGCGTTCAAACTCTCCAGACACACTCTTGACACCTATTGGCAGCAAGCTCTTGCCATCAGAGCGCAATGCCTTGATCGCGCCGGCATCCAGCACCAGCTTGCCGGAAACTTGCAAATGATCGGCCAGCCATTGTTTGCGCGCCGCAAGGGTGAGGGTGGGGGCGGTGAGCAGCGTGCCGATGGATTCGCCTTGCAGCAGGCGCAACAGCACATCGCGTTCGTGCCCCGAGGCGATGACGGTATGCGCACCGCTACGCGCCGCACGTTTTGCGGCAAGTATCTTGGTGAGCATACCGCCGCGCCCGATAGAGCTGCCTACACCCCCTGCCATGCTTTCCAGTTGCGCATCGCCAGCCAGCGCTTCACTGACCAGCGTGGCACTTGGGTCTTTGCGCGGATCGGCGGTATAGAGGCCGCTCTGGTCGGTGAGGATGATGAGCACATCCGCATCGATCAGGTTGGTGACCAGTGCGCCCAGCGTGTCGTTATCGCCGAATTTGATTTCGTCGGTGACGACGGTATCGTTCTCGTTGATGATAGGAATGACACGCAGTGAGAGCAACGTGGTCAGCGTGGCGCGTGCGTTCAGGTAGCGCTCGCGGTCAGCCAGGTCGGCATGGGTGAGCAGGACTTGCGCGGCATGCAGATCGTGTTGGCGGAAGCAGCTTTCATAGGCCTGCACCAGACCCATTTGACCGACTGCCGCAGCGGCCTGCAAAGCGTGTATCGAAGTAGGACGAGTGCTCCAGCCGAGGCGTTGCATGCCTTCTGCAATCGCGCCGGACGATACCAGCACCACCTCACGACCGTCGGCGTTGAGCGCGGCGATCTGGCGCGCCCAATTGCCCAGCGCGTTGAGGTCCAGTCCCGCACCTTGATTTGTCACCAGGCTGCTGCCTACTTTGACGACAATGCGCCTACACTGAGTTAATACGGTTTTCATCAAGTGGTCAGATAGAGCTTGCGTCGGATTCCTGCGCGCTGTCCGCTGCAGCCTGTTGCTCCAATTCGTTCATGGCCAGCAAATGATCCATGATCGCGTAAGTCAATTCCTTGCAGCCCTCGCCGTTGATCGCCGAGATGACAAAGTAACGATCAAAATCGCTGAATTCCTTGAGGAAAGCAGCCACTTTTTCATCGCGATCTTCCAGCAAATCAACCTTGTTCAGCAGCAACCAGCGCGGTTTCTGATACAAAGTAGGATCGTATTTTTTAAGCTCGTTGAGTATTGCGCGCGCCTCGTGTACCGGATCGATGCCCTCATACATCGGCGCGATGTCCACCAGGTGCAGCAACACGCGGGTGCGCGCCAAGTGGCGCAGGAACTGGTGTCCCAGTCCGGCACCTTCCGCCGCGCCTTCGATCAACCCGGGAATATCGGCGATGACGAAACTCTTTTCAGGCGATACGCGCACCACGCCGAGATTCGGATGCAGGGTGGTGAACGGATAATCGGCGACCTTGGGACGAGCTGCAGAAACCGAGCGGATGAAAGTGGACTTGCCCGCGTTCGGCATACCGAGCAATCCGACATCGGCGAGCACTTTCATCTCCAGCTGCAATTCGCGTGTTTCACCTTCCGTGCCGACCGTGCATTGGCGCGGCGCGCGGTTGGTGCTGGATTTGAAGTGGATATTGCCCAGGCCGCCTATGCCGCCTTGTGCGAGCAAAACTTTTTCGCCATCGTGGGTGAGGTCGGCAACCACTTCGCCGCTGTTGATGTCAGTTATCACCGTGCCCACCGGCATACGCAGCACGATGTCATCCGCGCCCTTGCCATAACAATCCGAACCGCGCCCCGATTCGCCATTTTTGGCGCGATGCATCCTGGCGAAGCGATAATCCACCAGCGTATTGATGTTGCGGTCCGCCTGCGCGTACACGCTGCCGCCGCGTCCGCCATCGCCGCCGTCCGGGCCGCCCTTGTCGATGTATTTTTCACGGCGAAAGCTGGCGATGCCATTGCCGCCTTTGCCCGCGAAGACTTCGATTTTGGATTCGTCAATAAATTTCATGTTGTGTATCTATTCAATTAACTTCGGGCACAAATAAAAAAGCCCTACCTTGCGATAGGGCTGGTTCTGTCAAAGTAGCGCGGTTTAGGCAGCTACGATGGAAACAGTTCTACGCTGTTGCGCGCCCTTGATGGCGAATACTACTTTGCCGGTGATCTTGGCAAACAGAGTGTGATCCTTGCCCATGCCGACGTTATCGCCGGGATGGAATTCAGTGCCGCGCTGGCGCACGATGATGCTGCCCGCGCTGATCAGTTCGCCGCCGTAGCTCTTCACGCCCAGACGTTTTGAGTGTGAGTCGCGTCCGTTACTGGTACTGCCGCCGCCTTTTTTTGATGCCATGTTATATGCTCCTTACAGAATTACGCCCAGAATTAAGCAGAGATGCCGTCGATGCGGATTTCGGTGTAGTTTTGACGATGACCTTGATTTTTCTGATAGTGCTTACGACGGCGCATTTTGAAAATGCGTACCTTGTCGCCGCGACCATGCGCAACAATAGTCGCTTTTACGGTAGCGCCGGTCAGCAATGGCTTGCCCACGGACAGCTTGTCGCCGTCGGCTACCATCAGCACTTTGTCCAGCACGATGGCGCTGCCCACGTCGCCGGGGAGGATTTCAACTTTTAAAGTTTCACCGGAAGTGACGCGATATTGCTTACCACCGGTTTTAATGACTGCGTACATAACAACCTCGATCTATTGCGGTTTTTGCGAAGGCGCGGATTATACATAATTATCCGCACCCGTCAAAATCCTTTTTTCTGGGTGTTTATTATTAAACTCAATATTTCTGATGAAACCACTGATAAGACTACTAGCCATCTGACTGATGAAACTACTAGCCAATCCACTAGGCCACCAAAAGGCTTTGCATAGCCATTCGGCTAAGTCACCAAAATACGGTGACATAAGCCGCTGGTTAACGTCAGCCAAGTGGCTGGTTATAAGCCAGACTATAACCAATGACTTGCCAGTGTCTTTAATGCTGACTTAGTCAGATGGCTAGTTGTTCTATCAGGTGCGAGAGACTACACGCGGCGGCAAAGCCGCTTGTTGTCGAGCGCAACAACGTATGGCGACAAAATATTGAGTTTTAGCGGCGCATCGAGTCGAAGAACTCGGCGTTGTTCTTCGTCGCCTTGACCTTGTCGAGCAGGAATTCCATCGCTTCCAGCTCGTCCATCGGGTACAGCAGTTTGCGCAGCAGCCAGATCCTTTGCAGGATGTCCGGTTTGATCAGCAGTTCTTCCTTGCGCGTTCCCGAGCGGTTGACGTTGATCGCCGGATAGATGCGCTTTTCGGCCATGCGGCGATCCAGATGGATCTCCATGTTGCCGGTGCCCTTGAATTCCTCATAGATCACATCGTCCATGCGCGAGCCGGTGTCCACCAATGCGGTGGCAATGATGGTCAGCGAGCCGCCTTCCTCGATGTTTCGCGCCGCACCAAAGAAACGCTTGGGGCGATGCAGCGCGTTGGCGTCCACGCCGCCGGTCAGCACCTTTCCGGAAGAGGGAACCACGGTGTTGTAAGCGCGCGCCAGACGGGTGATGGAATCGAGCAGGATCACCACATCCTTTTTGTGCTCGACCAGGCGTTTGGCCTTTTCCAGCACCATTTCTGCGACTTGCACATGGCGGCTGGCCGGTTCGTCGAAGGTGGAGGCAACCACTTCGCCGCGCACGGTGCGGGTCATCTCGGTCACTTCTTCGGGGCGTTCGTCGATCAGCAGCACGATCAGGGTGGCATCGGGATTGTTCGAGGAGATGGAATGCGCGATGTGTTGCAGCATCACGGTCTTGCCGGATTTTGGCGATGCCACCAGCAGTCCGCGTTGGCCTTTGCCGATCGGCGCGACGATGTCGATGATGCGTCCGGTGATATTTTCTTCGGCCTTGATGTCGCGCTCAAGGATCAATGGTTCGGTCGGGAATAACGGGGTGAGGTTCTCAAACAGGATCTTGTTCTTCGCGTTCTCGGGCGGTTCGCCGTTGACTCTGTCCACCTTCACCAGCGCGACATAACGTTCGCCGTCCTTGGGGGTGCGTATCTCGCCTTCGATCGTATCCCCGGTGTGCAGGTTGAAACGGCGTATCTGGCTCGGACTCACATAGATGTCATCCGGACCGGCCAGGTATGAGGTGTCCGGCGAGCGCAGGAAGCCGAATCCATCCGGCAGGATTTCCAGCGTGCCATCGCCGAAGATGCTTTCGCCTTTTTTAGCATGGCTTTTCAACAGCGCGAACATCACATCCTGCTTGCGCATTCGGTTGGCGTTTTCTATTTCATTGGCCGCGGCCATTTCAACAAGTTCAGTGACGTGTTTGGTTTTCAGGTCGGATAGGTGCATAGCGATGCGAGAGTGGTGATTGAAAGAAGGGTGATTGGAAAGTACTGAATGAAAGGGGTTGGTTCGGGTGAAGGATGTTCACCCGCATGGCCTGAATCTTGTCGATTTTATATTTTAGTTGCTAAGGGACGAAGCTGGAGAGGCGATGCGGGCGTGACAGTAAACGCTTTAAATGTGGCTGTCAATAAAAGCCGTTAATTGGGATTTTGACAATGCGCCGACTTTGGTCGCCGCGATGTCGCCGTTCTTGAACAACATCAGAGTCGGAATGCCGCGTATGCCGAACTTTGCGGGGGTTTGCTGGTTCTCGTCCACATTCAGTTTGGCGACCGTCAGGCGACCGGCATATTCCCTGGATACTTCTTCCAGAATAGGCGCGATCATGCGGCAGGGGCCGCACCACTCTGCCCAGTAATCCACCAGCACGGGCAGGGGAGCCTGCACGACTTCGGCATCAAAGGTGGCATCGGAAACGTAATGTATATGTTCGCTCATGGTCTGTTCTCGCTTTATGAGGGTTGATTCGAAATGCAACAGGCGGCTGGTTGGGGCTGTTTGGGAATGAATCGCAGAATTTCAAGTGGTATCCTACCCAAAAATGGCTGTGAAGTGAAGTGAATTAATTTCCCGTTGCTCTGTTAAAATGCCGTGCTGTTGATAATTGGAGTTTCACTATGACTTACGTTGTTTCTGAATCTTGCATCAAATGCAAATACACCGACTGTGTGGAAGTGTGTCCGGTGGACTGTTTCCATGCGGGGCCGAATTTTCTGGTGATCGATCCCGAAGAGTGTATCGATTGTACCCTGTGTGTGGCGGAATGCCCGGTAGAGGCGATCTATGCCGAGGATGATTTGCCGGAGAATCAGCGTCATTTCACCGCGCTGAATGCCGAGTTGTCCAAGACCTGGAAAGTCATCGTCGAAAAAATCGACGCGCCCGCCGATGCTGATGAGTGGAAGGACGTGAAGGATAAGCTGCATCTCCTCGAACGCTAACAGGGCATTGCAAAACTACTGATCAAACGACTAGCCACCTGACTAAGTTGGCAAACTACGCCAATTAAGTCATTGGTTATGCGAGGCGATGATGGTGCGTTGAAAACCGGCTCAAAATGCTCGTTTACTATGTGTAAACTCCGCTTTTTGCGAGTTGGTCGGCAAGCCGCCCATCCCTGCGAGACCCACTTCGCCGGTTTCCGCCTTGCCTGATCGTCTCTCGCTACGTTTTTCAACACCCTGTTAATTCATCGCGGTAGGATGGGTGGAGCAAAGCGAAACGAAACCCATCATAGCTACGTTCCACCTAACCTACGAGGCGGCAAGACATGGAACCAATAAAAAACAGCGGCACGCAAACGGCGTCCGCTGTTTTTTTTGATAGCGTCGCGCGCCACATCCTCGCGCAGCTCGCACACGAAATTCCCGATCTGCGCGGGACAGCGATCCTGTTGCCCAATTACCATGTTGCCCAGCCGCTGGCGCAAGCGTTAAGTGTGGCGGCCAATTTGCCTGCGTTATTGTTGCCGCAAATGGTCACGCTCAACGACTGGGTGCTATCCATTCCGCTAGCCACCCCTATCCAACCCGACACGCAGCGCATCACCGCCTTGTATCAGGCGTTGCGCGAACGGCGCTGGTTTGCGGATGCCGATCTGTGGAGTCTGTCGCGCGAATTGCTGGGTTTGATGGATGACCTGACCCGTCATCATGTCGCGTTGCCGGAATCAGAAGCCGAGTTTTCGGAGCAGCTTGCCAGGGCTTACCAGGCACGCAGCGGGCAGTCCATGCAGTTCGAGGCGCGGGTGGTGCATGAGTTGTGGTACGCGATGGCGGCGGGCGGCGAACTGGACGGCGTGCGCGCTTATCAGCAGCGGCTGGCGCTGTTGGCGCAGCGAGTGGATAGGCCGCTATACGCGCTGTTGACCTCGGATATGTCCGCACCGGAAGCGCATTTTCTTGAAGCCTGTCGCGCGCGCGTCCCCGTCACGGTTTTTGATCTGCGCGAGATGGTGGTCGATGTGCCGGACTGCGCGCTGTTGTCCCGCGCTTTGCAACATGCTGCGGAAAGTGCCGATCTGCGCAGCGATGCCGCACTGCTGCAAAAACAACCCGATGCCGCGCTGTCCCAGCGCCTGCACCTGTTTGGCGCGCACAGTCTGGAACAGGAGGCGCGTGCTGCCGAGGTGCAGGTGCGGCGCTGGCTGCTGGCTGGCAAACAGAACATCGCCCTTGTCGCACAAGACCGGCTGGTGGCTCGACGCGTGCGCGCGTTGCTGGAGCGCGCCGGGGTGCTGGTGCGCGACGAAACCGGCTGGACATTTTCCACGCTGGCGGTGAGCACGGTGCTGATGCGCTGGCTGGATGCGCTGCAAAGCGATTTTTATTATCAGGATCTGCTCGACCTGCTCAAGTCGCCGTTCATCTTCGCCGACCAGGAGGCGAGTGCGCGCAAGCAGGCGGTGTACCAGCTCGAACAACTGGTGCGCAAACATGGCGTGGCTTCGCATCTCGATGCATTTCTCGACTTGGCGCATGGCGACAAAGAAGTGCAACAGGCGCTGGTGCGGCTGCGGCAGGCGGCGGAGGCATTACGAAAAAACACTGACACTCTGAGCGGCTGGTTGCGCGCGCTGAATGACAGCCTGTCCATCCTGGGCGTGTTGCAAGGCCTGGCGGCGGACGTGGCGGGCGCGCAATTGTTGCAGGCACTGCAAACCTGGCAGCAGGAATTGGCGGCGGACAGCACACGCTTCAGCCGCGCCGAATGGCGGCACTGGCTGGCGCAGCAACTCGACGCGCACACCTTCCGTGACAGCAGCATCGACAGCCCGGTGCTGCTCACCCACTTGGCCGCCACGCGCTGGCGCAGTTTCGACGCGGTGCTGCTGCTCGGTAGCGATGCCGCGCATTTGCCGAGCATGGACAACGGTAGCGTGTGGTTCAACGATGCGGTGCGCAGCACGCTCGGCCTGCCGACGCGCGAGATGAAACTGGCGCAGCAGCGCGATGATCTGCTGGCGCTGCTGGCCATGAACGACACCGTGCTGGCCACTTGGCAGGCAAGCAAAAGCGGCGAGAAAAATCTGTTAAGTCCTCATCTCGAGATGCTGCGCGCGCTGCATGAGCTGGCTTATGGCGATGATCTGGCGGAGCGCGAACTGGGTGCGCTGCTGGAAGGTGCGCAGGTACGCACTGCCGATTTTCCCTTGCCGGACGAGGCGGCCGTGCCCGCACCCAGTGTGCCGCACAGCCTTATCCCAAGCCGCATTTCAGCCAGTGGCTACAACAGCCTCGTCGCCTGCCCTTACCAGTTCTATGCGCGCCATATCCTGCGCCTCAACGAGTTGGACGAGGTGCGCGAGGGTGTGGAGAAGCGCGATTACGGCGAGTGGGCGCATGACATTCTGCATCGCTTCCATCAGCAGTACCCGGTGCTCAGCGAACACCCCCGCGCAATGCTGGAGGAGGGATTGCAGCGCATCAGCAGCGAAGTGTTTGCGCCCACGGTGGAACGCGACTATCTGGCGCGCGCCTGGTTGTTGCGCTGGCAGCAGGCGATTCCCGCCTACCTGGATGCGCAGCTGAAAAGCGAAGCCGAAGGCTGGCGCTATCAAAATGGCGAAGTGCCGTTTGAATTGCCGTTGACCGAGGAGTTGCTCATGCACGGACGCATAGACCGAGTGGATGTGCAGACTAAGGCAGACAATACAGTACGTGTGCTGGACTACAAAATGATGGAAGCGACCCGGCTGCGCAACAAGCTCAAAGAGCCGGGCGAGGATGTGCAACTGGCCTGCTACGCTTACGTGTACGAAGCCAACGAGGCGGCCTTCATCAGCATCGAAAAAGACAAGGTGATTTCGGTTGCGCCGCCGCAGGACGTGGCGGAACTGGCGCAGGCCAACATCGAGAGACTGCTGGCGGTGTTCGCACAGATGCGCGTAGGCGCCGCCATGCCCGCACATGGTGTGGACGAGGCTTGTGTGTATTGCGAGATGCGCGGCTTGTGCCGAAAAGGGGAGTGGCCCCCCTCCCTCGATCCCTCCCCCGATGGGAGAGGGAGGATAAGCCCTTCTCCCTCCGGGGGAAGGGTTGGGAAGGGGGAGAGCAATGGATAATCACATCGCCCTCAACCCCCAGAACAGCGTCGTCGTGGAAGCCTGCGCGGGCAGCGGCAAGACCTGGCTGCTGGTGTCGCGTATCGTGCGTCTGCTGCTTGATGGCGTGAAACCCGGCGAGATTCTTGCCATCACCTTCACGCGCAAGGCCGCGCAGGAGATGCAGGCGCGGCTGCATGAATGGCTGCATCTGCTCGCAGTGCAGGACGACGATGACGGTAAGAAAATTCTTGCGCGAACGCGCCCTCGATGACATCGACGATGCGTTACTGGCAAGCGCACGCGGACTGTACCGTGACGCATTGCTGGCGCAACCTGCCATCACCATCAATACCTTTCACGGCTGGTTCATGCAGATCATCCAGCGCGCGCCGCTGAATGCCGGGGTGCCGGTCGGCATGCAACTGTTGGAGCGCACTTCGGCATTGCGCGAGGAAGCGTGGCAGGCTTTTGCCGACAGCCTGCGCGCCGCACCCGATGGCGAAACCGCGCAATTCATGCAGTGGCTGTTTACCGAATATGGACTGCACAGCACGCGTGCGTTGCTGGAGAATTTTGTGCACAAGCGCGCCGAGTGGTGGGCATACACGCAAGGCCGGAATGATGCGGTGGAGTGGGCAACTGAACAGTTGCGCAGCGAACTCGAAGTGGATTTCGATGCCGACCCGATTGCCGACGCCTGTGCCGATCCTTCACTGCAAACCGCCGTGCTAGCCTTTGCACGCGCGCTTGCGACCGGCACGGAAACACAGTGCGGCCATGCCGGCAAGCTGCAAGCCGCTTGGGAAGTGTCCGATTCCCAGCAGCGCTTCGCGGCGTTGTCGCTTGCGCTGTACACCCAGGCCGATGAGCCGCGTAGTTTCAAACCCACAAAAAAACAAAACGCCGAGACCTTTCTGCATGCGCGCGATGTGTTGTTCGACAAGCTGCAAGCGGTGCGCGATGCCATGACCGAACTGGCAGCGTTGCGCATGAACCAGGCCGCGCTGCATTGCGGTGCGGCGCTGCTGAAACATTATCAGGAATTGAAACTGCGCTCGCAGCAGATGGATTTCACCGATCTGGAATGGCAGGTGTGCCGCATGCTCAACCAGAGCGATTGCGCCGAGTACATGCAATACAAGCTGGACAGCCGCTACCGCCACGTGCTGTTGGACGAATTTCAGGACACCAACCCGTTGCAGTGGCAGATCCTGCAAGCGTGGTTCGCCGCGTCGGCGGCAGTGGACTCGCGGCCCACCGTGTTCGTGGTGGGCGATCCCAAGCAATCCATCTACCGCTTCCGCCGCGCCGATGCGCGCCTGTTCGGCGAGGTTCGCGGATTTCTGGAGCGCGAATTCGGCGCGCATCACCTCACGCAGAACGAGACGCGGCGAAATGCTCCGGCGGTGCTGGATGCGGTGAACGGCGTGTTCTCCGAACATCCCGACGGCTTCGTGGATTTCGAGGAGCACGTCGCTCATCATCAAGATTTGCCCGGCCACGTCGAAGTGCTGCCTTTACTCCCTCTCCCACCGGGGGAGGGCTGGGGTGGGGGAGCAAGCGATGAACTACTATTGCGCAACCCGCTGACCACGCCGCGCGCCGAACAACAAAGCGGCGCGCGCGAAATCGAGGCGGAGCAGTTCGCCGCGCACATCGCCGGCATCGTTGCGAATTGGAGCGTGCAGGACGAAAAGCTTTTGATGGAACCACTAGCC
>PLBS01000136.1 GCA_003134595.1 Gallionella sp. | reverse complement strand
TACATATAACCCATATGCGGCGCCGCGAAATTTTTTTCGCGCCTTACATTTGGGCGAACTCTGAATTTCTAGAGGCCCCTTATGCAACTGCATAGCATATGCGACAAATGTGAAGGGCAGATGACAGCCACACCACCCCTCACCTCAATCCTCTGATGAAACCACTAGCCATTCGACTAGGTTATCAAAAAACGATAACCAATTCGCTGGTTATCCCGCAAGCGGGAGAGGAGGCAATCGTCCCTTCCCTTTGGGGAAGGGGCTAAAAACTTTTATGCGGTCATCGTCTTCACGCCTTCCGCCGTGCCTAGCAACAGCACATCGGCGGCACGGCGCGCAAACAAGCCGTTGGTAACCACACCTGCGATGTGATCCAGCGTGGATTCCAGCTCCACCGGATTCATGATCTTCAGCCCATGCACATCGAGAATGAGGTTGCCGTTATCGGTGGTAAAACCTTCGCGCAACTTGGGCTGTCCGCCCAACGCGACCAGTTGGCTCGCCACCGAACTGCGCGCCATCGGAATCACTTCAATGGGCAACGGAAAATTGCCCAGCACATCCACCAGTTTGCTGGCATCGCACACGCAGATAAATTTTTTGCTGGCAGCCGCCACAATTTTTTCACGGGTCAGCGCTCCTCCCCCGCCCTTGATCATGTGCAGATGGCGCGTGATCTCGTCCGCGCCGTCCACATACACCTGCAGGCTGCCCGCGTCGTTGAGCGACAACACCTCGATGCCGTGTCCCGCCAAACGCTTCGCCGAAGCCTCCGAACTGGCGACCGCGCCGCGTATCTTGTGCTTGATCTTGGCCAGTTCATCAATGAAAAAGTTGGCGGTGGAACCGGTGCCCACGCCGACGATACAATCGAACGGCACATATTCAATCGCAGCCTTGGCGACTGCGCGCTTCAACTCATCCTGACTCATCATGCTGTTGACTCACTTTCGATATTAGGGCACCTCTAAAAACCCGGATTTCATCCCAACTGCTGCGTTNNCATATGCGGCGCTACGAAATTTTTTACGCGCCTTGCATTTGGGCGAACTCTGAATTTTTAGAGACGCCCATTATTCATTCACACCCGCGATTATTGCAGGAATCGGGGGGTTTGGGGGAGTTGCCGGATCAAGTTTATCCGCTGTTACAGGTGGTAATATGACACAGGAAAATCACCACAATCGGGAGATTGAAAATGCAAGTCCATACGGTTGCAACCGTCCCTTTCACCGATCAAAAGCCCGGCACTTCCGGGCTGCGCAAGCGCGTGCCGACCTTTCAACAGGCGCACTATCTGGAAAATTTCGTGCAGTCCATCTTCGACACCATCGCTGCCCCGCCGGGTGCAACGCTGGTGTTGGGCGGTGACGGTCGTTATTACAATCGGGAGGCGATCCAGGTCATTTTGAAAATGGCTGCCGCCAACGGGTTCGGGCGCGTGTTGGTAGGCGAGAGCGGCATACTTTCCACCCCCGCTGCTTCCTGCATGATTCGAAAATATGCGACTTACGGCGGCATCATCCTGTCCGCCAGCCATAATCCGGGCGGGCCGGACGGGGATTTCGGCATCAAGTACAACACCGCCAACGGCGGCCCCGCGCCGGAGAAAATCACCGAAGCGATCTTCGCCGCCAGCAAACGAATCGCGCAATACCGTATCGTCGATGCGGCCGATATCGCGCTGGATACGCTGGGTAATTACAAAATCGGCGATATGACGGTGTCGGTGTTCGACCCGGTTGGCGACTACGCCGGGCTGATGGAAACGCTGTTCGACTTTGCCGCCATTCGCACGCTGCTGGCGGGCGGGTTCCGTATCAAGTTCGATGCCATGCACGCCGTCAATGGCCCTTACGCCCGGGAGATTTTCGTGCGCCGATTGGGCGCGTCCGCAGACAGCGTCATCAATGCAGAACCATTGCCGGATTTCGGTGGCGGCCACCCCGATCCCAACCTCACTTACGCGCATGAGCTGGTTGAAATTTTGTATGGCGATGACGCTCCCGATTTTGGCGCGGCCTCGGACGGCGATGGCGACCGGAATATGATTTTGGGCAAGCATTTTTTCGTTAATCCTTCCGACAGTCTCGCCATACTCGCCGCGAACGCGCATCTCGTGCCGGGCTACAAGCAAGGCCTGGCGGGCATTGCGCGCTCGATGCCAACCAGCGCCGCAGCGGATCGTGTGGCCGCAGCACTTGGCGTTCCCTGTTATGAAACGCCGACCGGCTGGAAGTTCTTCGGCAACCTGATGGATGCGGGCAAGGTGACCCTGTGCGGCGAAGAAAGCTTCGGCACCGGCTCCGATCACATCCGTGAAAAAGACGGTTTGTGGGCGGTATTGTTCTGGTTGAACATACTCGCGGTACGCAAACAATCGGTGGCGGCCATGACACGGCGTTGCGAAGCATCCGGGGCGGGANNCCGCCTCACACCCGCTCCCGCAATCGGCTGGCTACGCCAGTAACGTGTCGCGGGATGTGGAAGCCATAGCTCGCGAGCACTGGGCACGCTTCGGACGCAACGTATATTCGCGCCACGATTACGAGGGTATTCCAAATGATGCAGCCAACGGCGTGATGAAGCTGCTGCATGACAGTTTCGCTTCACTGCGGGGCGCGCAGTTCGGACATTTACAAGTGAAATTGTGCGACGACTTCAGTTATACCGATCCGGTGGACGGCAGCGTCAGTACCGGCCAGGGTGTGCGCATCATCTTCACCGACGGCTCGCGTATCGTGTTCCGTCTGTCCGGCACCGGCACCGAGGGCGCGACGTTGCGCATCTATCTGGAAGCCTTTGAACCTGACGTTTCCAAACATCACCTCGATGCACAACAATCGCTTGCCACACTGATCAGCATCGCATTGCAAATTTCAGAATTGCGCAAACGCACCGGGCGGGAACAGCCGACGGTGATTACCTGAGCGGCTATAATCACAACTTGTTTATCGGCCAATCATTTAATTCCGCTTCCGTTTAGAAGGTAAAACAATCCGTAGGTCGGGCTGCGCCCGACAACTTAATCGGGCGGGCGTAGCCCGCCCTACAAAAATGTACTCGCCGCATAAATGCGGTTTCATATTTCAGGAGCGAAGCATGGCGCACAAAAAAATCATCCAGACCCCCGACGCGCCCGCCGCGATCGGCACCTATTCGCAAGCGGTACGCGTCGGCGACACGGTCTACCTGTCCGGACAGATCGGACTCGACCCGGGCACCTCACAGTTGGTGGAAGGCATCGAAGCGCAGATCCATCGCGTGTTCCAGAATCTGCGCGCGGTATCCAGCGCCGCCGACAGCAGCTTCAACGATCTGGTGAAGCTGAACGTGTATCTCACCGACCTCGGCCATTTCGCCAAAGTGAACGAAATCATGGCCAGCTATTTCCGCCAGCCCTATCCGGCGCGTGCCGCAGTGGGCGTTGCCGCGTTGCCGCGCGGCGCGCTGGTGGAGATGGATGGCGTGCTGGTGGTTCAGGATTAATTCCGCTTCCAATTCATCGACGACACTGCGTTGGCTTCCTTGCTCACTCCTAGTCGTGCCAATTGCACTGCCAGCGTCGTTCGCTTTGCGTCGCGGTCGATGCGCAGCATCGGGCACCGCACGGCATACCCCGTGCGGGTACAGCCGCCTTGTTTCGCCTTCGAATTGAAACCGGAATAACGGGCTGCTGTGCAACCAACAAAAATCTCACCTGCCACACTAAGCAAACTCGCCAAGCTCGGCATCCACCATCGCGCCGATCTGCTGTTGCATCTGCCGCTGCGCTATGAGGACGAGACCCATCTCGCACCGATAGCCACCGTGCAAGCAGGCGAGACGGTGCAAGTGCAGGGAACTATCACCCACAACGAAATCGCCTTCCGTCCGCGTCGCACCTTGGTGTGCCGCCTGGAGGACACTGGCGGCGAGTTGTATTTGCGCTTTTTGAATTTCTATCCCAGCCAGCAGAAACAACTCGCCGTCGGCAAGCAGATACGCGCCATCGGCGAGGTGCGCATGGGCTATTACGGGCTGGAGATGGTGCACCCGAAATGCCGCGCAGTGGATGGCGACACGCCGCTGCAACAAAGCCTCGCGCCGGTTTATCCGACCACGGCGGGGCTGTCGCAACCGATCCTGCGCAAGCTGATAGTCAACGCGCTGGAAACGCTGCCATTGAGCGACACGCTGCCGGACGCGCTGTTGAAAAAATTAAAACTGGCCTGCTTCGCCGACAGCATCCAGCTGCTGCACAGCCCTTCACCAGACATATCAGCAAATTCATTGGAAGACCGCAGTCACGCGGCTTGGAGGCGCATCAAGTTTGACGAGCTGCTGGCGCAACAGCTGTCGATGCGCGTGCATCACCGCGAACGCGGCAAGCGCATCGCACCCAAGCTTGCAGCGCACGCGAAACTCACCGCCCGCCTGATCAAAGACCTGCCGTTCGCGCTGACCAAAGCGCAACAGCGCACCTTCGCCGAGATCAGCCGCGACCTTGCGCAGCCGCATCCGATGCAGCGCTTGCTGCTCGGTGATGTCGGCAGCGGCAAGACCATCGTCGCGGCGCTGGCCGCGTTGCAGGCGATCGAAAACGGCTATCAAGTCGCGCTGATGGCGCCCACCGAAATCCTCGCCGAGCAGCATTACCTCAAGCTGCGCGACTGGCTGGAACCGCTCGCGATCACGCCGGTGTGGCTGTCCGGCAGCCTGAAAAAAAAGGACAAGCAATTCGCCGCCGGGCGCATCGCCTCCGGCGAAACGCTACTCGCCATTGGCACGCACGCGTTGTTCCAGGAGCAGATCAGCTTTCACAAACTCGGTCTGGCAATCGTCGACGAGCAGCACAAGTTCGGCGTGCAGCAGCGTCTCGCGCTTCGCAACAAGGGCAAGTTAGATGTAGGTCGGGCTTCAGCCCGACATGTCGGACTGAAGCCCGACCTACAAAAGATGGAGCCGCACCAGCTGATGATGAGCGCAACTCCCATACCCCGAACTTTGGCGATGAGCTATTACGCCGATCTGGATGTGTCGGTGATCGACGAGCTGCCGCCTGGGCGCACGCCGGTGATCACCAAGCTGGTCAGCGATGAACGCCGCGACGAGGTAATAGCCAGAGTGCGCGCCGCTTGCATGGAAGGACAGCAAGCCTATTGGGTGTGCCCGTTGATCGATGAATCTGAAACACTGCAATTGCAAACCGCGCTGGAGACTTTTCAGCTGCTCACGCAAACCTTCCCGGAACTGCGCGTGGGTCTGGTGCATGGCAAGCTCGACAATATCGAAAAAGCGCGCGTGATGGCGGCGTTCAAAGCGAACGAATTGCAACTGCTGGTCGCCACCACGGTCATCGAAGTCGGCGTGGATGTGCCGAACGCCAGCCTGATGGTGATCGATCACGCCGAGCGCATGGGGCTGGCGCAACTGCACCAACTGCGCGGCAGGGTGGGGCGCGGGGCGGCGCAAAGCCTGTGCGTCCTGCTGTATCAACAACCGCTCTCGGAACTGGCGCGGGCGCGCCTGAAAATTATTTTCGAGAGCAACGACGGCTTCGCAATCGCGCAACAGGACTTGCAATTGCGCGGCCCGGGCGAATTGCTTGGCGCGCGGCAAAGCGGTGTGGCGATGCTGCGCTTCGCCGACATCAGCGCGGATGAAGACCTGTTGAATCACGCACGGCAAGTTGCCGACGAATTGCTGCACGACTTCCCCGAAGCGGCGCGGGCACATTTGCAACGCTGGATGGCAAACAAACGTGACTACTTGCACGTCTGAAACACTCTCCCGCGTTCGCGCACCCTCTTAAGGGTGTGCGTAATTCAGAGGGGCAGGCCTAAGAGCTGAAGCATGAGCGGCTCCTTTCAACCCTTACGGACGTTCAAAGCAGAAATAATCCGGCTCATCGGTCTGGACTCGAACCGGTTATTTTCTCCGCTGGCAGAATTTGATTTTTGCTGATAGATTGCTGTTCCATATATCCGCAGTTCCCCGTTACTTGAACGGGTGTTAGTTCACCGGTTTAGAAAAGGGAAGAAGTATGTTTTGGCGTTTTGCGCTGGTTGTAGCAGAAATTCTATTCATCACCTTTTTGGATTATAAAATGTCCGGGGCGTTTTATTCCCTGGACGTACTGTACTGCCTGCCGATTATTCAAGCTGCACGTATAGGTACAATTCGTTCCCTGCGCCACTCTGATACTCAGATGTCTGCATTGGTGGGAGTTATAGCTGCTGTTGCCTGGAGTATTGCCGAGGCAGCCGTTGTCTGGCCGAATTATCCTCTGGGCGCGTTTACGATGAACATTTTTACTCGTAGCATCACTTTCACAGTTCTTGGCCGGGTGGTGGCGAAACTTTGGAAGGAAAGAGATTATTCCCGCAAGGACGCGTTGACAGGTTTGGCTAATCGTTTGGAACTTGCCGAGAAATTTGCAGCTGAACAATTGCGCAGTGAGCGGTCCAACCGGCCTTATTCATTGCTATTTATCGACATTGATCAATTCAAGATGCTGAATGACAACCATAGTCGCCGTGTCGGCGATGAAGTCCTTAAAGCCGTGTCCGGCATATTAAGGGATAATTCCAGGAGCGTTGATACTGTTGCGCGCATCGGCGAGGAAGAGTTCGCGATATTGTTCCCCGAAACAGATGAATATATCTGTGGAGTATTGGTAATGAGGGTCAAGTCGGCTTCAGAGAAGAAATTTCAAACCGAAGGCTGGTCAATATCTTTATCAATAGGTCATGTAACCGTGACCGGCAGCGCGAGGAGTTTTGATGAGATATTGCATGAGGCTGATGAAAAAATGTATTCAGTCAAAATGCAAAGACATACACAATGGGGGTGGACATAACTCCGCCGCTCTCGCTGAATATTGGCCTGAAAATACTCATCATCTATGGCACTTCATTCAAGGGAACCTCTAAAAATTCATTTTCCGAGCGAATCACTGTGTCGCGTGCCCGCTCATTCCTCGTCTATCTATGCGATATGCCTCGTCATTCGCACAGCCCCCACCTCAATCCTCCCCCAAGGGGAGAGGAGGCAATCGTTCCTTCCCCCTGCGGGGGAAGGTTAGGATGAGGGTTGGCGGCTTCTTGCGCTTCTTCCGCAAAAGTGAATTTTTTGAGGTTCCCTTAAGAAATGAGAGCCGGCCAAATCCGGCAGCCAGTTTCACCCGAAACTGGTGACACAACTACAGCCTCGATAAATCAGAACCGGCAGACCAGTTACCAGAAGCCCGAACCGGCGAGCCAACCAAACCAGAATGTTGACCGTTCCCTTTCGACCCCCGCAATTATTCATCTCGCCGCCTCAATAAAATACTGATGGGTGGCGTCTTCATCCCTGCGGGTGCCTGCTGCGTTTCAACACTGCAATTTTATTGATCTCTTTCATATCCCCAAGTTTTTTAGGATGCAACTATCAATTCAAATTACAATTCAAGGAATTCGCCAGACAGGAGTCACTATCATGATCGCACCCATTCCATTACGAGATATTCCACAGACCAATATTTTTCGCAAAGGTGATTTCTTTGTGCTGTTCGGCGAGCTGTTTGGCCGCGGTTACGCCAACGGCCTGATTAACGAGGCGCGCAAGGCAGGAATGACGATCATCGGAATTACCGTTGGCCGCCGCGACGAAAACAACGCCTTGCGTCCGCTGACCGATGAGGAGCTGGCCGTGGCCGAGTCCAATCTGGGCGGTCGCATCATCAACGTGCCGCTGATGGCCGGATTCGATCTGGATGCCCCTGCAGGCGAGCCCACCCCAACCGATCTGCTGGCCGACATGACGCTCAAGAGCTGGCAGGACGACAAGCTCGATTGGAAGCACATCGAAAAATGCCGCGAGGTGGGCGTAAAACGTTTCAAGGATTCCGTGGCCAAGGTGATGGCCGAGCTGGATGGCATGATCGCGGACGGCAGCAACGTCTTTTTTGCCCATACCATGGCGGGCGGCATCCCCAAGGTGAAGGTGTTCCTTGCCATCGCGAACCGCATCTACAAGGGTCGCGGTGAGCGCTTCATGCCCTCGCGCGCGCTGTTCGACAGCGACCTGGGCAAACTGATTCTGATGAATTTCGACGAGGTCACCGCGAATACGTTTCAGTATCTGATCGACGGTAGTGCGGCGATCCGCGCAAGGATGGAAAAGACCGGCGGTCAGGTGCGCTACACGGCCTACGGTTACCACGGCACCGAGATCCTGATCGATGGCCGATACCAATGGCAGACCTACACCAACTACTCTCAAGGCCCGGCCAAGATGCGCCTTGAACGCGTTGCCGAGGCAGCCTGGGCTCGGGGCATCAAGGCCACGGTTTACAATTGTCCGGAGATCCGCACCAACTCTTCCGACATCTTCGTCGGCGTTGAGCTCTCGCTTTTCGCGCTACTCAAGGCATTGAAGAAGGAAAATGGCGGCGCTTGGGCAGAAGCGCAGTGGCAAGCCTGTCACGCGCTATTGCAGGAAGGCACCTCGCTCGAAAACCTGTTGCAAAAAATCGATGACTACAATGCAAGCAGCGTGATGAAGTCGTTCCGCAATTTCGCAGCCTGGCCGATGGACAACTCGGCGGCGCTGGCAGAAATAATGATAGGCACATCGGAAGAAATCACCCAGATGCATAAAGACCGTAAAGAACTGGTTACCGGCCTGTTGAGTTCTCTGGTGCTGGAGGGAACCGGGCCGCTGATGTTCCATGAGACATCCAATCCTGCTGCGCCGGTACTTTGGCTGAATCACGACATCATCGCCAAACAGCTCAACCTGATGCACGGTTAAACGATTTTAATTTTCATTGAGAGATGACTCTCGCAGAACGATTATCGCTGTACCTGCAGCTCACCCGGTTGAACCGACCCATCGGCATCTTGCTGCTGCTGTGGCCGACGTTGTGGGGAGTATGGATCGCCGGTGCGGGACATCCGGCATGGCACATCGTGATCATCTTTGTGCTGGGCACGGTGCTGATGCGCTCCGCCGGATGCGCTATCAACGACTATGCGGATCGTGATTTCGACAAGCACGTGCAGCGCACCAGCGAGCGTCCGGTCACCAGCGGACGCATCGCGCCGCGCGAGGCGCTGTGGGTGGCGGCGAGTCTTGCGCTGGTCGCCTTTGTGCTGATACTGCCGCTCAATAATCTGACGCTGCTGCTGTCATTCCCGGCGGTGTTTCTCGCCGCCAGCTATCCGTTCACCAAACGTTTCCTGGCGATCCCGCAAGCCTATCTCGGCATCGCGTTCGGCTTTGGCATCCCGATGGCATTCGCCGCGCAGCTGGGCAGCGTGCCGCCGGTGGCGTGGCTGTTGCTCATCGCCAATGTGTTCTGGGCGATCGCTTATGACACCGAATACGCGATGGTGGATCGGGACGACGACATCCGTCTTGGCATCCATTCCTCGGCATTGTGGTTCGGCAAATACGATGTCATTGCGGTGATGGCCTGCTATGCGATCACGCTGGCCTTGCTTGATGTGGCGGGGCACATGGCGGGCCTTGGATGGGTGTATTTCTCAGGCTTGCTGATGGCCGGCGGAATCGCGTTGTATCACTACAGCCTGATCAAAGACCGCGAGCGCGAAGCGTGCTTCAAGGCGTTCCTGCACAACAACCGGTTCGGCGCGGCGGTGTTTGCGGGGTTGATGTTGGATTATTTGCTGCGGTGAATTCAGGTCGCAATAGCAGGTATGGCTGTGCACCACATCGAGCATAAAATCTGGCGGGCAGAGCCCGCCCTGCAACCACAACGATTACTCCTCCAGCAAACTCCTTAGCATCCACGCGTTCTGCTCATGCATCGTCATGCGCTGCGTCAGCATATCGGCAGTGGGCTGATCGCCGACCGCCTCGGCAATCGGGAACACGGCTCGGGCTGTGCGCACCACGGTTTCCTGCCCGTCCACCAATTGACGTATCATTTCCTTGGCATTCGGCACGCCTTTGCTGTCCTTGATTTCAGTGAGCGCGGCGAATTCCTTGTAGCTGCCAGGCGCGGGGAAACCCAACGCACGGATACGCTCTGCAATCACATCCACCGCCAGCCATGTCTCGTTATATTGCGTTTGAAACATCAGGTGCAAAGTCTGGAACATCGGCCCGGTCACGTTCCAGTGAAAATTGTGCGTCTTGAGATACAGCGTGTAGGTGTCTGCTTGCATACGCGCCAGTCCTTCAGCGATCTTTTTGCGATCTTTCTCGGAAATCCCGATGTTGATGTTTGCTTTGCTCATGTTGTTCTCCTTCACAAAATGTCAGCGGTTCATACCTCGACCATATCAAAATCGGCCTTGGCTACACCGCAATCCGGACACGCCCAGTTTTCAGGAATATCCGCCCAAGCCGTGCCGGGCTTGATGCCCTCTGCCGGCAAGCCGGCTGCTTCATCGTAGATGAAACCACAAACCACACATTGCCAAACTTTCATGCTGTTCTCCTTAAGTAAAGATGAAAAAATCAAGATGTTACTTTCGCCAATACGGCGCGATATTGATTGGCGTGACGCTCTTCAACCTTGGCCAATGCGGCAAAGCGTTTCGCAGCCTTTTGCAGCATCGCCTGAAATTGCTCGGCGTGTTCTTTCGATTCGGCGATCTGTTCCTTGATTTCGGCTACGGCAGCGTCATGGCCTTCCTGCTGTGCCGTCTTGAGAAAACCGGGATACATCTCGGTGTATTCGTAGGTTTCGCCCTCTATCGCCATTTGCAAACAGCGCGCCGGATCCATGGTTTCCTTTGGGTACAGCAGATCGAGATGCCCGAATGCGTGCTGCACTTCCTGGGCGGCGGTTTCTTCAAATACCCGCGCGGTTTCTTCATCGCCTGCCGCTCGCGCGATCTTTGCGAAGTAGCGATACCTGATGTGCGCCATGGATTCCCCGGCAAATGCCGATTCGAGATTGGCGATGGTTTTTATTTCCGGTCGTTTCATGATGTTCTCCTTAATGATTGAATGAGTGGCGTTCTGTCCACGGATGCAATGTAAGGTTTGAGCATCAATAAATCTAATTGATTGTTTAAACCAATGTGATTTACTATTCAAATCACATAACCAGCCTGTGTGTGTTGTTCCGGCTTTAGCCGGTTACAACCACGGCGTACCCCTTGCGGGTGTACTTAGCGCATGTCTCACCGCGCTTATAACCAACCACTTGGCAACCGTCTTGTGGTTGCTTAGTGGGATGGCTAGTTGCTTCATCAGTCGAATGGCTATAACCAATGACTTGCCGCTTTAGCGGCTTAGTCAGATGGCTAGGGGTTGTATCAGTTGTTTCATCAGGAGATCCCGGCATGACTCTCAACGAACTGCGTTACATCGTCGCGGTTGCCCAGGAACGCAACTTCCGCCGCGCCGCGGAAAAGTCCTTCATCAGCCAGCCCGCGCTGTCGCTGGCGATACAAAAGCTCGAGGAAGAACTGGGCGTGCAGATCTTCGAGCGCGGCAAAAGCGAAGTCTCCGTCACCCCAATCGGCGCGCAGATCGTCGAGCAGGCCCAGCGCACGCTGGAAGCGGCCGCGCACATCCGCGAGATCGCCAAGCAGGGCAACGACCAACTGGCCGGCACATTACGTGTCGGCATCATCTACAGTGTCGGCCCTTATCTGCTGCCCGATCTGATTCCCGCACTGAAAAAACGCGCCCCGAAAATGCCGCTGGAAGTGGAAGAGAACATCACCGCGAATCTGGACAGCTTGCTGCGCAATGGCAAGCTCGATGTCATCATCATCGCGCTGCCGTTCGGCGATTCAGGCATCCTTACGCAGCCTTTATATGACGAGCCGTTTGAGGTGGTGGTCGGCAACGATCATCACTGGGCCAATCGGCGCAGCATCAAGGCGCAGGAGCTTTCCGCTGAAAAAGTACTGCTGCTCGATTCCGGGCACTGCTTCAGCAATCAGGTTGCCGAAGCCTGCCCGGATCTCAACCGCAAAGGCGCGGAGATTCAGCAAGGCACTTCGCTCGAAACGATACGTAACATGGTCGCCTCCGGTTTGGGTATCACCGTGTTGCCCGCCTCGGCCAACAGCGCGCGTTATCGCAGCCGCTTGCTCAAGGTGATCCCGTTTACCAATCCCGCACCGTCACGGCGTATCGCTCTGGCTTGGCGCAAGACCTTTGCCCGCGGACAGGCTATCGAGGCGTTGACCAAAGCCATTGCTCAAACCAAAATCACTGGAGTCCGACATTTGTCATGAACCCAGATAATCCGTTATGCCCAATGTCCTGCCCCCTCGCAAGCTCTCCCCCTTGCAGCGGGAGGGCTGGGGAGGGGGTAGAAACGCAGCACTTCCACCGAGCCAACCCCCATCCTAATCTTCCCCCTTGCAAGGGGAAGGAACGGGTGCGGTTCTAATGGATAATTTGCCATGAGCCCACACGACCAGCCCTACCGCGAAAACCCCATGCTCAGATGGAGCTACAGTCTGATCGCGCCGCTCTACGATCTGGTTGTGTCGCGTCCGCTGTTGCGCGCGCGTACCCAGTCGCTGCGATCTTTACCAACTGATGTGGCGGGGAAAGTATTGTTAAGCGGCATCGGCACCGGTCTTGATCTGCCCTTGCTACCGAAACTGCATCACTACACCGCGCTCGACTTTAATGCCGCGATGTTGTCACGCGCCAAGCCGCGTGGCGCTGGGTTGCAGGTGGAGTGGGTGTTGGGCGACAGCATGGCCTTGCCGTTTGCCGATGCATATTTCGATCACGTCGTGCTGCACCTTATCCTTGCCGTCGTGCCGCAACCCGCGCAATGTCTGAGCGAGGCAGCACGCGTGCTCAAACCCGGCGGTACCATCATCATCTTCGACAAATTTCTGCGTCTGCAACAAACCGCTTTGCTGCGCCGCGCGCTCAATCCATTGTCGCGCCGCATTGCCACAAGGATGGATGTGGTGTTCGAAAAAGTGTTGCGCGCGGTGCCGCAACTACAGCTAGTCAGCGACGTGCCGTTGCTTGCCGGAGGCTGGTTTCGCGGGATTGTGTTGCGGAAGGGCTGATTTATTCGCGGGTTTATTCCAACAGCAGCCCTAGTTTTTTCGCCAGCCACTTGGTGGTGGTCGCCTGAATCAATATGGTCATCAGGATGGCGATAAAAGTCACCGAGGCGATGATCTGCGCGCCGGGAGCTTTCATGCCCACCAGCATACCGGCCAGCGCGCCGGGAATCACGCCGGTCTCGCGCGTCCAGCACATGAACAGCATTTCTTTTAGACTCCACTTGGCGCGCCGGTCGGGCAAAGCACACAGGAACACGGTGATCGGGCGTGCCACCAGCATGAACACGATCACCACCGTCACGCCGCTGAACAAATATTGGTTCATCAGGCCGAAGTCCACCTGCGTGCCGAGCAGGATGAAGATGAACATGCGCATGATGAAGGCCGTAGTCATCACGTAGTCTTCCAGCAGGTTATCTTCATGCTGGGTGAGCTTGAAGCCGAGAGATTCCTGATTGCCCAGCATGATGCCGAACACGAACACCGCCATGAAGCCGCTGGCGTGCATGCCGTCCGCGCCCATGTATGCGCCGATCACCGCCATCAGCGTCACCACCGGAGCGAATTCGGCGAGGAAGCCGAATTTTTCATGCGAAATAAAAAATGCGGCCAGATAGCCCAATGCCCCGCCGATGACGATGCCCAGCAGCGATTGTTTGAGCAGGTCGGTAACGGCATTGCCTGCCGAGAATTCGCCCGCACCCATCGCCACGCCCAGCACGGTAAAAGTGAGTATGGCACCCATCGCGTCGTTGAACGCTGACTCGCTCATCACGGTTTGTGCCACTCGATCCTTGATGCGCACCTGTTTGAACACGGGAATCAACGTGGCCGGATCGGTAGAGGCAATCACAGCCCCGAGCAACAGCGCGACGATAGGCGCAAGCCCGAGGAAATAGTAGGCAGCCACGCCGGTGATGGCGGCGGTGATCAGCACCCCGACGGTGGAAATAACCACGATGGTGATCCACACTTCTTTCAGCACCTTGAGGCGGACCGACGCGCCGCCGTCGAACAGAATGTAGCTGGCTCCGAAGATCATGATCATCTGGTTGATGGTGGAATCGGCCTTGATGTTCACGATGTCCGACACGCCGGGTCCGAGCAACATGCCCACCAGCAGAAACACCGCCACATCGGGTATCCGCACCAGCCGGGCCAACAGGCCGGAGAAAGTTCCAACGGCAAGGATGATGCCGAACATCAGCAGAGCATGCTTGGCCAATTCCAGTGAGGCTGAGGATTCCATTGCTTGCCTTTTAACTTGTGAGCGACAGGTTTGATTTGGTCACTTTAACAAAAATACCTGCCCGGCGGGCAGCAAGAAAAACTCGCGCAGGATAGGGCAATGCCATAATGCTTGACGCTTCAGCAACTACACCGCTAGAATTCCCGACTATTTAATTCGGGTAATGACATCATGAGCACAGACATCCAGCAACGTATCAAAGAGCAAGTCACCACGCATCCGGTGGTGTTGTATATGAAAGGCAATCCGCAGTTTCCGCAGTGCGGTTTTTCCGCCAACGCGGTGCGTATACTCAATACGCTGGGCGTGAAAGAATTATTCACCGTGGACGTGCTGCAAGACGCCGATATCCGCCAGGGCATCAAGGAATATGCCAATTGGCCGACCATCCCGCAGCTTTACATCAAGGGCGAATTCGTCGGCGGTTCTGACATCATGAACGAGATGTATCAGAACGGGGAACTGAAACAGTTGTTAGTCAGGTAGGCTGAAAGTTATTCGCATTTCGGCAGATCGATTAACGAACTTCCCAGTCCTTCATTCCAGCTGGAATACCGTCTTATCTTCTCCCTGCAATAGGGAAAGGGACGATAGCTGCAATGAACCGTGCATGGCTCTCGTGAGGCTGGTGCGCGCACCTTCCAGCGACAAAACCTGATACACGTTCTCGCCAATGTGCGATAAAATTGCTGCAACCCGGCAAGGCTGATGTGGCTAAAATATCAGCCGCGCTGTTCCGTGTAGTGTGCTCACTGTGTTACAGTTTCGTTCGCATCGCGGAACAGCAGATCCTTCGTTCGCGGCGTTGATGCAAAGTCTCCAAGGTTGGAATGATGGAGAGGTTGCGTTTTGAAACTGGAGCAGTGATCAGCCAATGACAAAAATACAGCAAGAACAAGACCTCGAAGCAGAACCACAACCACAACCACAACCACAACCCATGGAAGCGGCTGACCTGCTGGTCGCTTATCTGGAACAAATCGGTGTCGAGTATGTATTTGGTGTGCCCGGCGGCGCCATCGAGCCGCTATACAACGCGCTCGCTCGCAGCGCCCGGCGCGGCGGGCTGCGCTCGGTAGTAGCGCGCCATGAAACGGGCGCCGCTTTTATGGCTGATGGCTACGCTCGTGAAACGGGCAAAATCGGTGTGTGCTGTGCCACTTCCGGGCCGGGTGCCACCAATCTCATCACCGGCGTGGCCTGCGCTTATGAAAACGAGATCCCGATGCTGGTCATCACCGGCCAGCCTTCGCTGCTTTTGATGGGCCGGGGGGCGTTGCAGGAATCGTCCGGCGCCGGCATTGACACGGTCGCCATGTTTCGCACCTGCACACGCTACAGCGCGCTGATATCCCATCCGGATCAACTGGAAAGGCAACTGACCAATGCACTGCTGGGCGCGTACCAGCCGACACCCGGTCCGGTTCACCTCAGCATTCCGATGGACGTGCAGCGCTCGATGTTGAAAAGCGGGCCGTCCTACGATCTGGCGCATCTGCTAAAGCCGCTGTCTGCCGTTGATGACGCGGCGGTTCGGGAATTACAGGCGCAACTGGCGCAGGCGCAGCGGATGGTGGTACTGATCGGCAGCGGCTGCGGAGAGGCCATTGACCTCATCATCGAGTTGGTGGAAAGAATGGGCGCGGTTTTCGTCGTTACACCCGACGCCAAGGGATTTATCAGCCCGCGCCATCCTTCGTACCGTGGCGTGTTCGGGTTCGCCGGCCACCGATCCGCCGTTGCAGCGATGGAGGATAAGAGTGTGGACCTGATTCTGGTAGTCGGCTCCAATCTGAGTGAATGGACCAGCAACGGCTGGAGCGAAACGGTGTTGAACAACCGGCTGGTGCATGTTGATTCCTGCGAGGCACACCTGGCGCGCTCGCCGATGGCGCGTCTGCATGTACGCGGTGGTATCCGTCCGGTGTTCGAGCGGCTGTTGCGAACGCTGCGCAGGGATGGTACGAAAGAGATTTCCGTTGGTGAGAAGCGAAGATTCAAAAAATTCTCAGCTGACGATCCATTCAAGCCTGTGTCCGTCGACGCGCCCATCAAACCGCAGTACCTGATGCGCGAACTTGGCTGGCGCAGTCCGCCCGATACGCGCTTCCTGACCGATTCCGGCAACAGCACGACCTGGGCGATTCATTATCTGGCTATGCACGACCACCGACGCAGTGTAGGGGGCTGGATGCGCGTCACGATGAATTTCGCTCCGATGGGCTGGGCCATCGGCGGCGCGGTGGGCACCGCGCTCGGCAACCGCGCTGTGCCGGTAGTTTGCATCACCGGGGACGGCAGTCTGCTGATGAATGGCATGGAAATGACCGTGGCGCTGACCGAGAAGCTCACCGTGCTATTCGTGATCCTCAACGACGCGGCACTGGGCATGGTGAAGCATGGCCAGCGCCTGTCCGGTGCAGAGCGGATCGGTTTCGAACTGCCGACGGTAGATTTCAGGATGATGGCCGAATCCATGGGCATCCCGGGTCATGTGATTCATACCGCGCAGGACTTCGAAAATTTGGACCTGGACGCGATCCTGCGCCATCCGGGTCCGACTGTGCTGGACGTGCGTGTTGACAGGGAGGAAGCCCCACCCATGGAACTGCGGCTCAGAACGCTGGGCCGGTGAGATAAGCATGGAAACCATCCGCACCCGCATCTGGCAGGAAGAACCCGAGCCCGACAACGCGTTCGCGGCACTGTCCTGTCATTGCCACGGTTACGATGTTTACGGTGACCTGCTGAAACAGGCGAGCTGGATCGAGTATTTATTCCTTCTGTGAACATATAGGCTGCGACCTGCCGCCCTCCGATTTTGCAATGGTGGCACGCGCGCTGGGAGCGGAGGCGCATACCATTCGTTCGCCTGAAGATATGATCAATCTGGATATCACCGCCTGCGCGGGTAAATGCACGACCTTGCTGGACGTTCTCATTGACCCTGATGAGGTACCACCGATGAATGTACGGATGTGTGTATTGGCTAATACGATTTAATGGCAATAAGGCAAGGTGGGTTGGGCACGTTATTTGTGCTCACTTGGCAAGCGGAGGTAATTTCCGCGTGCCCACAAAAAAGTGCCCACCCATTTTGTCTGTGAGCCGTGAACCCCTTCGGGATAAATCCCGACCTACGAAAACTGCCTTTCGGTTTCGGCTCGTCCGGCTTAGGGTAGATGCAGCATAAGGTGATTAAAGAGAGTATCGATGACTACAGAAAGAAGGAAAGCCGAAAGTCGTAACGATGTATTTGTAGAGCGCACCGCTACGAAAATATGGCAAGAGATCGAGAGTCAGAATAACCCCTATCTCGCCGATTCATGTCTATGCCATGGATATGACCTGCTGGAATTGACGCAAAAACGTAGTTTTGTTGAAGTGCTCTACTTGTTGTTTCGCGGTGAATTGCCTAACACCGATGAGACGAGATTGCTGGAACAGTTGATGATTGCGTTGATCAATCCCGGGCCACGCCATCCGGCTACGCGGGCAGCGATGAATGCTGGTGTTGGAGGCACCGATCGTGAACATATTCTGCCCATTGCATTGTCCATTTATGGTGGCAGCCATTTGGGTGCCGGTGAAGTTCAACCAGCCATGGACTTCTTTCGCAAACAGAGCAAAAACGATCCTCAGCAACTAGCGCATGAATTGATTGCAAACAACACCCCACCCCAGGAAGGCGATTGGCACTTGGTGCCCGGGTTTGGCAGTCGTTTTGGCGGGGTGGATCCAATGGCGACAAAAATTGCCAATCATCTAGCCGGGCTACCGGGCAAACATGAAATCCTGTTGTGGGGTTGTGCATTTGCCAATGCGCTGAATGGACATTCAGTCGGATGGTTGGCTCCCGCAGTTGCAGCAGCAGTTTTTACCGACCTTGGCTTCAGCCCTCGTGCCGGAGCGGGGTTGTTTCAGTTGCTGGGTGCTCCTGGCCTGTTGGCGCATGGTGTGGAATTAAGCAATAAACCCGTGACCGCGATGCCATTTGTAAAGGACGAAAATTATGTCATCAAATATGAATAACTATCCCTATCAGTTTTGGGATGAACGTCGGGGCAAGATTCAAAGTAAAAAAGGAGGCTGGGTAGTCGGCAAAGGGGTATTTAATCATGGCTACTCCATGATGGACGACTTGGTTGGCAAAGTTTCCTACATGCAGGTGGTGGTACTCAATGCCACGGGACGCATGCCGGAGCGCGCTGTAGCCGACTGGTTTGAGGCGGCTCACATCTGTATGAGCTGGCCGGATCCACGAATCTGGTGCAACCAGATTGGTGCGCTCGGCGGTACCACCCGAACATCTGTGGTGGCTGCGACCACTGCAGGCATCCTGGCAGCAGATGCAAAGTCATATGGTTCAAAACCCTTGCTTCAAGGGGTACGTTTTATTCAGGCAGCGTTGCACGATAATCATCGTGGGGTCAGTCCCGAAGAAATCGTAAGTAATGAGTGTGCCAAACACCGCGGCAAACCAAATATCACGGGTTATGCACGCCCTCTGGCCAAGGGTGACGAGCGGGTGGTCGCGCTGGAGCGGGTTCAAAAAGTGCTGGGCCTGCCAGTTGGCGAGCATCTGCAACTTGCTCTTCAAATCGAAATTATCCTATTGAGAAATTTTGATGAGGGTATGAATGTGAATGGCTACGCATCGGCCTTCCTCTCCGACCTAGGTTATACCGATGAAGAAATCTATCGAATCTTTGCTTTAGTAGTGAACAGCGGAGTCACCGCCTGTTATGTAGACACGCACGACAAGGCCCCTGATGCATTTTTTCCATTGCGTTGCGCTGATATTGAATACACAGGTAAGATGCGGCGGCCTGTGCCTTGACACCATTGACCAGGCACGACCAAGATTGAAACAGCTTATGTTGCTGGGGCAGTTTTTTGCTGTTGTGGTGAAGTTGTGGTGAAGTAATGCTGGTTGAATGCCCCTTGCTTTATTGAAGCATCGGATCACCCGGAAGGTATGTTGTAGCCGGTTGCTTGCGCCAACACTCTGTATGATGGGCCGCCCCAACGAACCTGGCGCAGATCAGGTGTGATTTATTGAATAATGTTCAGTATAAAAATTTAAGTTGGAATTAAATTAGGGGAAGTTTAACTATGCAACTATTGAAGCGTCGAATACTCTGTGCCTTTCTGGCGTCGGCCTGGATAGGTGCTGCCACTGCCGCACAGACTACTGAAGAGGAAGATCTGGCGCTGGCCTATGGCGACAAATCCATGATCAGCATTGCCACCGGCAGCCCGCAACCTATCACTCGCGCGCCGGCAGTGGCGACCGTGATCACTGCCCATGACATCGCAGCCATGGGAGCAACCGATCTGGACCAGGCGCTGGAAAGCGTGCCGGGGCTGCATGTTTCCATGACGAATGTCGCTCTGAATCCGATTTACGGTTTTCGAGGTATTGCCACCAAAACCAATCCGCAAGTCCTGATGCTGGTCAATGGCATTCCGATCACGAATGCGATTTCAGGCGACCGCGGCCAGATTTGGGGCGGCATGCCACTGGAAAATGTGGCGCGCATCGAAGTGATCCGCGGGCCGGGCTCGGCGCTGTATGGCGCCGATGCGTTCTCTGGAGTGATCAATATTATCACTAAGACTGCCACTGACATCGATGGCACCGAGCTTGGTGCGCGTGTCGGTTCTTTCAACAGCCGCGATGCGTGGGTTCTGCACGGCGGCAAGCTGGGGGCACTGGACGCCGCTTTCTATCTAAGTGCGGGGAAAACCGATGGCCAGAAAGGCATCATCCAGCAGGATGCGCAATCAGCTTGGGATTCGTACTTCGGCACAATCATACCCAGCTACACACCTGTATCAAACGCACCAGGCCCGATCAATGCTGAACGCAAGTCAATCGATGCGAGCGCCGATTTGTCCCATGAGGCATGGCGCTTCCGGTCGGCTTATCAGGAAAGAGAAGTGGGCACCGGCGCAGGTGTTGCCGGGAGCCTTGATCCCAATGGGCTCGGGCATTCGTCCAGGCTGTATCTGGATATGAGCTATGAAAAAGCCAACTGGGCGCCGAATTGGGATGTATCCGGGGTTGCCGGTTATTACGATAACAAGGAAACAGGTGATCCAGGCTACACACTCTTCCCTGCAGGCGCCTTTGGCGGAGCATTTCCCAACGGCATGATCGGCACACCAGAACATTCCGAGCGGCACACCCACGCCAGTGTTTCCACTTTCTATATCGGCTTTGAGCAGCATCGGATTCGCATCGGCACGGGATACCGGATCGAGGATATATACAAGGTTCAAGAGATCAAAAACTTTGACGCGACATTTGCCCCATTGCCTGGCGGCTTAACGGATGTAAGCGGCGATCCGGCCTTGGTCTATATGTTGCCGCACAAGCGCAATGTGTCCTACGCATTCGCCCAAGACGAATGGAGCTTTGCAAAAGACTGGGCGCTGACTGCCGGAGTACGACATGACCGTTATTCTGACTTTGGCGGCACCACCAATCCGCGCCTCGCTCTGGTGTGGGATGCTGCCTACAACATCGTCGTCAAGGCCATGCACGGAACCGCTTTCCGCGCCCCCTCGTTCGCCGAGCTATATTCCATCAACAACCCGGTGCTTTTTGGAAATTCCAATCTGAAACCGGAGACCATTACGACGGATGAGCTGGCTTTTTCTTGGCAACCTGTAGCCAGGTTACAAAACAATCTGAACTTTTTCCGTTATCGTATGCGCGACATTATTCAGTCCTCTCCGTCAGTTCCGCAATATCATAATGCCGGTGACCAGGTCGGGCGCGGGCTGGAATTGGAGTCCACGCTGGATGCGACGAGGGATCTGCGAGTGACTGGCAACTATTCATTGCAGCATTCCATAGATCAGACAACCGGACAGGATGCGGGCATGGCGCCGCATCGCCGATTGTTTGTCCGCGCCGACTGGCGTTTTGCGCCGCTATGGCAGGTCAGCACCAAGGCCAATTATGTGGCAGACCGGATGCGGGAGCCGGGCGATACCCGGGCTAAAATTCCAGACTACACCTTGGTGGACTTGACCTTGCGCCGCGAAAGTTTTGCCGGCGGCTGGGATATGCGCGCCATGGTGACGAACCTGTTCGATCGCGTTGCCAAAGAGCCGACCTTTCAATCGGTGGGTACGACGGTTCCCGGCAACCCCATTACACTTTCCGATCTGCCGCTCCCGGGACGCGCTGTTTACCTGCAATTCCAGCACAAACTCTGATCTTGAAAAGCAGTTGAGTAGGGTGGTGCCGTTCTTACGGATGACGAGGATCAACTCCTCGGCGCCGACGTCGATTCCGGCGAAGAGCGGTTCGGGTTCTTGATCTGTTTGTTTTAATTAAAGGGTCATGATGTTTGTTTGTAAGGTTAAAGGAAGTAAACTATCCACTGGTTCCCCGACCCTGCACATGCGCCTACCTTCCTTGTGTATGCAGGCACTTGGTCTCGGATACTTCACGGTATGGACGAATAGGGTGGCGGGGCAATCTACCAACAGGCTCTGGTTAAAAACCAGTCCTCAGGGTGCGACGGCCTTCCCGGTGAAACGTAAAACTTTACTTAACCTCCGTTTCATTGGATTCGATCATACAAGGGTGTGTTATGCGCACCAATGATAATGGTGCGTGGAATGCACCCCACATATATGCACAGCGAGGAGCAAAAGACGAAACCTGGGGTAGGCCGGTTGCGCTGATGAAACTACTAGCCATTCCACTAGGCTACCCCAAATCGGCAGCCAAGTGGCTGGTTATGTTGCTGGGTGCCATGCTGCTATTCTTAACAGCGCTGGTTATCACATTACCAGCATGGGCAGCGAGCGAAAATATGATCGCAGTGATCTATCCCGATATCGGTGAGCCTTATCGGGAGATATTCGCGAAAATAATCGAGGGTATCGAGGATAAGGTTGGCAGCCGGGTTGCGAATTATCCGGTGCGCGCCGACACGGATATCGATATGCTGAAAGCCAGTCTGCTCCGCCAGAATACCAAGGTGGTGATCGCACTTGGCCGTCAGGGCATGAAGACGGCAACGGCACTGAATAATAGCGTCTCAGTGGTGGTGGGCGGCGTGTTGACCGTGCCGGAGGATGAGGCGCGCGGACAACCGGTGGTCAGCCTGTCGCCGGATCCCGCGCTGTTGTTCGCCCGCATGAAGGCGCTAATGCCGGCGGCGAGGCGTGTGTTTGTCGTCTACGATCCCGGTTTCAACGGCTGGCTGTTGAAATTGGCCAAAGAAGCCGCTCGTGTCCAGGGGCTGGAGTTAGTGGCGTACGAGGCGCAGGATCTGCACAGTGCGGTACGTTTCTACCAGAAAATTTTTTCTGCGGCTGACGGCGACAGTGATGTGTTATGGTTGCCGCAAGATCCCACCACGGTGGAGGAAAGCTCGATTCTGCCTTTGGTGCTACAGGAATCATGGAATCAAGGCATCGCCGTTTTTTCCAGCAATTTCGGCCACGTCCGGCGTGGCGTACTGTTTTCGCTTTATCCTGATAACGTGGCGCTGGGTAAGAGTCTTGCCGGTTTGGCGCAAGGCATTTTGATCTCGGGTGACTATGGAAGGCGTGGCATGATGCCATTGCGCGACGTGCAAAGTGCTGTCAACCTGCGCACTGCCCAGCACCTGGGGCTCAATCAGGGCCGTCAGCAGAGTTTCGACATGACATTCCCCGAGCAATAAACGCACTCGCCGATGAAAAAAATTCTCAACGAATTTCTCCACAAGTTCACTTTTGAGCGCCAGCTTGGCATCATGGTTACGCTGGGCATTCTGTTTCTGGCGTTGTCTTCCTCTCTGGTGGGATCGTGGCAGAGTAACGAGCGGGTACGCCTTAACCTGCTTGAGCAGGGTCAGCGCATCACTGAGAATCTGGCCCATCAGAGCGCCTTGGCGCTGATTTACGCCTCGGCTGACAACGCCGCTGTGGCAGTGAACGCTACTATGGCTTTCCCAGGCGTGGTCAGTGTGGAAATACGCGATGTCAACCAGCGCACATTGTTGACTCGCGGCAGCGCCGACCCCGCCGAATTTCCCAATGTAGTGCGAGCCAACTGGGTGCAGGCAGCAGCCGTTCTCGATGCGGAAAGCCGGAATGCATGGCGTTTTGTAGCACCGGTGTATACACAGCCTTCCGCCGAATCGCCATTCGAAGTGCAGACAGCCACACCCGAGTTGCTCGGCCATGTTGCGGTGGTGATGAGCAAGAAGGCGCTTACTCAGACGACTACCGACATTTTCGTCTCAAACATAGCCACGTCGTTTTCCTTCGCGCTGCTGTTCCTGTTCCTGATCCGCTTCCTGACCAACCGCATGACGCGGCCACTTAACCGGTTATCGGCCAGCATGGGGCGTGCCAAGGCAGGCGAAATGGAGGTGCGAGCCGAGCTCACCGGGCCGAAGGACATCGCCGATATGGCTCATGCCTTCAATAGCATGATGGTGGTGCTGGAAGAGCGCGAGGATGCTTTGCGTGTTGCCGCGATTGCCTTCGAGATCGAAGAAGGCATGATCGTTACTGATAGCAACGAGGAGATCATTCGGGTCAACCGTGTTTTCACGGAACTGAGCGGCTACAGTGCCGAAGAAGCGATCGGCAAAAACCTGAGCATGCTCAAGTCTGATCGCCAGGATGCGGAGTTCTACCCGCGCATGCGGGAAATTCTGCATCGCGACAATTACTGGCAAGGGGAAATCTGGAATCGCCGCAAGAACGAAGAAATCTACCCGGAATGGTTGACCATTACCGCCGTTGTCGGCAAAGACGGCAAAATCACGAATTATATTTGTGCGTTTTTTGACATCACCGAACGCAAGCAAGCTGAAGAGAAAATTCACAATCTTGCCTTTTATGACCCGCTCTGCCAATTGCCCAACCGGCGGCTGCTGTTTGACCGTCTCCATCAGGCAGTTACAACCAGCGCACGCAACCAGACCTGCGCCGCACTCCTGTTCATTGATCTGGATAATTTCAAGATATTGAACGACACCCGAGGACACGACATCGGCGACCTGCTATTGATCGAGGTGGGCCAGCGCTTGCGAACCTGCATACGTGATAACGACACTTTGGCGCGTTTGGGCGGAGATGAATTCGTGGTGTTATTGGAGGGGTTAAGCGAAGACAGAACGCAGGCTGCCGTGCAGGCGCGGGGGGTGGGAGAAAAAATGCTCAAGGCCATCAACCAGCCCTACATGCTCAAAGATATCGAGCAATACAGTTCGACGAGTATAGGCATCTCCTTGTTTGCCAATTACAGACAAAATCTCGACGATTTGCTCAAACAGTCTGACACAGCCATGTACGCAGCCAAGAAATCCGGGCGCAATACCTTGCGCTTCTTTGATCCCGCAATGCAGGAAGCACTGGAAATTCGCAGCCAGCTCGAAGCCGGAATGCGCAAGGCATTGCCAAAACATGAATTCAGGCTTTACTACCAGGTGCAGGTTGATAGCGAGCAACGCCCCATTGGTGCAGAGGCACTGATCCGCTGGGAACATCCGGAGCAAGGTATGATCAGCCCCGCTCTGTTCATTCCGGTTGCGGAAGATACCGGGCTGATTCTGCCTCTCGGCCTGTGGGTGTTACAGACGGCCTGCGCACAACTTAAAGAATGGGAAAGCAATCCACTCACTCGCGAATTATCGCTTGCTGTCAACGTTAGTGCGAGGCAGTTCCGTCAGCCGGGTTTTGTTAGGCAAGTGAGCGAAGAGATCGAACAGAACACCATAAACCCCTCGCGTCTCAAACTTGAATTGACTGAGAGCACGGTGCTCGAAAACGTTGCTGATACCATTGCCAAGATGCATGCATTGAAACTGATTGGTGTGCGCTTTTCCATGGATGATTTCGGTACAGGTTATTCATCGCTGGCGTATCTGACGCAATTGCCACTCGATCAATTGAAGATCGACCAGTCGTTCGTGCGCAACATCGGCACAAAATCTACCGATTCGATGATTGTTCAAACTATTATCGGCATGGCCAATAATCTGGGTATTGAAGTGATTGCCGAAGGTGTGGAAACCCATGCTCAACGTGATTTCCTCTGGGGGGCAGGATGCAGGCTCTACCAGGGTTATCTGTTCGGCAGACCTGTGCCAGTGAAGGAATTTACTGCCTTGCTAACCTAGCCAGAGCTTACAGGCGTCCCGGATCACATCGGGCACGGCAGGCTACTTCGTGAGACTGGCACGCGCTCGCGCGATCGCCGCCGCGACTTGCTGCGGCGCAGTTCCGCCGATGTGGTTGCGGCTGGCGAGTGAACCTTCCAGCGACAAAACCTGATACACATCCTCGCCAATCTGCGCTGAAAATTGCTGCAACTCGGCAAGGCTGATGGCGCTTAAATCGCAGCCGCGCTGTTCGGCGAAGCGCACCGCGACAGCCACGATTTCATGGGCATCGCGGAACGGCAAGCCCTTTTTCACCAGATAATCGGCCAGATCGGTGGCGGTGGCGTAGCCCTGCAAAGCCGCGCTGCGCATGGCTTCCGGCTTGACCTGGACGCCGGTGATCATGTCGGCGTAGACACGCAGGGTTTGCGTCAGCGTTTCCACGGTGTCGAACAGCGGCTCCTTGTCTTCCTGATTGTCCTTGTTGTAAGCCAGAGGCTGGCCCTTCATCAGCGTGAGCAACGCGACCAGATGACCGTTCACGCGTCCGGTCTTGCCACGCACCAGTTCCGGCACATCGGGATTCTTCTTCTGCGGCATGATGGAAGAGCCGGTGCAGAAGCGATCGGCGAGTTCGATAAAGCCGAAACGCGGGTTCATCCACAGAATCAGTTCCTCGGAGAAGCGCGACAGATGCGTCATGATCAGCGCGGCGCAAGCGGTGAATTCGATGGCGAAGTCGCGATCCGAAACCGCATCCAGCGAGTTTTCGCACACGCCGTCAAAGCCCAGTAACTCTGCGACCATTTCGCGCTTGATCGGATAGCTGGTTCCGGCCAATGCCGCCGCGCCCAACGGCAAGCGGTTCACGCGCTTGCGGCAATCCCGAAGACGTTCCGCATCGCGCTTGAGCATTTCGAAATAGGCCATCAGGTGATGCGCGAAGCTGACCGGCTGGGCGACTTGCAAATGGGTGAAGCCGGGCATGATGGTATTAGTGTGTTGCTCGGCAAGATCGAGCAGTGCGCTTTGCAACGCCTCGATTAGCCCGAGCAGGTCATCTATCGCATGGCGCAAATACAGCCGTACATCGGTCGCCACCTGGTCGTTGCGCGAACGTCCGGTGTGCAAGCGTTTCCCGGCATCGCCGACCAGCGTGGTAAGCCGCTTTTCGATGTTGAGGTGCACGTCCTCCAGATCCAGCGACCAGACGAATTCGCCGCTGATGATTTCGTTTTCGATTTGCGCGAGGCCGCGCTGAATGTCGTTCAGGTCATGTGTGGCGATGATGCCGCAAGCCGCCAGCATTTGCGCGTGCGCCAGCGAGCCTTGAATGTCGAATATGGCCAGCTTGTGATCGAAGCCCACCGATGCGGTGTAGCGTTTCACCAATTCCGCCACCGGTTCAGCGAATCGTCCCGACCAGGTATCTTTATCTTGCATTGCTGCCCCCACTTGTCCCAGAATAAAGGTAACCTCTAAAGCGTGAAACCCGAGGTCTACACAATGAATAAGTCGCGCAGTATAAAACAAAATGCCCGGCCCGATGGGTTGCCGAACTTTCGCAACATCGGCACCCTGCTGCGCATTCTGTTGATCAGCAACGGCCTGGCATTGTTGCAGGCAATCTTGCAGGCGAGCGCATGGACGGACGTGGCGCAGCGCATGATGCAGATCACCACGCTGCTCACACCGGTTCTGCTCACCAGTTTGTTGCTGCTATGGGTGGCACAACCGCTGCTAAACCGGCTCTCCTACCGGCGCGGTGTGCTGGCGGTGACCGCATTGGTGGTCGTATTGACGCTGTCCATTTATTACTTCGGCGGAGAGTTATATCGTCCGCTGGATAGAGGTGATAGCTATTTCGATGTGGTGCGATATGGGCTGCTCAGCGTGATTGTGTGCGGCATTTTGCTGCTGTATTTCCGGCTGCGTTCCAAGGTGTTGTCGCGTGCTTTGAATGATGCTCGTTTGCAGGTATTGCGCGCGCGCATCCGGCCGCACTTTCTATTTAATACCATCAATGCCGTGCTTGGCATCGTGCGCGCCCAACCCAGGCAAGCCGAAACTGCGCTGGAAGACATGGCAGACTTGTTTCGCATGGCGATGTCGGATGCGCAGGACCTCGTGCCGCTGGGCCGGGAAATTCAGTTGAGCAAACAATATGTGGCCCTGGAGCAATTGCGTATGGGCGAACGGCTGCGCGTGGATTGGCAAATTCAGGACGTGACTGATGACGTGCTGATTCCGCCGCTGTTGTTGCAACCGTTGTTGGAGAACGCCGTTTATCATGGCATCGAGCCATTGCCGCAAGGCGGCAGCATCCATATCGTGTTGCGCCGCAGCGGCGATGAATTGCATCTCAAGGTGGAGAATCCCTGCCCGGTGCGCGCTGATGCACCAAAGGCAGGCAATTCCCCAAGCTCTTACGTGCTTGAGAAATTGTCACTACCGCATCGCGGCAATAGGTTCGCATTGCGCAACATCCGCGAACGACTGGACTTGTTGTTCGATGTCGAGGCGCGCTATCAGGTCGAAAGCGGCAAAGACTTTTATCGTGTGGAAATCATTTTCCCTTATATGTCCAGTGTAAAGGAGCGACCATCATGAACGACATCGAACTAGCCCTGCGCGTTTTCATCGTGGATGACGAACCCCCGGCACGCAATCGGCTGCGCGATTTGTTGAATGATTGCAGCGAACAGTTGGCACTGGATGTGGTGGGCGAAGCGGGCAATGGCCAGGAAGCATTGGACAAGCTCACGGTAAACCCTGCCGATGTGGTATTGCTGGACATCCGCATGCCGCAAATGGATGGTATCGAACTCGCACGACATCTGAACAAGCTGCCCAAACCGCCGGTGGTCATCTTCACCACCGCTTACGATGCATACGCGATCAAAGCATTCGATCTGCACGCGATCGATTATTTGCTCAAGCCGATACGTTTGGGGCGTTTGTTCGAGGCACTGAATCGCGCGCGTGTGGCGGTGCCGGTGCAAATCGAAGTGTTGCGCGACTTGTTGCCTGAACCGCGCAAAAATTTATCCATCCACGAGCGCGGCAAGATTCACCTGATACCCATCGAGCAAGTGCTGTATCTGCGCGCCGAGTTGAAATACATCACGGTGCGCACCGCCGAACGCGAATA
>PLBS01000098.1:6842-13496 GCA_003134595.1 Gallionella sp. | reverse complement strand
TACACCATCATCGACACCGCCGGTGTGCGCCGTCGCGGGAAAGTGGAAGAAGCGGTGGAGAAATTTTCCGTGATCAAAACCATGCAGGCGATCGAAGATGCCAACGTGGTGGTGCTGGTGGTGGATGCCCGCGACCAGATCACCGAGCAGGACGCGCACGTCGCCGACTTTGTGTTGCAGGCGGGGCGCGCCTTGGTGCTGGCGGTCAATAAGTGGGACGGATTGGACGAGCATCATCGCGACATGGTGAAGAACGATATCGAGCGCAAGCTGCATTTCCTGAGCTTCGCCAAACGCCATTACATCTCGGCGCTGAATGGAAACGGCATCGCGGACGTGTTGAAATCGGTGAATGAAGCCTACGCCGCCGCGATGGCAAAGTTGTCCACGCCGAAACTCACCCGCGCCCTGATCGCCGCACTGGAAAAACAACAGCCGCCGAAGGGCGGGCGCTTTATACCGAAGATGCGCTATGCCCATCAGGGCGGCAGCAATCCGCCGTTGATCGTTATCCACGGCAGCGGGCTGGACGACGTGCCCGCCAGCTATTCGCGCTATCTGGAACGCACCTTCTGCGAGATATTCAAGCTGCAAGGCACGCCGATGAAAATCCAATATAACTCCAGCAAGAATCCGTTCGAGGGGTCAAAGCCCAAGCCGCTCACAGAGGGCGAACAACGCAGGGCTCATCGTGCACGGATACGGGGTCGCAAGCTATACGGCTGAGCTTTTCCTCGCTAAACGTCCCGCAACTCATATAAAAAAGAAGCCAATTCCCCCGGCGTTCTTGCTCGCGCGATAGCTCCCGGCGCAAATTTGCATATAGATAATCCTGCTATTGAGAAACCAGGAAATGATACTTCCTAACCACGGGAAATCGAGTTGATGCGTGTGGTTGCATTGCTGTTAAAACAATAGCTTAATTTTTTGGCACGTAATATGCTTGCCATCATTGAGTTGCAGTGCTGATCGGCAAGCATGCTGACACCATTCCGTGCACTCTTTACCAATGGCAAATACAGTTATACCGTATTACGGATTGCTGTTTGACTGCTTTGCTTGCGCAAATAAATGCAGTCATGCGCTTAACAAATAACAAAAATTAAAAGGAACCCCCCTTTTATCAACGAGTAATGCTTTTGCAAGGAATGCGCCATGAAATGCCACGCCTCCATGAACAGAGTCTGCCGTCTAGTCTGGAGCCAGGTGCTGAACACTTGGGTGGTCACCAAAGGGCGCTGTAAATCGGTATTTAAACCCAAGCTGATGGCTGTGACGCTGGCGTTGCTCTCACCCTCGGCGTTCGCCGCACCCATGAACGGACAAATCAGCGCAGGCTCGGGCGGCATCACCCAGGCAGGCACCACCACCACTATCACCCAGCAAACTCAGAACCTCGCCATCAATTGGCAAAGCTTCAGCATCGGCAGCAACGAAGCCGTGCACTTCAACCAACCCAACTCTACGGCCATCGCCCTCAACCGTGTCCTCGGTCAGAACCCGAGTCAGATCCTCGGTAATCTCAGTGCCAACGGCCAGGTCTTTGTTCTGAATCCTAACGGCGTATTGTTCGGCAGCACCGCACAAGTGAACGTCGGCGGCCTGGTCGCATCGACCCTGAACATCAGCAACGCCGATTTCATGGCGGGCAACAACGTGCTCAGCAACGGCAGTATGGTTGGCACCGGCAAGGTGGACAACCAAGGCGCGCTCAATGCCGCCAATGGAGGCTACATCGCCCTGATCTCCCCGACCGTAACCAACACCGGCAGCATCAGAGCGCCGCAAGGCTCGGTTGCGCTGGTCGCAGGTAACACCGTCACCCTGAATCTCAACAACGGCACATTGTTGGGTTATAACATCGATGCCGGCACGGCCAGTGCGCTGATCAGCAACGGCGGCATGATTTCTGCCAACGGCGGGCAGGTACTCGTTACCGCACGGGGAGCGGATGCGCTTTCCGCTGCAGTGGTGAACAACACCGGCATCATCGAAGCGCGCACCGTACAAAACGTCGGTGGTGTAATCAAACTGATGGCCGACTTGCAAGTCGGCCATGTCAATTTGAGCGGCACGCTGGATGCTTCAGCGCCGGATGGCGGCGATGGCGGTTTCATCGAAACTTCGGCTGCCACGGTTAGCGTCGCGGACAACGCTGTCGTAACCACCAATTCAGCACTCGGGCAAACCGGTAACTGGCTGATCGACCCGACCAACTTCACGATTGCGGCCAGCGGCGGCGACATCACCGGCACGACGCTATCGTCCAATCTGGGTACTACTGGCGTAACCATACTTAGCAGCTCTGGTGCTTCAGGCGTCAACGGCGACGTCAACGTCAACGATGTGGTGAGCTGGTCAGCCAATAAGCTCACCCTCAACGCCCAGCGCAATATCAACATCAACGCCAACCTGAACGGCTCGGGTACTGCCAGTCTCGCGCTTGAATATGGTCAGGGCGCAGTGGCTGCAGGCAACACCGGCAACTACCTGCTCGCATCCAGTGCCCAGATCAATCTTCCCTCCGGGCTCAACTTTAGTACCAAACTGGGTTCGGATGGCATTGTCAAGGCCTTCACCGTCATCAACAGCCTGGGCATAGCGGGTGATATCTCCGGCACTACCCTGCAAGGCATGAACGGCAACCTGGCTCGCAACTATGCGCTGGGATCGAACATCGATGCCTTGCTGACCAGTGGCTGGAATGCAGGCGCGGGCTTTGCACCGGTGGGTACATCTACTACTCAATTTACCGGCAACTTCGACGGCTTGGGCCATACCATCAGCAATCTCGTTATCAATCGGCCAACGATGAATGATGTCGGGCTTATCGGATATGCCGGGGTGGGCAGCTCTGTTCGCAACGTGGGTATGTTGAACGCCAGCATAAATGGGAAAAACAGCGGTGGACTGGTCGGTTATAACTGGGGAGCCGTCAGTAACAGCTACTTCACCGGTACTACTGTGATCGGGAGCAACAACGGCGGCGGCTTGGTGGGTTACAACAATACTGGCACGATCAGCAACAGCTACGCGAACGTCAGTGTGAGCGGGAACAATAACGTCGGTGGGCTGGTGGGTTACAACAATAATGGCGCCATCAGTAACAGCTACGCCACCGGTAGCGCGAGCGGAAGCTCCAACGTCGGCGGTCTGGTGGGATATAACAATCTCGGCGCTATCAGCATCAGCTACGCGACCGGCAACGTGAGCGGGATCAGCAACGTCGGGGGTCTGGTTGGATACAATGCCGGTGCCGTCACTAACACCTACGCCACCGGCAACGCCAGCGGTGGTCTCAATAGCTCTGATATCGCTGGGCTGGTGGGGCACAACACCGGCACCATCGGCACCAGCTATTCCCTTGGCAGAGTGACCGGCACCAGCTCGCTAGGCGGTCTGGTGGGTAATAACTCCGGAGGCACTGTCGGCACTAGCTACTGGGATATGCAGAATTCCGGGAGGTCGAACGGGATCGGCGCTGGCACACTCACAGGCGCCACTGGCCTGACCACTGCACAGACGATGCAGCAATCCAGCTTCATCGGGTTTGACTTCACCAATGTTTGGCGTAGCTACAACGGTCATACTGCGCCGTTGCTGAAATCCTTCCTGAAATCGTTAACCATCACGGCGAATGATGTCACCAAGGTTTACGATGCCACTGTGGCAGGTTTGACGGGTGTCACTTATTCAAATCCCGCAGCGGCGGGTTCAGTTAACCTGTTCGGCGTGGCGAATCCCTATGGTGCCGTCACCAAGAACAATATCGGTGTCTATGCGGCAGACCTTTGGTCCAACCAGCAAGGCTATGACATCACGCTCGTGGGTGGGAAGTTGACGGTCACTCCTGCCAACCTTGCCGTCACTGTAACAGCAGCGAACAAAGTGTATGACGCGACCACCACCGCTACCTTGAGCGGAGCGGCAATCACTGCCTTGGGCGCGGATGTAGTCAGTCTGGGCGGCAGCGGCAGTGGTCTGTTTGCGGACAAGAACGTCGGCACCGGCAAAACCGTCAGTGTCAGCGGCTACAGCATCAGCGGCACGGATGCCGGCAACTACATCCTGATACAACCGACCGGTGTGAAGGCCGACATCACCAAGCTGGGTCTCGCGATCAGCGGCGTCACTGCGGCGAATAAAGTGTATGACGCCACCGCTGCCGCCACACTGGGCGGCACGGCTGCGATATTGGCACTGAGCGGCGATACAGTCAGCCTGGGCGGCAGCGGTAGCGGTCTGTTTGCGGACAAGAACGCCGGCACCGGCAAAACCGTCAGTGTCAGCGGCTACAGCATCGGCGGCACGGATGCAGGCAATTACAACCTGATTCAACCGACCGGTATAACCGCCAATATCACCCCGCGCGGCCTGACCATCACCGCGATTGGTGCGAACAGAGTGTATGACGCCGGCACGGCTGCGACCGTCAGTCTGGACAACAACAGCATCATTGGCGACATCCTCACCACCAGCTACAGCAGTGCTGCCTTCCTCGACAAGAACGTCGGCACCGGCAAGACCGTTAACGTCAGCGGCATCACGCTGACTGGCACGGATGCTGGCAACTACACCTTCAACACTACCGCATCGACCACGGCCAACATCATCGCCCGTGCACTGACCGTCAGCGCAACAGGCGTGAACAAAGTGTATGACGGTTTGTTGGGTGCAGCCGCAACCCTGGCTGACAACCGCGTAGCAGGTGACGTGTTGACAATCGGCAACGGCACAGCCACTTTTGCGGACAAGAACGCAGCCATCGGCAAGACCGTGAGCATCAGCGGCATCACGCTGACTGGCACGGATGCCGGCAACTATACCTACAACACCACCGCAACGACCACCGCCAACATCAGCAAACTGAACCTCGCGCTCAATGGTGTCACCGCGGCGAACAAAGTGTATGACGCGACCCGTACTGCCACCCTGGGTGGCACGGCTGCGATATCGGCACTGAGCGGCGACACAGTCAGCTTGGACGGCAGCGGCAGTGGTCTGTTTGCCGACAAGAACGCCGGCACCGGCAAAACCGTCAGCGTCAGTGGCTACAGCCTCAGCGGCGCGGATGCTGGCAACTACACGTTGGTTCAACCGACCGGTGTGACAGCCGACATAAGCAAGCTGGCCCTCGCTATCAGCGGCGTCACTGTGGCGAACAAAGTGTATGACGCGACCCGTACCGCCACCTTGGGCGGCATAGCATCAGTAACTGCATTGGGCGCGGATGTAGTCAGCTTGGGCGGCAGCCGCAGCGGTCTGTTTGCCGACAAGAATGCCGGTACCGGCAAAACCGTCAGCGTCAGCGGCTACAGCCTCAGCGGCGTAGATGCTGGCAATTACACACTGGTTCAACCGACGGGCATAACCGCCGATATCACCCCGCGCGGCCTGACCATCACCGCGATTGGTGCGAACAGAGTGTATGACGCCGGCACGGCTGCGACCGTCTATCTGGCCAACAACAGCATCATTGGCGACATCCTCACCACCAGCTACAGCAGTGCTGCCTTCCTCGATAAGAACGTCGGCACCAGCAAGACCGTCAACGTCAGCGGCATCACGCTGACTGGCACGGATTCTGGCAACTACACCTTCAACACCACGGCGGCGACCACCGCCACCATCGTCAAGCTGGGTCTTGTGATCAGCGGCATCACCGCGGCGAACAAAGTGTATGACGGCACCACGGCGGCCACGCTGAGCGGCACGGCTACTGTCACCACCCTGGGCATAGACGCAGTCACCCTGGGCGGCACCGGTAACGGCGTATTTGCTAACAAGAACGTTGGCACCGGCAAGGCCGTCACTGTCAGTGGCTATACCATTACGGGTGGCGCGGATGCAGGCAACTACANNACCCCGGCTGCGACAAGCCGGGTTTATGACGGCACCACTGCAGACTCCATCAGCGGAGCGACACTGAATGGCGTATTGGCTGGAGACACCGTTAACTTGGGCGGACTCTTTGCGGACAAGAACGTTGGGGTTGGCAAAGCGGTAACGCTCGCGCTGTCAGGCGCGAGTGTAGGCAACTACAGCCTCACCCCGGTAGGAGGTTTAACCGCCGACATCACCCAAAAAGCACTGACCATGACAGGTACGCCGGTTGCAGCGAGCCGGGTTTATAACGGCACACTCACCACCACAGTCAGTGGCGCCACCTTGAGCGGATTTGCGACGGGCGACAGCACCTCCAACGTCATATTGGGTGGGCTCTTTGCGGACAAGAATGTGGGCGCAGGCAAGACGGTATCTCTCGCATTGACAGGCGCGAGCGGAGGCAACTACAGCATTACCCAACCAATCGGGCTAGTCGCCGCCATCACCGCCCGTGCGTTGACCATCTCAGCGACCGGCACCAACAAAGTCTATGACGCTGGCACGAATGCAACCGTGACACTGACTAACAACCGCGTAGCGGGTGACGTCCTCACCACCGCCTACACCAGTGCTGCCTACGTCAACAAGAACGTCGGCACCGGCAAGACCGTGAACGTCAGCGGCATCAGCCTAGGCGGTGCGGACGCAGGCAACTACACATTCAACACCACAGCGACGGCCACTGGCAGCATCACCAAGCGGGATCTCGCTGTCAGCGGCGTCACCGCGAACAACAAGGTGTATGACGGCACCACGGCGGCCACGCTG
>PLBS01000098.1:0-6778 GCA_003134595.1 Gallionella sp. | reverse complement strand
ACTGACCCTCACCGGCACCCCGGTTGCGGCGAGCCGGGTTTATAACGGCACGCTCACCACCACAGTCAGTGGCGCCACATTGGGCGGTATCGTGGCGGGCGACAGCACCTCCAACGTCATATTGAGCGGGCTCTTTGCCAACAAGAACGTCGGCACAGGCAAGACAGTAACACTCGCCTTGTCAGGAACGAGTGCCGGCAATTACAGCATCACCCAACCAGGCGGTCTGGTCGCCGACATCACCGCGAAAGCATTGACCATCACCGGCACCCCGGTTGCGGCGAGCCGGGTTTATAACGGCACGCTCACCACCACAGTCAGTGGCGCCACCTTGAGCGGATTAGCGGCGGGCGACAGCACCTCCAACGTCATATTGGGTGGGCTCTTTGCGGACAAGAATGTGGGCGCAGGCAAGGCGGTATCTCTCGCATTGACAGGCGCGAGCGGAGGCAACTACAGCCTCACCCAGCCAGGCGGTTTAACCGCCGCCATCACCGCCCGCGCGCTGACCATCTCAGCGACCGGCGTGAGCAAAGTGTATGACGGCTTGACGGGTGCAACCGTGACACTGACCAACAACCGCGTAGCGGGTGACGTCCTCACCACCGCCTACACCAGTGCTGCCTACGTCGACAAGAACGCCGGCACCGGCAAAACCGTGAACGTCAGCGGCATCAGCCTGTCTGGCACCGATGCCGGCAACTACACATTCAACACCACAGCGACGACCACAGCCAGCATCACCAAACGGAACCTCGCTGTCACCGGCGTAACCGCGAACAACAAGGTGTATGACGGCACCACTGCCGCCATGCTGAGCGGCACGGCTACTGTCACCGCCTTGGGCAGCGACGCAGTCACCCTGGGCGGCACCGGCAGCGGCGTATTTGCTAACAAGAACGTTGGCACCGGCAAGGCCGTCACTGTCAACGGCTACACCCTGAGCGGCACGAATGCAGGCAACTACAACCTTACCCAACCAGCAGGGATTGTTGCCAGCATCACCGCCCGTGCGTTGACCATCACTGCGGGTAACAAGACCAAGCTGTTTGGTTTCGCAAATCCTGCACTTACTTACACCGTGGGTGGACCCGGTTTAGCTGCCGTAGATAGTTTAGCAACGGTGTTTACCGGGGCATTGACAACGACAGCTGGAGTGTCTAGCCCGATTGGCAGTTATTCAATTACCAAAGGGACGTTGGCTGCTAATTCGAATTACGTGATTAGCACTTTCGTTAATGGTGTGCTAACGGTTCAATGAGGAATGTCCGAAATATGCGGCGGAATCCTGGAAACGGTTGCGCATTACGATATTAGTGCATTCGTTGATGGTATGCTGACCGTTCAATGAGGAATGTCCATGCGCAATTAAAACCAAGTGCACTAACTGTCCTGCTGTTCGCCCAGCTTGGTTTTGCTGCACATGCAGCTCCACCCGATGCAGGTCAGACGATACGCGAGTTGCAACAGCAGCCTGAATTGGCTGCTCCAAAAGAGATCATCCCGTTGCGCATTGAAGGGGAACCCGCACCCAAAGTCCAGCCAAATGACAATGTGCGCATGGTGGTGAAAGCCATCCGTGTTTCCGGCAGCAGTGTGTTCACGGCGGGTGAACTGGAAGCTTTGCTAGCCGATTTGATCGGTGGCGAACACACCCTTGCCGAACTTATGGAAGGAGTCGCACGTGTCACCGCCTACTATCGTGAACGCGGCTATGTAGTGGCACGTGCTTATCTTCCGCCACAGGAAATCAGGGACGGTGCGGTGTTGATCAACGTGCTGGAGGGTCGCATAGGCGAGCAGCGCGTTCATAATCAATCGCGACTATCCGATCAGCGTGCCAACGACTACTTGAGTGTCATCAAGAGTGGCGTTGTGTTGCAAGCAGCACCTGTGGATCGCGCGATATTGCTGTTGAACGACACACCGGGTGTGGGTGCGGCGCGTGCCACCTTGCAACCTGGCGCCAGCGTCGGCACATCTGACCTGGTGATCGAGCTGGATCCATCCATCCCCTATACCGCCAATGTCGAGCTGGATAACGGCGGCAACTACTATACCGGCGAATATCGTATCGGAGCTGCGCTGCTACTTAACAGCCCGCTCAAAATGGGCGATCAGCTCACCTTGAACGCTTTGACCAGCGACCAGAATTTGACCTACGCACGCGTCTCGTACTCGATACCGGTCGGTGGTAGCGGATTGAAACTGGGCGCGGCATATTCCGAAACCAGCTATCGCCTGGGCAAAGAGTTTGCAGCAGTTCTCGCACATGGCACAGCCAGCAGCAGCAGCCTGTTCGCGGCGTACCCATTCATTCGCAGCCAAGCCGGCAATCTGTTTGGCACTCTTACCTGGGAAGACAAGCAACTCAATGATCAGAAAGATACGCTATTCATCACCAGCGACAAACAAGTTCAACTGGTCAGTCTTGGATTGAATGGCAATCATCAAGACGCGCTGGGTGGAGCAGGAGTCACTTCATTTGATCTCTCACTGGTAACAGGTCGCCTGAGCATGGATGCCGGCTCATCGGATCCATTTTCGTTGTCACAATACAAGTTTACCCAAAGCGATGGGGCATACACTCGGCTGGCCTATAACGTCAACCGTCTGCAACGCTTGACTGACACTGACTCGCTGTCGGGCACATTTTCAGGGCAGCAAGCAAGCAAGAATCTCGACTCCTCTGAGCAATTCTCCTTGGGTGGGATGAATGGCGTGCGAGCCTATCCACAAGGTGAAGGCAGTGGCGACCAAGGCTGGCTGTTGAATCTGGAGTTGCGCCATAGCTTTGCTCCAACGCTGCAAGGCGCAATGTTTTACGACGTGGGTTCAGTGGATATCAGCCGCAATCCCTACAGTGCTGGAGACAATACCCGCAACATCTCCGGTGCCGGGATTGGCGCGAATGCGAATCTTGCCGGCGTGCGGATCAAAACATATCTGGCTTGGCGCACCGATGGCGGGCAACCCACTGCTGAGCCCAGCTCACTCAATCGTAATCCCAGGTTGTGGTTGCAGCTGACCAAGCAGTTCTGATAAGGTATTCCCTTGCCGTCCTTCTTAACAAGACCTGAATAGGAGCAACGATGACTGCATTCGCTTTTTACCGCAAAGTGGTGGCGCTGAATTCTGATATGCACCGCAATCTGAAATTCGCAGCCAATGAGGCCAACTTTTCCTTTGCACGGGATACCACGGCTGTACTGATTGCCGGTGTGGAGTTTGCCGAAGCAGGGCGCGAATATCCCATCGTGTTCATTCGCGGGCAGGATAAGCAGATGCGGCCGGTGGCATTGCTCGGTGTGCGCGATGGAGAGAATCTGTTCGTGGACGAGCAAGGCAAGTGGGACGCGCGCTATATTCCGGCATTCGTGCGGCGCTATCCGTTCGTGATGGCGGATGGCGGTGCAAACGGCCAGTTGGTGGTGTGCATAGACGAGAGTTGTCCCGCGCTTAACGCGAATCATGGCGAGTCGTTGATCAACGCCGAAGGCAAGCTGGAGCCGCGCATGAATGAGGTGATGCAGTTCCTGCAAAACTTCCAGCGCGAATTTGCGCGTACCGAACTGATCACCAGGCAGCTTGATGAGCTCGGACTGTTCATCCAGCAAGGCGCGCGCTTTGATACCAACACCGGCGAGACTTTCCAACTCAACGACTTCTACCTGATCGACGAAGCGAAATTCGGCCAGATCGCTGATGCCAAGCTGCCCGAGTTGTTCCGCAGCGGCGCATTGGGCCTGGGCTATCTGCATCTGGCTTCACTGGGCAATATGCGCAAGTTGCTGGATCGCGTGTCAGCACGTTCGGCGGCACAAAAGCAGGCAGCTCCTGCTGCGAATTCTCCGTTGCATTAGTTTGCGGGAAGCGTGGCGTGTTTTCTATTCGGTTTGACAGCAGGGCTGAATTTTGCCAAGCTATGCGCATGTTTCGTCTCTTCAGAAAATTTGTTGCAGTACTTCTAGCCGTTTGGTTGCCGTTGTTCAGCGGCAACGCGCTGGCGGCTTCGATTGTCATGCAGTCCAGTAACGGTGACTGCCATACTGCCGTTGCACAACAAGTCTCGCATCCTTCGCAGCACGCTTCAGACATGCATCAGCATATGCATCACGCCCAGCTGACTGCCAATCAGGATCAATCTCCCGTGCATCAAGAGCAACAAAATAGCCCGCACGACAGTCAAAACTCTTCCTGCGATAATTGCGGCGTTTGTCAGCTCGCTTGCAGCGGATATCTGGCCGCCGTAGCAATCAATGTGGCGGAAGCCCAACCATCGGCACAGTCCTTCACGCTTTCTTCGACGCAATATCAATCCGTCACCTCAGCCCCGCTTGATCCGCCTCCCCTCGCTCGCGTGTAACGCGGGACGAGTGTCTTTTTTTTCTTCGCCATCACGCTGAAGTATTCAGCATAAAGCCTCGTTCCGAATCGTTTGGTGGTCGCTTGCGACTACCCTACTGCAACTCCCCGACTGCAACACATTGAGGATGGATTCGGATCATGAAGTTCTTTCGAAAATATTTATCAGATCATCGCGCAATCAAATTTGCTGCGGCTGCGCTGCTTGCTGCGTGGCTACTGCCTGCTGTTGCAGATGAGCAATATGGATTAGGTGCCAATCTCGCCGGGCTGCTTGATTACGCGCGCGAACACAATCCGGAATTCGCAGCAACACGCTACGAGGCGGATGCCGCGCAGCAACGGGTGCACTCAGCAGCAGCTTTGCCTGATCCGGTATTGCGCACCGAGTTGATGGACGTCACCAATCAGGGTACGAATAAAGGGACGAGTTTGTTGCCGTCACAAGTGGGTGGCACGCGCTATACGCTGATGCAAAGCGTGCCGTGGTTCGGCAGGCGTGACTTGCAGCGCGAGGTTGCCGAGGCGCAAGTTGCACAAACCGATGGACAGGTCACTGCAACGTGGGCGGATCTGTCGAGCAAAATAAAATCGGTCTATGCTCAGTATTATTACTTGTCCGGCAGCGAGCGGCTGACTCGCGAAACGCTGGATCTAATGACCGGTCTGGAACAAATCGCGCAGACGCGCTATGCCAACGGGCTGGGCGCGCAGCAGGATGTGATCCGCGCCCAAATCGAGCAGACCGATTTGAGCAGCGAACTGCTAGCTCTGGAAAACGAACAGCACCATATGCTTGGGCGGTTGAACACCTTGTTGTCGCGCCCCGCGATGGCTCCGCTGGCGCAACCCGAGTCTTTGCGCCGCCTGCCTGTTGCAGCACAACTCGATTACGCAGTGCTGGAACAAAAGCTGCGCGCGCGCAATCCGCAGTTGCTGATTGCCGATGCGCGCAGAAACGAGGCCGAGAAGAGCCGTGATCTCGCTTACACCAACCGCTACCCCGGTTTTACGCTGGGGGTCGCGCCGACCCAGAGCGGAAGTACGATAAAGACTTGGGACTTGATGGTCGAGTTCAGCATCCCGTTGCAACAGGGATCGCGCCGTTCGCAACAGCGCGAAGCCGAGTCTGTGCTGGCGGCCTCCGGCGCACGCAAGGATGCACTGTTGAACCAGATGCTGGCCGATTTATCGGAAAGCGTGTCCGGTCTTGACACCGCGCGGCGCACCGAATCATTGAACGCGACGCGCCTGCTGCCGCAAGCCGAACTGACATATCAATCCGCGTTGGCCGGTTACGAAACCGGCAAGGTGGATTTCGCTACCTTGCTGGACGCACAGCGGCAAATTCTGAAAGCCAGACAGCAGCAACTCAAGGCACAGCTTGAAGCGCAGTTGCGCCTGGCAGAAATCGAACGTTTGTTGGGAGAGGAACTATGAAAAATTTCAGCGCGCTGATTATTGGTGCAGTGGCCATGCTGGGCGTAGGCGCAGCCGGATATTGGCTGGGCACACGAACATCACCGGCACCAGCGCCAGCAGTTTCTGCCATAACTGCCAAGGCGGAACCCAGGATTCTGTATTACCGCAATGCGATGGGATTGCCGGATACATCACCGGTACCGAAGAAGGATGCGATGGGTATGGATTATGTTCCGGTGTTCGAAGGCGGGGAGGATGCCGGCGACGGCAAGCAAACCACTTCGACAGGCTCAGGACAGGTCAGCATCAGTGTTGAAAAGGTGCAGAAGCTGGGCGTGAAAAGCGAAGCTGCAACGCTGCGTATACTCGACAAAACCATACGCGCGGCGGGACGGATTGAAATTGACGAGCGGCGCACTTACACCATCGCGCCGAAATTCGAAGGTTGGGTTGAGCGGCTTTACGTCAATACCAGCGGACAATCGGTCAGCAAAGGGCAGCCGCTGTTCGATGTGTATAGCCCGGAGTTGATTTCTGCACAGCGCGAATATGCGCTTGCCACACAAGGTGAAACGTCGCTAAAAGACGCCGATGACGATGCCAGAAACGGCATGAAGCAACTCGCCGCAGCCAGCCTCGCCCGCCTGAGAAATTGGGGTATTGCGGATGATCAAATCAGGCAATTGGCGAATGGGGAAGCGAAGCGCAGCCTGACGTTTCACGCGCCGGTCTCCGGCATCGTGCTGGAAAAGAAAGCGGTGCAGGGCATGCGCTTCATGCCCGGCGAGATGTTGTATCAGATTGCCGATCTGTCTTCGGTTTGGATGGTGGCCGAGGTGGCCGAGCAGGACATCGGCTCGGTTAAAGCGGGCAGTGTTGCGCAGGTCAACATAGCCGCTTATCCGGACAAGCATTTCGAGGGCAAGGTCGACTTTATCTATCCGACCTTGAATACGGCAACCCGCACCGTGCAGGTGCGGGTGGAACTCGC
>PLBS01000075.1 GCA_003134595.1 Gallionella sp. | reverse complement strand
CCGCAATCCCTGCCCGGTCATTTCCAGCAAATTGCCATAGACCATGCGCAGACCCAGCCGCTCGGCGAGTTGCAGTGCTGCATCACTCAAGCCGTAACCAATTACTTCCGCATCGGCATCCTGCAATTGCTCAGCCAACTCCACGCCATATGCATCGTCCAGATTCAGCACCACAAAGCCAAGTTGTTGCCAATCGAACAGCTTGCGCTTGGTATCCGCATAGCGTTGCATATCACCGTGATAATCGAGATGATCGCGGCTCAAATTGGTGAGCATCGCCACATCAAAACGCACCGCATTCACGCGCCCCTGAGACAGCGCGTGCGAAGACACTTCCATCGCTACAGCTTGCGCGCCATCACGCAAATAGTCAGCCAGCAAGCCATGCACGCGAATCGCATCCGGTGTGGTGTTGGCACTGGCTTGCAGCGCGCCGGCAAAACCGTTGCCCAGCGTGCCGATCAGCGCGCATTTTTTTTTGGTTTCGTCCAATGCATGAGCAATCCAGTGACTGGTCGAAGTCTTGCCGTTGGTGCCGGTAATACCGACCACCCACAATTTTTCCGAGGGTGTGCCATACACTGCATCGGCCAACCAGCCCGCCTTGTGGCGCAAATCTGACACACCCAGATTGGGAACTTGACTATCCTGATCCCAGGCAAAATGCTGCGACTCCCAGATCACCGCGTTCGCACCCTGCGCGATCGCCTGAGCGATGAACTGCCGGCCATCAATTTTTTCACCCGGATAGGCGACGAAAGTGTCGCCGCGCTGAATGGAACGGCTGTCCGTCACCAGGCGTGTAATCGGCACTTTTAATGCAGTCAATTGCTCGAGAGCCCACTGATGAAGGGAAGGACTCACACTTCCTCCTTCACTATATCCGCAGGCGGCGCGATGACGTTATCCAGCGGCGCATCGTTGGGCACACTGAGCGCATGCAACGCCTCACCCGTTACTTTACTGAACACCGGTGCGGCAACTTCTCCTCCGTAATACTCGGCGCCGCTCGGATCATCTATCATCACCGCCACCACCAGACGCGGATTCGATGCCGGCGCGAATCCGACGAAAGATGCGACATAGTGATTGACGTAACGGCCGTCCTCCAGCTTATGCGCGGTGCCGGTCTTGCCCGCCACGCGATAACCGGCCACTTGCGCCAGCGGGGCCGTGCCGCCGGGTAGCACCACCATTTCCAGCATGTTGCGCAGCGCACGCGCGGTGCGCTCGGAAAATATTTTTTTGCCTGTCACCGGAGCATCCAGCTTGAGCAGCGAAATCGGTTTCAATTCGCCGTCGTTGGCGAAAATGGTGTAAGCCCGCGCCAGTTGCAGCAGATTCACCGATATCCCGTGCCCATAAGCTATAGTGGCCTGCTCAATGGGTCGCCAGGTTTTCGGGTCGCGCAACTTACCCGATGCTTCGCCCGGGAAGTTGCTGCCGGTCTGCGCGCCGAATCCGCTATCCGCCAAGCCCTGCCACATCGTTTCGGATTTCATCGACAAGGCTATTTTGGCCGCGCCGACATTGCTGGATTTTTGGATGACCTGTGCCACGGTCAACATAGCCTCCGGATGGGCATCGTGAATCTTCCTGTTGCCCAGCGTGAATACGCCGTGTTCAGTATTGATGACGGTGTTGGGGCGCACCTTGCCCGTCTCGATCGCCATCGCCACGGTGAACGGTTTCATCGTCGATCCGGGTTCGAACAGATCGGTAATGGCGCGGTTGCGCATCGCTTTGCTGCTGGTGTTAATGCGATTGTTCGGGTTGTAGCCGGGATAGTTGGCGAGTGCCAGCACTTCGCCGCTGCGCGCATCGAGAACCACTACCGCACCGGACTTGGCTCGATGTTGCTTGACCGCACTCTCCAGCTCGCGATAGGCGATGTGTTGCAAATTGCTATCCAGACTGAGCACGATATCGCTGCCCGGCTTGGGCGCGTGGAGACTACCGGCATCTTCAACGATGTACCCGTGGTTATCCTTGATGACGCGCTGACTGCCTGCTTTTCCGGCAAGCTGTTCCTGCAAGAGCAGCTCCAGACCCTCTTGCCCAATGTCGTCCTGTCCGGTAAAGCCCAGCGTCTGCGCAGCCTCATCACCCGCCGGATAATAGCGGCGATATTCGCGCTGCAACGAAACCCCCGGCAAATTCAGACTCACCACTTTTTCAACCTGATCGGGGGGCAGCAGTCGTTTGAGATAGACAAAGTCACGCGAAGTATCGAACAGACGATTCTTCACTTCCTCTATGTCCATGCCGAGTATTTGCGCCAGTTTTTTTACTTGCCGCCGATCGGCTTCCACGTCCGGCGGACTCGCCCACACCGATTCAACCGGGGTACTGACGGCGAGCGGTTCGCCGTTGCGGTCGGAGATCATGCCGCGATGCGCGCCGACTTCGATCACGCGGCTGTAGCGCGCGTTGCCTTTTTCCTGCAGAAAGTCATCGTGTATCCCTTGCAAATACACGCCGCGCCCCAGCAACCCGGCCAGTCCGGCCAGCAATGCCACAAATAGCGCGGTGGCGCGCCATCCTGGCAATTTCGCCGTGATGTCTGGATGTGCGCTGGCCGCGTAATTCATTGTTGTGGCTTTGTTCCGCCGTTAGGCTTTACCCGTATAAATTGAACTTGCCCATTTTTAGGCAACTGCATTTGCAACTTTCGCACCGCAACTTCTTCTACCCGCGCCGGCGTAGCCCAAGTGCTTTGCTCCAGTTGCAACTGCCCCCACTCCACCTCCATCTGCTGCGCTTGTTCTTTTTCTTTCTGCAACTCGATGAACAGCTTGCGCGCTTTGTGCTGCGAGGTGACCACACTCAATGCGCACAACACCACCGCCACAAGCAGCAAGCCCCGGTAGGCCGGGCTGAGTCCATCGACTTTGCCCATGACATGCTTGCGAATACCGGCAATATCGGTCTTCATGCGCGTTCAACCCAGGCCACGCTGCTATGCAACATCGCTGCGCTCCACAACACGCATCACCGCGCTGCGTGCACGCGGATTTACTCGTAGCTCTGCCTCACCAGCGCGCACTGCCCTGCCGATCAAATTCAATTTTCCCCGCGGCACTTCGCTGGCGCGTATCGGCACATTGCGCGGCAATTTATCGCCTTCCGCCATGTCACGCATGTAGTGCTTCACGATGCGGTCTTCCAGCGAATGAAAACTGATTACCACCAATCGTCCGCCAGTCTTGAGATGCGTCAAACACTCTGGCAAGACCCGCGCAAGCTCTTCGAGCTCCTGGTTGAGATAAATCCGTATAGCCTGAAAGGTGCGTGTCGCCGGGTTCTGCCCTGCCTCACGGGTACGTACCGCTTTACTAACCAGCTCGACGAGTTGCCGCGTGGTGTGAATGGGTTCGATTGCGCGCGCCGCAACAATCGCTCTTGCAATCTGCTTAGCAAACCGTTCTTCGCCGTAATCACGTATCACCTCCCCAAGTAAACTTTCATCCACCGTCGCCAGCCACTGAGCTGCAGTCATCCCGCTGCTGACATCCATGCGCATATCCAGCGGCGCATCGAAACGAAAACTAAAACCGCGCGCCGCCTCATCCAGTTGCGGAGAAGACACGCCCAAGTCAAGCAGAATGCCGTCCACTTGCTCCACGCCCTGCTCACGCAACACTTCCGCCATTTGCGCGAAACCGCGATGCACCATTTGAAATCGCGCATCGCGCCATTCTTTGCCTACCGCCACCGCTGCCGGATCCTTGTCCATTGCGATCAACTTGCCGCTTGTGCCGAGCCGCTCCAGGATTTGCGCACTGTGTCCGCCGCGTCCGAACGTGCCATCCACATAAATGCCATCCGTCTTGATGGCGAGTGCTTCAACTGCTTCGTGTAACAGAACGGTGGTGTGGGCTAAGCCCTCACGCATAAAAACCTCTGCACAACTACTGCGCTCGCTGAAGCGGCGTTAAAAAATAGCTCAAAATCCTCATGTGCAAATCGCACATTCCGGTTTTTTTCTATTTTTTGCCTTGCCTCAGCTTCGCTCACTACGTTCTGCAGAGGTTTTTTCACAAGGAAAAGCCTTCCAGTTCGGGAGGCAAATCACCATCCATGAACGACAGCGCGGCCTCTTGCTGCGCCTGCCATTTCGCCTCGTCCCACAATTCGAATTTATTGCCTTGGCCTACCAGCATCACGCGCTTGTCCAGCGCGGCGTAGCTGCGCAAGGTCGGAGAGATCAACACGCGCCCGGCGCCATCCATCACCACATCTTCGGCATAACCGATCAGGCGACGTTGCAGGGCACGAATTTTTGGATTGAGTGCTGAGAGCTTGAGCAGCTTCTCGCGTATCGGTTGCCACTCGGGTTGCGGATAGACCAGCAGACAACCATCGGCATCGGCGGTCAGCACCAGGCTGCCCGCGCAATGCGCAAGCAGCATGTCGCGATACCGCGCCGGTATTGCGAGTCTGCCTTTACTATCCAGATTGAGTTGTGCCGCCCCCTGAAACATCCCCTATCCCCCACTATTACCCACTTTTTACCACTTGAACCCACTATATTGAAAAAAAACCCAATGGTCAAGCGAAAAAACAGGATTTGTCTTTACAGGACAAGGAGTTAGCGCGGGAAGTTAAAGAAAAACAAATATACTTAAAAATTAATGGATTACGAAAACAAGCTAAAGTTGTTTGTAATGAAGAGCCGGGGTACTTAGAGAATAAAGAAGGTGGGAGGGTAGAAAAGGCGAGGCAAGCAGAACATATCCTACATAAGGTGGCTTTGGATTCATGGGGAAAAATAATTGACGCTAACTTACCTCACGCCAAGTACACCCTTTTTTAGAAAAAAATGCAGAAATCAAATGGGCCAGTATCAATATTATTTTCATCCTGCACTTCTCAATCCCAAGCCTCGCAGCAAATCACTCTCGCCGCAAGCGTGAAAAATCGCATTGCAAAATCGATCCGTCGAATAAGGTGAAGCTGGCCGATAAGCCGGGTTCTGTCGTGGACAGTCATTCCTCTAGGCGTTTCGTTACCTGACGCTCGAGCAACCTACCCGCAAGCGACGCGAGCAACGTCATAGCCTGCTTATTTGGTCTTGCTCCGAATGGAGTTTACCGTGCCGTCCGTGTTACCACGTCCGCGGTGGGCTCTTACCCCGCCATTTCAACCTTACCTGATCCACTTGCGCGGCCATCGGCGGTGTATTTTCTGTGGCACTGTTCATCACCTCACGGTGTCCGGCCATTAACCGGCATCCTGCTCTATGGAGCCCGGACTTTCCTCCCCGCACTTGCGTGCGCGGCGACTGTCTAGCCAGCTTCGATGTAGAGTTTAACACGGTGACACGTTGGCTATCGCTTGTTGGCAAAAACCCCCGCCTGATGCGCCTGCTCATCGGCGAAATAACTGCTGCGCACCATCGGGCCGCAGGCGGCATGGCTGAAGCCCATTTCTTTTGCGGCCTGTTCGAACATCGTGAAGGTTTCCAATGGCGCATAGCGCAGTACCGGCAGATGCCCGTCGCTGGGTTGCAGGTATTGGCCGATGGTGAGCATGTTCACATCGTGCGCGCGCAGATCGCGCATCACTTCCAGCACTTCCTCATCGGTTTCGCCCAAGCCCAGCATCACTCCGGATTTGGTCGGGATGCGTGGGAAGCGCGCCTTGAAATCCTTGAGCAACTTCAGCGAGTGGGCGTAGTCCGCACCGGGGCGAGCCAATTTATACAGGCGCGGCACGGTCTCCAGATTGTGGTTCAGTATATCGGGCAAACTGACGGAGAGTGCGTCCAACGCCTCTTCCAAGCGACCGCGAAAATCCGGCACCAGGATTTCCAGACGCGTCGCTGGCGAGCTGGCGCGAATCGCGCTCAGGCAATCGGCAAAATGTTGCGCCCCGCCGTCACGCAAGTCATCTCGATCCACGCTGGTGATGACCACATATTTCAGTTTGAGCAGACCGATCGAGCGCGCCAGGTTGGCCGGTTCGTTGATGTCCGGCGGCAGCGGCTTGCCGTGCGCCACGTCGCAGAACGGGCAACGGCGCGTGCACAAGTCGCCGAGGATCATGAAGGTCGCTGTGCCCTTGCCGAAGCATTCGCCGATGTTCGGGCAGGACGCCTCTTCGCACACCGTGTGCAGATTGTGCTCGCGCAGCATGCGCTTCACATCGTGATAACCCTGCCCGCTGCCGGACTTCACGCGTATCCATTCCGGTTTGCGCAGGCGCTCCTGCAGCGGAATAATTTTTATTGGGTTGCGTGCAGTTTTGGCCGCGCCGGTTTGTTTGTGTTCAGAGTTGCTCATTTGGCTGCTTTCTTTCCAAGTGTTGCTGTAGTCCATGTATCAAATTCTGCGCCAGTTGCGCTTGCAGTTCGTTGATCGAGACGGTGATGCCGAGTTCGCAGGCTTGCGTCACGCGCAGTCCGGCATAGCCGCATGGGTTGATATTGGCGAATGGGCTTAAGTCCATATCCACATTGAACGCCAGGCCGTGATAGCAATAACCGTTCTTGATCTTCAGTCCCAGCGCGGCGATCTTCGCATCGCCCACATACACGCCGGGTGCGTCCTCGCGGCCTTGCGCGGCCACGCCAAATTCGCCGAGCAAGTCGATCACCGCTTGTTCCATCAGGCGCACCAGCTCGCGCACGTTGATTTTCCAGCGGCGCATGTCGAGCAACAGGTAGGCGACGATCTGGCCCGGGCCGTGATAAGTGATCTGCCCGCCGCGATCGATTTTTACGACGGGGATGTTGGTACTGTGCAGCAGGTGTTCCGGTTTGCCTGCCAAGCCTTGCGTGTAAACGGGCGGATGCTGTACCAGCCAGATCTCGTCGCGGGTTTCGCGGGTACGTGCCGCAGTAAAAGCGCGCATCGCATCCCAGGTCGGTTGATACTCAACCAGGCCCAGTGAATGAATGATCGGTGGCGAGGGATGAACCGCAACCGGTGAGGCAGAACCAAGCAGTTCGTCTTGTCCCTTGATAGAACTACTAGCCATTCGACTAGGCTGGCAAACAACGCCATCCAAGTCGCTGGTTATGCCCCTTGCCCCTTGTCCCTGATCTTTCATAACACCATCACCACCATCGGGTGGTCGCATAAGTCCTGGTAGATCGCATCGAGTTGTTCGCGCGAAGTGGCGTGTACCGTGCAGGTCAGGCTGATATAGCGCGCGTTTCTGCTGGCGCGCATTTCCATGCTGGCGGCGACAAAGCCCGGATCATGTTTGTTGACCACTTCCAGCACCGCTTGCGCGAATCCGGCTTGTTGCTGCCCGAAGATCTTCAGCGGAAATTCGCAGGGATATTCGATCAGGCTGGCTGTCAATTCTTTTGCCGGTAATTCACTCATGGGCATTTCCCCCTCCCTAACCCTCCCCCGGAGGGAGAGGGGATTGTTGGCGCATCACGTCGCGTTTGAAATCCTGGTAGAGCTTGTGCAGTTTGGCGAACACCGCGCCCGGTTTTCCCGTGCCGACCGGCTTGCCGTCGAGTTGCGTGATCGCCAGCACTTCCTTGGTGGATGAGGTGAGCAACAGTTCATCCGCCGCAAACACTTCGGCAACGCCAATCTTGCGCACTTCATGCGGAATGCCGTTTGCGGCGGCGATTTCCAGCACTACGTCATAGGTGATACCGGGCAGCATCAGATTGTCTTTGGGCGGCGCGAGCAATTTGCCATTCTTCACCACGAAGATATTGCTGGCCGCACCCTCGGTCATGAACGCGTTATCCCGGATCAAAATGGTTTCCGCCGCGCCCGCATCGACCGCCATCTGGCGCAGCAGCACATTGGGCAACAGCGCGATGGCCTTGATGTCGCAACGCAGCCAGCGGTTGTCCGGCGCGGTAATGCAGGCGACTCCACTGTGAAGTAATGCGGCAGGCGCGGTGAGCAGCGGGTTGCTCATCATGAACACCGTCGGCTTGACCGGCGGGTTCGGGAAGGCGTGATCGCGTTTCGCCACGCCGCGCGTGATGTGCAGATACAGGTATTGGTCTTCCGCTGCATTGCGTGCGATGAGTTCGTTGATTAGATCCGTCCATTCGCCATTGCTGTGCGGGTTGGCAAGCTTGATGCCGTCCAGGCTGTGTTGCAAACGTCGCAGATGGTCTGCCAGGCGAAACGCTTTGCGCGAATACACCGGAATGACTTCATACACGCCGTCGCCGAAGATGAAGCCGCGATCCAGCACGGAAATCTTTGCTTCCTCGATGGGCATGAATTGCCCGTTCAGATATACCGTCATTTGCTATTCCTTATCTAATACTTCTAAAAATCCGTCATTCCGGCGAAGGCCGGAATCCAGCGTTTTATTCAACATGCCTATCAGGTTTTGCCCTCGCGTCGCGAGGAAGTTTTCATTAACTGGATTCCGGCCTACGCCGGAATGACGAAATCTGAAAGGTGCTTATCATCCCCTGCGTTATCGCAGCTATCGGTTGCCGAGTTATTCAAAAAGTAAACGTATGCTATCCCATCCGCGCGAGAACACATTCGCCAGCGGCATGCTGTCCAATGCCACCATGGGAAATTCCGCATAGGGTTTGCCGGCCAGCGTCAGTTTGAGCACGCCCAGTTGTTGCCCGCCGGTGATCGGTGCAAGGATGGGTTGGTGCGTTTCCATCTTCGCCTTGAGTTGGGCAAATGTTCCTTTCGGAATGCTCAGAAACAGATCCCGGCGAAAGCCGACCTCAAGGTGGCTCTCGGTGCCTTTCCAGATGCGGAGCTGGGTGACAGGCTGATCCTTTTGGTACAAGCGCACGGCCTCAAAATTCTGAAAGCCGAAGTTCATCAGCTTCTGGCTCTCGGTGGCACGCAGCCGGTCAGAATCTGCGCCGAACAATACCGAAATCAGCCTATGGTTATCGCGCTGGGCAGATCCGACCAGACAAAACCCGGCGGATTCGGTGTGCCCGGTTTTCATGCCGTCCGCATATGGGTCTAGCCACAGCAGGCGGTTGCGATTGGCTTGGGCGACATTGTTGAAAGTGTAGTTGCGCAGAGAGAACAGCGGGTAGTGCTGCGGATAATCGCGCACGATGGCCGCCGCCAGCACGGCCAAGTCGGACGCGCTGCTGTAGTGTTGCACATCCGGCAGACCTACCGGATTGGTGAAATGCGTGTTATTCATACCCAGCCGTTTCGCTTCCTGGTTCATCATGTCAACAAAACCCGCTTCGCTGCCCGCGATATTGACCGCCAGCGTGATGGCCGCATCGTTGCCGGACTGCACGACCAGTCCGTGCAACAGTTCGTCCACTGTGACAACTTGTCCGGCCTTGAGCAGCATGCGCGATTCGTCGCCCGAGTTACGCACCGCAGCAGCAGGAACGTTCAGCTGTTGTTTCAGTGACAACGTGCCGTGCTTGAGCGCATCGAAAGCCAGATAGGCGGTCATCAGCTTGGTCAGCGAAGCGGGCTCCATGCGCGCATCCCCGTTTTGATTCACCAGAATTTGATTGCTGGTGTAGTCATACAACAGGTACGCCTTGGCGGCCAGCTGCGGTGCTGAAGGCAAGGGGGCTGGCTGAGCGGATGCGAGCACGGGCAGCAGCAGGATGAGGAGCGATAAAATGAGCTTCATAAGGCAAAGAAATATTTTGAGGGCGCAATTATAGTCGCGTGACCATGGCAGGGATAGCAAACCGCGCGTTTTACCTGCCGCGTATAATCCGCAGCTCATAATTTCTTTAATCTGAAGTTTAATTTGGCGGAAAAATTATCATGGCTAATTTGTATCGGTTTGGCGGGTTGCTGGCAGCCCTGTTGATGAGTGCCAGCGTTTACGCCGGCGATATTCAAGTTGAAAATGCGTGGACTCGTGCCACCGCCCCCGGACAAGATGCGGCGGGAATGGATCTGACCATCACCAGCAAACAGGCTGCAACATTGGTCGGGGTGTCCAGCCCGGCTGCCAAGACTGTGGAACTGCACAGCATGACGAGCGAGAGCGGCATGATGAAAATGCGTGAAGTGGAAGCGATAGAACTGCCGGCCGGCAAGCGCGTGAATCTCCGCGAGGGCGGCTATCACCTGATGCTGACCGGGCTGAAGGCTCCGCTCAAGGGGGGTGAAAGCGTACCGTTGACGCTGAGCATCAAAGTGGGTAAGCAAGGCGTGGTGAAAGTCGAGACCAAGGCCGAAGTGAAACCGCTGACCGCTTCACAGTAGTTTTTCACGCTCTGTTAAGGGAGCCTCTAAGTGAGTGTTGGCTTCGTTGCAATCTCAGGCGGCGCGTGCCGCCTGATATATTTTCAGCCCTGCAAATTTTCTTCTGGTGTAAAATTCGCGGCAAATATCATAAGGGATAACCATGCCGCTTTCCGCCGCTTCTGCTGAACTCAAAGCCCGTGTGCTCTCCGAGGCTTTGCCTTACATCCAGCGTTTTTTCGACAAGACCATCGTCATCAAATACGGCGGCAACGCCATGACCGATCCGGTATTGCAGGAGAGCTTCGCGCGCGACGTGGTATTGCTCAAGCTGGTCGGGATGAATCCGGTGGTGGTACATGGCGGCGGGCCGCAGATCAATGAGATGCTCAAGCGCGTCGGCAAGCAGGGCGAGTTCATTCAAGGGATGCGCGTGACCGACGAAGAAACCATGGATATGGTCGAGATGGTTCTGGGCAAGGTCAACAAGGACATCGTCAATCTGATCAACCGCTGCGGCGGCAAGGCGGTCGGGCTGACCGGACAGGACGGCTCATTCATCCGTGCGGAAAAACTGATGCTGGAGAGCACCACCGAGCCGGGCAAGATGCTGGACATCGGATTGGTCGGCACCATCAGCAAAATCGATCCGGCGATCATCACCTTTCTCGATTCCGGCGACTTCATCCCGGTCATCGCACCGATAGGCGTGGGGCCGGATGGCGAGACGCTGAACATCAACGCCGACGTGGTATCCGGCAAACTGGCCGAGGTGTTGCGCGCCGAAAAACTGGTGTTGCTCACCAACACGCCGGGGGTACTGGATAAAGACGGCAAACTGCTGACCGGTCTCACTCCCAGGCAAATCGACGACTTGGTTGCGGACGGCACGCTGTCCGGCGGGATGTTGCCCAAGATCGCTTCGGCACTGGATGCGGCGCGCGGCGGGGTGCGTTCGGTGCACATCATCGACGGCCGGGTACAGCACGCGCTGTTGCTGGAAATTCTCACCCGCGAGGGTGTGGGCACGTTGATCAAGAGTAAGTAATTCCATTTCCAGATCGCACGTGCATTTTTGTAGGGCGGGCTTTGCCCGCCGGATATAGTTGTCGGGCGAGCTTTGCATAGCCATTCGGCTAAGTCACCAAAAGACGGTGACATAAGCCGCTGGTTAAGCCCGACCTACATTACATTTAACTTTTAAAATGGAATAAGACGTGACTGTTCCGCTGTGGATTTTTGATCTGGATAACACGCTGCATGATGCGAGTCCGCACATCTTCCCGCACATCAATCGCAGCATGACTGCCTATTTGCAGCAGCACCTGCAACTGGACGAGGAGGAGGCGAATGAGCTGCGCATGCATTACTGGCAGCGTTATGGCGCGACCTTAAGCGGTCTGATGCGTCATCACGGCACGGATCCGGAGCATTTTTTGTGGCATACGCACCAGTTTCCAGAGCTGGCCCGGATGGTGTTGCGAGTGCCGCGATTACGCCATGTGTTGAGAGCCTTACCGGGCAGGAAAGTGGTGTTTTCAAATGCGCCGCAACATTACGCGCATGCCGTGCTGAAGCTGCTGCGAGTGGACGATTTGTTCGACGATGTCATGGCAGTAGAGCACACCCGCTATCGCCCCAAGCCGGATAATTTCGGCTTTATGCGATTGATGAAAAAGCATTGTGTGAAAGCGGCGCAGTGTGTGATGGTGGAAGACAGTCTGGAAAATTTGTCTGCGGCAAAGCGGCTGGAAATGCGCACGGTATGGGTAAATCCCGGCAACCGGAATTCACCGTGTGTGGATGTGAAGATTCGCGATGTGATGCAGTTGCCGGGCGCGCTGCATCGGTTGGGTTTGTAGGAGCGGGCCATGCCCGCGATCCAAATTGATTGTCGCGGGCATGGCCCGCTCCTACATGGAAATTTTAGGAATTTAAGGGGAACAACATGGCCGCAAAACCTGGCGAGAGAAAATTACAGATACTGCAAACCGTGGCGGAGATGCTGGAACAACCCAAGGGTGAAAAGATCACCACGGCTGCATTGGCGGCGCGGCTGGATATTTCCGAGGCGGCGTTGTATCGCCACTTCGCCAGCAAGGCGCAAATGTTCGAGGGCTTGATCGAGTTCATCGAGCAGACCGTGTTCGGCCTGATCAACAAAATCACCCAGGAAGAAAAAAGCGGCGTGAAGCAAGCCGAAGAGATCGTGTCCATGCTGCTCAGTTTCGCGCAAAAAAATCGCGGCATGACGCGTGTGCTGATCGGTGACGCGCTGGTGAATGAGAATGAGCGTTTGCAGCAGCGCATCAATCAACTGCTGGATCGCATCGAAGCCACGCTCAAACAATCGTTGCGCATGGCCGCCACGCAAGGCGAGATGGGCGAGGCGGTGGATGTCGGCGCGCACGCCAATGTGCTGGTGTGCTACGTGATCGGCCGCTGGCTATTGTTTGCCAAAAGCGGCTTTGCGCGCGAACCGATGGCGCAGTGGCCGGCGCAGTTGGCCATTTTGTTGCGTAAGTAAATATGGATAAGAGAATTGTCCCAAAACGTTGAAGCTTGCAGAAATTTCGGGCTGTTTTCTATGCGAAAAGTTTTATTGATCTTATTGGTGACATTAACAGCTTGCTCTGAGAAAGATTCGTCTCACGCGAATTCAAAGCACGTTAAAGCGTCCGTTGCTAAAAGTGCGACTCAAGGCACTTCAAAAGTGAAAGTTAGAAACATTAGTATGCCTTTAGTACGCAACAAGGTTTCGGTCGAAGCTAACGAAGCATTTTTGAGTTTTTATAAAGGAACAAGTTGGGCTGTGGAGAGTACAGATAAGTATTTCAAGGAAAGGACGGAGTATGTTTCATTAAAGTTTGAGGGGCGATTTACAGAAGGCGGAATCAACAAACTTTTGGTGATTTGGTATCTTACACCTAGCCCATTGGATGACTTTCTTTGTCACGCATGCGTCCCGCTAATCGGAGGAGCAATCTTCAAACAGCAAGACTCAAAATGGATTGTTGAAAGTGCTCAAAAAATAATTGGATGGGGCGATGTTCTTGAAACGGGTGACTTTAATCTTGTGCAGATTGGCCCGGATAAATATGGCGTTTCAATACACATTACGGATGCCCATCAAGGATACGAAGATGATAGATTTGAAATTCTTGTTCCTTATAAAGGCAGTCTAATTACCGCTTTGGTTGATGGATTTTATGAAAAACCTGGAGATGCCGCATATATAGAGGGCAATAATGTTGAACTTCTCCCGCAAGATTTGAGTATCAAATTCGTGCCTGGAAAAAATCCAGAATTTTATGATGCAGTTGTAAGAGCAAGGTATAACGATGGAGACTCTCAAAAGTTGGTTAGAAAAGATCAGACCAATCGTTATCAATTCCATGATGGCAAATTTGAACCAATTTGATTTTTTATGAATAAATAATACTGAACTTGGTTATCCTATTGCGTAAACAAATGGAAAGAAAAAATGATACTGATACTAAACTCCAACGTCAGCGAGCAAGCGCCGGAATACCAGCAATTGATGGCACATCTGGCCACCTTGCCCGGCATCCAGACCCGCGTGCATGTCGAGCGCGGCAGCGAAAAATCGCTTACGGAAATCTACCTGATCGGTAACACCAAAACGCTGGGGATCGAGGACATGCAAAATCTACCCTGCGTGGAGCGCGCGGTGCGGGTTTCCGAAGAGTACCGCATCCTGGGGCGGCACAAGGACGACCAGCGTCCCACTCATTTCGAATACAACGGTGTGCGCTTTGGGCAGGACACACTGAACGTGTTTGCCGGATTATGCGCGGTGGACAACCGCGAGCATGTCGAGATCATGATGAAGGCGGTACATGACAACGGTCAGGTGTGCACACGCATGGGCGCATACAAGCCGCGCACCAGCCCGTATGCGTTTCAGGGCCACGGCAAATATTGTTTGCCTTACGTGTTCGAACTGGCGGGCAAATACGGCATCAAGGTGATCGCGATGGAGATCACCCACGAATCGCATCTCAACGAGATCAAGGAAGCCTTGCACCAGACCGGCAATCCGACCGGCGTGATGCTGCAGATCGGCACGCGCAACACGCAGAACTTCGAGCTGCTGAAGATCGTCGGGCGGCAGGCCGAGATGCCCATCCTGCTCAAGCGCGGCTTCGGCATCACGCTGGACGAATCACTGAATGCGGCGGAATATCTGGCTTCCGAGGGCAACCGCAATGTTGTTTTTGGCCTGCGCGGCATGAAGACCAACATGGGCGACCCGCACCGCAACTTCGTCGATTTCTCGCATGTGCCGGTGGTAAAGCGGCTGACGCGCATGCCGGTGTGCATCGATCCCTCGCACTCGGTGGGGTCGCGGCAAGCTGCGCCGGACGGCATCCTCGATATGATGCATGTCACTGCACAAGGCGTGATTGCCGGGGCCAACATGGTGCTGGTGGACTTCCACCCCGCACCACCCAAGGCGCTGGTGGATGGCCCGCAAGCCATGCTGCTGAAGGAGCTGCCCTATTTTCTCGAGGATGTGCAGATCGCGCGCGAGGCTTATTTGAAGCGCGTCAAGTTACGCCAGCGGCAAGTGTGATTTAGGTACGGTTAAGTAAGTGGGTGGTGATATTTCGTGTATGAGAAACTACATAGAGAAAAGGCCGGAATGTGCCGGCATTTTCATGCTTGAATCAACGAATACTGAACATTTTTGAATCGCGAACATCCCACTCGGCAGATGCCTTCAATTTTTCACTAACTAACCGCTGATAATCTTTTTCTTCTTTTGAAAGGGCAATCTCGCTCGATTCAAGCACGCCCGGTTCGCTACTAACTTCAGCTACATTTTTTTCTCGTTTTTGTAAAACTTGATAGCTAAGAACGGTTGAGTTTTGCATAATCGCTCTCCATAGAATCCTTCTAACAAAATTAATTATAGTCTGATTTCGACCGATTTAGGTATCTTGAGTTCAATTGTGGATTAAAGAAGTGTTTTCGCTTAAGCCACAGCAACCCCTCTGCTTTGGTAACCACTACAACATCAATTGGGCCACCAACTGATTCAGACGGTGAGGTAACGCGTTCCCGAAGCTCTTCCAGAACCAGAAGCGACTCTGCGAGATGCCCCATCTCCGACACGCTCAGACTATTTAGTACACGCCGCAGCGGATGAAAATTCAAGTCCCAGTTCTTATGCACCCAAGCCTTCATAAATTCTGGGTGGCGTTTTGCAATAATGGAATCCGAAACTGCGCTTGGAATTGCGAGGCCAGACGCTATGAGATCGGAAACGACATAATTGTAGCTATTCAAACTCTCTCGGTAGATGATTCCATTGAGTGTATTGTCAAAGCCGTCAGTAAAACGGTCAATCATTGAAGACTGTGCAAAAGGCAGAATAAACGCGTCATTATCATGGGTGATGGCGTAGTTGTTTACCTTTTTCCACAACAAAGTATCCCCGATATGTCCGTACATTTCAATGTGAATAAAACTTGGAAAAATTTCTTCCTCTCCATAACCGGCGAATACCAATCCTGTGTAACTAATGAATTCGGTAGGCTGCTTTACCAAAGATTCGATGGCCAACAAAGTCAATTTTGCAACATCAGCATGCAAGTATTCTGGCGTGTTTGCAATCAATGTTGCCAACTCAGCCTGCAACGCAGCACTCTGAGCAATGATATTTTGGTGATCAATATGGGTAAGCGGATCTTGATAGGAACGAGCCCCCAATTCTTGAGCAACAATCGCCTCTCCCTTTCCCCATGCGGCAATACGCTCCCCCGAAGTTTTGCTGCTATTAATAAAATCCGGGAATTTGATTCCAACCTGCTCTAGTACAAATCTGGCGGCCCAAAAAAATTGCTTCTTCAGCAAATCAGCTCTGACAGCGGCAGGGAAGAGGCTAGGGTTACCCTTAAGATATGCGACTAATGCACCAACATAATCCTCTAGCTTGGGAAGTTGTGCGTTCTTTGAGTCCTGCCGACGAAACTGTTTCAGCGCAAGCTCCCAAGGAACGCGGTCTATCTCTGCTGCGGCGAAAATCGTTACCGCAACATTACCGTGAATCGAAAGGTCAAATATTTTGTTTGCGGCTTTTGAATATCGAGGGTGCGGGTCGCGACCTGTTGTAACTGCGCTATCTGCCGCAATTACCACTGCATCCTTGTTCAACATCAAAACTTCACTTGTCATTCGGGGTGCCTCGACTTAATAAGCGATAAAGTGTTTTATCATTCGAACCAATAGGGTCAGCATCACTTAACTTTTCTGGAATCAAAAGATTGTGATGTTGACCACTTTCACACTCCTGCGCGCTAATGCAGGACAGCCAGAACCGTATACTATAGCCTTATAAACTCGCTATCACTTTTGCAAATTTGCTAGTTACCTTTTCGAATCCACTTTCAGTCGGATGTAGCTCGTTGGCCCAATCGTCCTTGTAGTTATTCGACTCAGAAAGCGTTCCGCGCAGATCAATGTAATGCACATGGGCGAATTCGGAGAGTGATGTGACTTCATTGAGCATCGTGTTAAAACTATCTATCAGTTCTTTGGCGATGCTGATTCGTTGCTGGAGTTGGTCGAAGCCTTTCTCACGAAATCCCGGTTCAAGCCATGGACCGGGCAATAGCCCCCATCCACCAAGGAATCCACGTCCATCCGGTACAGGATGGTCATATCCGTGGAGTACGATCGGTAGAGGATGGCCGATACGCATCTGGCATACATTTGTAATCTTGCTGATGATGGTGACATAAGCGATTTTCACTCGCTCGTTGATTACGCCATCTACTACTGTCCTGTTTAGTCCGGCTATTGCGGAAGCGGCGTGATTTAGAAACATCCCAAACTCATCGCCCGAGATGTCGTTGCCTCCTCCGGAAAGAAGAATTGCTCGAGGAATCGATCCATTTCGCAACACCTTCTCGATTCGCCGCGTGAACTCTTCGAGTTGACCACCTGTGTAGGCCATTTCTTCAACCCTGTCTCCCCAATGTGCCACGGATTCAACTTCATAACCATGGTGATCTTCAAGCATTCGCAAGACATCGTGGAATGGGTAATCGAACCAGGAATCCCCCTCAGCGACCAGTACGTCCTGGGCTTGCGGCCCTAATGATTGTTGTATCGCCATCATTCTGGGTTCTAAGGCGGTAATGCGGCGCACGGGTTTTGCTGGCGCCGCAATCACAGCCGCCCGTTTTTTAAGTTCCTTGTCGCGAAATGAAATTATAGCTTCAGCCTGCCTGCGGCCAATTGCCATTGCTTCCTTGATTGCGTTATCAGAGATCATGATTTGTTTTCCATTGTGAATTGGTGTACCGCTTGTTAGTCCTCGGCCGCATGCTCCTATGACTTGGCAAGATCATCGGTCGCGAAGCAACTATGTGGTCAACATGCCCCCCTTTCACTCCTTTTCCCTCTTCACAGATTCACAGCCAGACATTATCAGCACTTATTCCGGTACTTTGGTTTTTCGCGTCAAATGTTGCTACTTTTGCACTTTGCTTCATCAAACGGCACTCCTTTTGCTCCACCATACTGACATGCAGCCCCAAGCTTGTCCGTATCTGTCAAAGTCAGTGACCAATCTCCAAGGCCGTTACATTGCGGGTAGTGCATGACGGAAAACGCGTCGTACGAGGTAAGTGGTACCCAGGCTTTATCTTCAAAACATTTTCCAGCTTCCGGGCGCGTTTGTTCGTGGCGAAAACCCAACGTGTGACCTAATTCATGCCTAAGGATGCCGGCGAGCTGGAGTTTGCTATCGGGTTTCAGATTGAAGGAACTTTCATCAATTAGTACGTTGCGCTCATTTCGTGGTTGTCGCGGGAAAAAAGCTCGCGCAAAATACGCGCCGCTGACGTTAACTGGACGAACATCGAATATTACACCGCTAGTTTGAGCATCGCAGTTGCCGTCAAGAGAAACTACATGTTTATATGAAACATCGCTGGCACCTTCCCATGCTTTGGTGGCATCGGCCATTGCATCGACTACAGCTTGATACCGATTTCCAAATGATTTGCTTACGCAGTAGGTTAGATTGTTTTTTGTGGCACTATCCCACCCAGCAATCTTGCTGTTCGGTGCATCAATAATGAGCAAAATACCGTAATGGGGGGTCTTCCATTCATGAACGATCTCTTTACGATAGAAGTCAAGGAGGTCTTTATCATTACCAATTGGAGTATCGCCATTAACGATATATACGCCTCCCGGAAAAGATTCTTTGTATACGGACGCTTTAAATGCATCGAATCCATTATCTGCTGAATCTTGACGTGCTTTAGCAGCAAGATTTTTATATTGTGCATTGGCTTGCTTTAGCTGAGCAGATGTTACCTTGGTTACTGGTGCGGCCGAAATAGTAAGCGGGAATGATGACAAAGTAACTAAGGCAATGGCAATTAATAGTTTCATTGTACGAATATGCGTCATATAACACCTCCAATATATTATTTGGTGCGAATATCGGATTGAGAGCGGTTTTGCATAAACAAGTCAGGTTGGCAGTATCACTTAATTCGTTGCTGTTGAAACTTTGTGATACCGCCCCGTTATTGCCTATTGCTAAAAAGTGGGGCTACTTAATCCACGGGAGTCCGGTGCTGAAATCATACGAAATTCCAAAACGCCAATCTTTGCCGGTAGATTGATTCAATAGTCCATCCCCTCCCGCTGTCATGCCGTCTTGCTTGGTCCAAAATCGACCGGCAAACAAACTCAATGAAGACGAATCACCTAGCAAATTTTCTATCAGAGGAAGATTTTGTGGCAAACGATATCCTAGTCCCAACCCAACCGAATCAAGCGGCCTTGATGATGCTTGTAACATTAATTTAAGTGACAAAGTGTTCTTTTCTTCTGATACCACATCAGCAAAGGAATAGTTAAAGCTCAAATAAATTTGTGGATTTTGATCCTGAGGTAATAATGATTTTGTTGCTTGGTCATACTTCAGGGTTTTACGGTTGCTAACTGGAAGGTCAAAGCCCAAATACCAATGCTCTTTAGGGCCAGTAACTATGTTGAAAGATTGTTCACTTTTATCATCAATGCCTTTAGCTATTATTTTTAAATTTGCGCGCTTAAACTTAAGTCGATAAGGCTCCGTCGGCGTGCATTTTTTAGAGGGGGCCAACGCCGTCGCCGATTGTTTTTTGGCAACAGCTGATGCCAACTCTTTTAGTTGGACAAGTAATACTGTATCCCGCGTTGCTTCATTGAATTCCACATTACTAACTTTGTCATCGTAGTAATAAAGCGTTATCTCATTGTTCTTAAAAAGACTGGCATTGTCGCCCTCGATATCCCTAGTATTGGCTGTTAGTTCTTTACTACAGACCGCATCCGTATAAAGAATTATTTTTTCAGCGCCAAATGCTAGGTTGCTCCAGAGAGCAATAAATGTTACGAGAAGCGCGTTGAGTAGCATATAAACTCTTCGAAATTCCCAGGTCATGTTTGTATCCCCTTTCATTTTTTGATTTCACAAGCAAGTGTGGCTGTCGCGAAACAATCGGGGGCCACATATCCCCTTTAAACAAGAACTGGTGAAACAATGGGGCAACTTCACTTTGCTTTGCTGGAATAAAAACATTGTGATACTGATTTGAGCCATTTCATCCTCAGTGCGTTCTCACGCCTCCACCAACCGTATCGTCCAGAAATCATCCGCCAGATTGGAGTCGGTGAGATAGGCGTATGGCATGGTGAAGTAGCCTTTGATTCCCCACTTGTTGCCCCATGAGTTGCGCACGATGAAGCGCTGGGTGCTATCGTCATAGCCGACGGCCAACACTGCGTGTCCACCCAGAAGTTTTTCCTTGGGACCGGGCATGTTTACATTGCCGGTTTTTGCCACGGTGTCGCTTTCGAATTCTGTGTAAACCGAGAAGCCGAACACGAAGGGATAGCCGGATGCGAGGCAGCCTTTCATCTGGTTGAGGATTTGCGGCACGCGCGCGTATTGCACGGCTTGGTACTTCAGTGCGTCCTTGAAGCATGAAGCGGTGGGTTTGTCAGTGAATTTGGCGATGATGTAAGGCCATTCCGATTCCGGGCAGTCTCCAATTTTGGCGACGCTCTTGATGCCGTCGCGAATTTGCGCACCGGCATCGGATTTGACGGTATGTTCCATGACGCGCTCGTTGTAGTAGATGAACAGGCGCGAGGGGGCGAAGTCGGGCTTCAGTTTTTGTTTGCGCCGCTCGAACTGGATGGACGCGCCGATGGCGTTGGCCGTGCAACTGCCGAGCTGGCCCTGGTCGTATACCGGCGGGCAGTGGGGGCGAAAGTCAGCTTTGGCGGGCAGTTTTGCGAGATAGATTACCGGTGCGGCATAGAGATGGTCGCGCTGGTCGGGTACATCCGGCTGCCAGCCGTAACCACGTTTGTTTTCGGATATCCTGGTCATGGTGAGTCCCCTTTCTTTCTGCTCGTTGATGAATGTAAATGCCGAATCGCCTCTTTTTAAACTACGCTTTTGATGATGTTGGGTTCCCCCTCCGGGGACGAGACGCGATACAACCGCTAACCCAACCTACATGGCTGCTAACCCTTCGACAAGCTCAGGGCGAACGGATGATTTAATCTGCGTTTCCCTAGGGTTTGTTGGCATATTTCTTGTTGAACTCGTCGATTTTCTCGTTGTTTTTCCGAATTGCAACATTGCATTCATTGATAGAATTTTGCAGGAACTGCCGGTTTTTCTCGCACTCGATCAGGTTTTTTCTGTCTGCGATGGCAATACTAATCATGTCCTGATATGTGGTGCCAGTCGCGATGGTTGCAGGCTCGGCGCACTTGGCAGCAAGGTCTTCTTCCTTGACCGGGCATTCAATCGAGGTGCTGATGACGGGTATTGTGTTGGTGCAGCCTGCCAACAAAACGCCTGCAATTACCAGCC